>NZ_JOGV01000002.1:0-331001 GCF_000721365.1 Streptomyces sp. NRRL F-5650 | reverse complement strand
GCGCCCCGGAGAGCCGGGCGGCCACTCCTCGGAAGCCACTGAAGGCAGAGAACCATAAGCCACACCCGGCCCTCCCGGGCCGACCAACAACTTACGGAGGGACCATGACGACGACCGGCACACCGACGACCGGCACACCGACGACCTGTGCTCCGGCCACGGGCACGAGGACCGGCGCGCGGCCGGAACCGCCGCGGTACGCGTGGTCCCGCCGCGGCCGGCACCGCAGGCCACGCCCCCGCAAGGTACTGCTGCTCGCCGGCGGCCTCGCCCTGGCGGCCGGTGCCCTGAGCCTCGTACGCCTGCTGCCCGAACCGCCCGGTGACACGGGCGGCGGCCTCCGTGCCGGGGCGGCGCCGCGCACGGAGGACGTGGGCGGGGACACCGCCCGCGACGACCGGTCCGCGGCGTCCGGCGCCGCGGACGCGGGAGGCGGGGAGCCCGGCCCGGTCCCTGTCGCGACGTCCGTCATGGGCGGCCTCGGCGGCTCCCCCGGACCGGGTCTCATACCCGGCCTCGTACCGGCCCCGTCCACGAGCGGCACCCCGGCCACCGGCGCCCCGGACGGGCCGGACGCCTCCGGGGACCGGGAGCCGGGAGAGGGGCACGCGCGCGAGAAGCAACCGGAAGAGGACCACGAGCGGGAGGAAGAGGGCGAGCGGCCTCGCGCCCCCGCCCCGAGCACCGCCCGCCCGCCCCACTCGGACCGGCCGCCGCCCCGCCCCGCCCCGACCACACCGCCGCCGGCACCCCACAACACGCCACCGGTGCCCGAACCCGACGATCCCGGCCTGTGCGTACCGGTCATCGGCCTGTGCGTCGACCTACTCACCGGCTGAACAGCCGACTCCGCCGACCCAGGACTCCCGACGGCCGGGACTCCCGACGGCCTACGGCTGCCCGCCCCACTCGGACCGACCACCGGCTCAGGACTCCCGACGGCCCAGGACTCCCGACGACCTACGGCTCCCCGTCGCACTCGGACCGGCCGCCGGCCCGCCCCGCGCCGACCACACCGCCGCCAGCGCCCACAGCACGCCACCGGTGCCGGAACACGACATTCCGGGCCTGTGCGTACCGGTCATCGGCCGGCCTGCTCACCGACTGAGCCGCCGGCTGTCGGCGGCCTACGGCTCCCCGTCGCCGTCGCTCCGGCGCGTGAGCAGCCACGGCTCGACCACGCCCAGACCGCGCACCGGACGCTGCCACATCGGCTGCAGCGCGAAGCGGTAGACCGGCGGCTCCTCGCCCTCCTTCTCCGCGGCGGCCGCTTCCTCGGCGGCCGCGGCCTCCGAGGCGGGGGCGTCCCCGGTGCGGATCAGCTCCTCCGCGAAGGCCGAGTCGACGAGGACCGCGTCCTTCGGGGCTATCGAGGTGAGCCGGGAGGCCAGGTTGACGGTGGTGCCGAAGACGTCGCCCATCCGGGTGGTGACCGTGCCGAAGGCGATGCCGACGCGCAGTTCCGGCATGGTCTCGTCGTTGGCCATCGTCTCGATGAGCCGCAGTGCGATCTCGGCGGCCGTGCCGGCGTCGTCGGCGGCGTAGAGCACCTCGTCGCCGAGGGTCTTGACCAGCCGGCCGCCGCGTGCGGCCACCAGGTCGGCGGAGGTGGTCTCGAACGCCTCGACCAGCTCGCCGAGTTCCTCCTCCTCCATCCGCCGGGTCAGCCGCGTGAAGCCGACCAGGTCCGCGAAACCGACCGCGAGCCGCCGGTCGACCATCTCCTCGTCGTCCCCGGCCTGGACCACCCGGCCGGCCGAGGCGGCGAGCTGGCGCCGCCAGACGTAGACCAGGAACTCCTGCAGCTCGGGGAGGAGCAGTTCGACGATGGGATACGTCACCTCGGTGCGCGTCATCCCGGGCTCCGGGGGCTCGGTCAGGCCCTCCAGGAAGGAGTCGATCTGCCACTCGGCCAACCGGGCGGTGGTCTGCCCCGTGGACCGGGCGACCTGGACGGCCATCGCCTCGCTGAGCAGTCCCGCCTCCACCAGGCCGGCCAGCCGCCGCAGGGCGAGCACGTCGGCCTCGGTGAGCGCCTTGGCCTGACCGATGTCGGCGAAGCCCATGGCCCGCCAGAAACGCGAGGCCAGCTCCATGGAGACTCCCGCGCTGCGGGCGGCCTGGAAGGGCGTGTAGCGGCGCTCGGCGCCCAGGATCAGCCCTTCGAGGCGCAGCGCGAGCGGGTCATCGCCGGGGTCGGCGGAGTCCGGGGCGGGCTCGGGGTCCACCCGGCCGTCCCCGTCCGCGCCGGAGCCGGTGTCGTCGACGGTCACGCCTGTTGCCTTTCCGATCTGCCGCGGTCAGGTTCGACCGGCCCCAACTTTACGTCAGGTGTGCCCCAGCTCACTCCCGTGCGTCCCGTACTCCGGGGGTGCCCCGGGGCCGCGCTCACGCCAACCGCAGGTGCACGATGTCCCCCGCTCCCACCGGTTCCCGCACCCCCGCCTCCGTCGCGATCACCAGCCGCCCGTCGCCGTCCACGGCCACCGCCTCCCCGACGAGCGACCGGTCGCCCGGCAGCTCCGCGCGCACCATCCGCCCGAGGGTCGCGCAGCCCGCCGCGTACGTCTCCTGGAGCCCGCTGGCCGCCGGGTCGCCCCCGGCCCCGCGCCAGCGCCCGTACCAGTCCTCCAGCGACCGCAGCACCGCCCGCAGCAACGGGTCCCGGTCGGTGCTCACGGCTCCGGCCAGCGCCAGCGAACCGGCCCGGGCGACCGGCAGCTCGTCGGCGCGGAGCGAGACGTTGATGCCGACGCCGATGACGACACCGTCGTCGCCGGCCCGCTCGGCGAGGATGCCGCCGGCCTTGCGCTCCTCGTCGCCGACGGTCACCAGCAGGTCGTTGGGCCACTTCAGGGCGGTGTCGACGCCCGCGGCGCGGGAGAGCCCGGTCGCCACGGCGACGCCGGTGAGCAGCGGCAGCCAGCCCCAGCGGGCCACGGGGATCTCGACGGGCCGCAGCAGGACGGAGAAGAACAGCCCGGAGCGCGGCGGCGCCGTCCACTGCCGGTCCAGGCGCCCCCGCGCGGCGCTCTGCTCCTCGGCGACGAGGACCACGCCCTCCGCCAGGTCCCCCGCGGCGGCCCGCGCCACGAGGTCGGAGTTGGTGGACCCGGTGCGCTGCACCACGTCCACCTGCCGCCACAGCCCGCCCTCCCGTACCAGGCCCCGCCGCAGCGACGTGCGGCTGAGGGGCGGCCGGTCCAGGTCGGACCACCGGCTGTGGCGGGCGTCGTCCGGGGAGGAGGATTCGCGGGGCGTCATGCAACCCACCCTAGGTGTGGGAAACACCGCACTGCCGAACGGAGGGCCCCCCACTACTCTACGAACGAGTAACCGTCCCCCCTTTTGAGCAGGCAGGGAGCCGCATCCCGATGTCCGAGCCGGAAGAGCAGCAGCCCGACATCCACACGACCGCGGGCAAGCTCGCGGATCTCAGGCGCCGTATCGAGGAAGCGACGCACGCCGGTTCCGCACGCGCCGTCGAGAAACAGCACGCCAAGGGCAAACTGACGGCTCGTGAGCGCATCGACCTCCTCCTCGACGAGGGTTCCTTCGTCGAGCTGGACGAGTTCGCCCGGCACCGCTCCACCAACTTCGGCCTGGACGCCAACCGCCCCTACGGCGACGGCGTCGTCACCGGCTACGGCACCGTCGACGGCCGCCCCGTCGCCGTCTTCTCCCAGGACTTCACCGTCTTCGGCGGCGCGCTGGGCGAGGTCTACGGCCAGAAGATCGTCAAGGTGATGGACTTCGCGCTGAAGACCGGCTGCCCGGTGATCGGCATCAACGACTCGGGCGGCGCCCGCATCCAGGAGGGCGTGGCCTCCCTCGGCGCCTACGGCGAGATCTTCCGCCGCAACACCCACGCCTCGGGCGTCATCCCGCAGATCAGCCTGGTCGTCGGCCCGTGCGCGGGCGGCGCGGTCTACTCCCCCGCGATCACCGACTTCACGGTGATGGTCGACCAGACCAGCCACATGTTCATCACCGGTCCCGACGTCATCAAGACCGTCACCGGCGAGGACGTCGGCTTCGAGGAGCTGGGCGGCGCCCGCACCCACAACACCGCCTCGGGCGTGGCCCACCACATGGCCGGCGACGAGAAGGACGCGATCGAGTACGTCAAGCAGCTCCTGTCGTACCTGCCGTCCAACAACCTCTCCGAGCCCCCGGCCTTCCCCGAGGAGGCCGACCTCGCGGTCACGGACGAGGACGCCGAGCTGGACACGGTCGTCCCGGACTCCGCGAACCAGCCGTACGACATGCACACGGTCATCGAGCACGTCCTGGACGACGCCGAGTTCTTCGAGACCCAGCCCCTCTTCGCGCCGAACATCCTCACCGGCTTCGGCCGCGTGGAGGGCCGCCCGGTCGGCATCGTCGCCAACCAGCCGATGCAGTTCGCCGGGTGCCTGGACATCACCGCCTCCGAGAAGGCGGCCCGCTTCGTGCGCACCTGCGACGCCTTCAACGTCCCCGTCCTCACCTTCGTGGACGTCCCCGGCTTCCTGCCGGGCGTGGACCAGGAGCACGACGGCATCATCCGGCGCGGCGCCAAGCTGATCTTCGCCTACGCCGAGGCCACGGTCCCGCTCATCACGGTCATCACCCGCAAGGCCTTCGGCGGCGCCTACGACGTCATGGGCTCCAAGCACCTGGGCGCCGACCTCAACCTGGCCTGGCCCACCGCCCAGATCGCGGTGATGGGAGCCCAGGGCGCGGTCAACATCCTGCACCGGCGCACCATCGCCGACGCGGGTGACGACGCCGAGGCCACCCGCGCCCGCCTGATCCAGGAGTACGAGGACACCCTCCTCAACCCCTACACGGCGGCCGAGCGCGGCTACGTCGACGCGGTGATCATGCCGTCCGACACCCGCCGCCACATCGTCCGCGGTCTGCGCCAGTTGCGCACCAAGCGGGAGAACCTGCCCCCGAAGAAGCACGGCAACATCCCCCTGTAAGGAGCCGCTGTGACCATCAAGGTCGTACGGGGCAACCCCACCCCGGAAGAACTGGCCGCGGCACTGACGGTGGTCAGGGCCCGCGCGGCGACGGCGGCGGAGCCGTCCCCCGCCGAGTCCCCGCGCGACGCCTGGTCGGACCCGTCCCGCATCGCGGCGACCCGCCTCCCGCAACCGGGCCCGGCGTCCTGGACCCGTACGTTCTGGCCCGGGTGAGGCCGGACACCCGGGGGCGCGGGGCCGTGCCGACGTGCGGCCCCGCCGCGTGAGCGCACGGAACCACAACCCCGCGCCCCGATTTAGGTGTGCACGGAACCACAACCCCGCGCCCCGATTTAGGTACCCGTACTCAAGCCCCGCCCCCCGGCCGGGCCCCACGCTGGTGGCATGCTCTGGTCCGACCCCGACGACGAGCCGCCCGAGGAACTGCGCGACATGCAGGACATGCTGCGGCGGCTGAGCTTCTTCCTGGCGCTGGCCATGGTCCTCGCGATGATCGTGATCGGCCTGGAGTGAGCCCGGCCCGCCCGGGTGGCTAATCTGACCCCATGACTGCTCAGCCCCGCCGCCGGCTCGTCCTCGCCTCCCAGTCCCCGGCCCGGCTCGGCCTGTTGCGCCAGGCCGGTCTCGCCCCCGAGGTGCTGGTGAGCGGCGTCGACGAGGAGGCCGTCACCGCGCCCACCCCCGCCGAGCTGGCCCTCGCCCTGGCCGAGGCCAAGGCGTCCGTGGTGGCCGCCAGGCCCGAGGTGCACGGCGCCCTGGTGATCGGCTGCGACTCGGTGCTCGACCTGGACGGCCGGGCACTCGGCAAGCCGGCCGACGCCGAGGAGGCCACCGCGCGCTGGAAGGCGATGCGCGGCCGGGCGGGCACGCTGCAGACCGGCCACTGCGTCTGGGACACCGCCTCCGGCCGCCACGTCTCGGCGACCGCGTCCACCGTCGTCCGCTTCGGCGAGCCGACCGACGACGAGATCGCCGCCTACGTGGCCTCCGGGGAGCCCCTCTACGTCGCGGGGGCGTTCACCCTGGACGGCCGCTCGGCGCCGTTCATCGACGGCATCGAGGGCGACCACGGCAACGTCATCGGCCTCAGCCTGCCCCTGCTGCGGCGGCTCCTGGCCGAGCTGGGCACCGGCATCACGGAGTTGTGGGCGCCGGCGGAGGACTGACCGGGGAGCCGTCGTCGCCCTTGCCGTCCTCGGGCCGCCGGCCGGCGGCGGGCTCCTCCCGGACGTCGTACGTCATCAGCAGCAGCACGACGAGCCCCAGTACGACGATCATGAAAATGAAGGCGCCGGGTCCGACCAGCCCCCAGGCGAAGGCGCCGAGCAGGCCGTGCACCACGGCGGCGCTGATCAGCAGGATCCGGCCGAGCCCCGCGGGCGCGCGGTCGCGCACCGCCACGAGCAGCGCGACCAGGCCGCACAGCGCGAAGTACAGCCCGAAGACGACCCCGCCGATCTTCGAGGAGACGGACATCGTGTCCGGGTCGAGCCCGGCCAGCGACATCTCCTGCCGGTCGACGACCACCCCCAGGAACCAGTTCAGCGCCGCGACGCCGACCGCCTCCACCAGGAACACGACCGCCACGGTCCACGCCACCGGCCTGCGCACTGACACCGGTCCCCACCCACTTTCGACCACTGCCGCACAGGACAGCCGTTACCCCAAGTACGTTCGAGACGCCCCGAACGCTACTAACGGGTAAACCTCGCCACAAGGGTTCAGTCGAGAGCAAAGAATCATTGGGCCATTAGTAGGGACTCCACAAAGAAACCCAGTGGCCCGCGGCACGCCCTTACAGAGACCTTGGCCACACGGGAGGACTAGGGTTTGCCCAGGAGACCTGCGCAGGGCGGTGCTACCAAGGGTTCTCGCGGGTCGAGCCGGCCTCGAATCACGCTCCGTGTGGGCAAGCTCACCATTGGGGACGGGTCGAAGTGTCGTGTCGGCAGTCCCTAAACTCGGCTTGTTTCAAGGAGGGAGCCTCAATCGTGCGCAAGGTGCTCATCGCCAACCGTGGCGAAATCGCTGTCCGCGTGGCCCGGGCCTGCCGGGACGCCGGGATCGCGAGCGTGGCCGTCTACGCGGACCCGGACCGGGACGCATTGCATGTCCGCGCCGCTGATGAGGCGTTCGCCCTGGGTGGTGACACCCCCGCGACCAGCTATCTGGACATCGAGAAGGTCCTGAAAGCCGCGCGCGAGTCGGGCGCGGACGCCATCCACCCCGGCTACGGATTCCTCTCCGAGAACGCGGAGTTCGCGCAGGCGGTCCTGGACGCCGGTCTGATCTGGATCGGCCCGCCCCCGCACGCCATCCGCGACCTGGGCGACAAGGTCGCCGCCCGGCACATCGCCCAGCGCGCCGGCGCGCCCCTGGTCGCGGGCACCCCGGACCCGGTGTCCGGCGCGGACGAGGTCGTGGCCTTCGCCAAGGAGCACGGCCTGCCGATCGCGATCAAGGCCGCCTTCGGCGGCGGCGGACGCGGCCTGAAGGTCGCCCGCACCCTGGACGAGGTCCCCGAGCTGTACGACTCCGCGGTCCGCGAGGCCGTGGCCGCCTTCGGCCGCGGCGAGTGCTTCGTCGAGCGCTACCTCGACAAGCCCCGCCACGTGGAGACCCAGTGCCTGGCCGACACCCACGGCAACGTGGTCGTCGTCTCCACCCGCGACTGCTCCCTGCAGCGCCGCCACCAGAAGCTGGTCGAGGAGGCTCCCGCCCCCTTCCTCTCCGACGCCCAGACGGAGCAGCTCTACTCGGCCTCCAAGGCGATCCTGAAGGAGGCCGGCTACGTCGGCGCCGGCACGGTGGAGTTCCTCGTCGGCATGGACGGCACGATCTCCTTCCTGGAGGTCAACACCCGCCTGCAGGTCGAGCACCCGGTCACCGAGGAGGTCGCCGGCATCGACCTGGTCCGCGAGATGTTCCGCATCGCCGACGGCGAGGAACTGGGCTACGACGACCCCGTCCTGCGCGGCCACTCCTTCGAGTTCCGCATCAACGGCGAGGACCCCGGACGGGGCTTCCTCCCCGCCCCCGGCGCCGTCACCCGCTTCGACCCGCCGACCGGCCCGGGCGTCCGCCTGGACGCGGGCGTCGAGTCCGGGTCGGTGATCGGCCCGGCGTGGGACTCCCTGCTGGCGAAGCTGATCGTCACCGGCCGCACCCGCAAGGAAGCGCTGGAGCGCGCCGCCCGCGCCCTGGACGAGTTCACCGTCGAGGGCATGGCCACGGCCATCCCCTTCCACCGCACGGTCGTCCGCGACCCCGCTTTCGCCCCCGAGCTCACCGGCTCCGCGGACCCCTTCACGGTCCACACCCGCTGGATCGAGACCGAGTTCGTCAACGAGATCAAGCCCTTCACCGCGCCCGCCGACACCGAGGCGGACGAGGAGAGCGGCCGCGAGACCGTCGTCGTCGAGGTCGGCGGCAAGCGCCTGGAGGTCTCCCTCCCGTCCTCGCTCGGCATGTCGCTGGCCCGCACCGGCCTGGCGGCCGGCGCCCGCCCCAAGCGCCGCGCGGCGAAGAAGTCCGGCCCCGCGGTCTCCGGCGACACCCTCGCCTCGCCGATGCAGGGCACCATCGTCAAGGTCGCCGTCGAGGAGGGCCAGGAGGTCCAGGAGGGCGACCTGGTCGTCGTGCTTGAGGCGATGAAGATGGAACAGCCGATCAACGCCCACAAGTCCGGCACCGTCAAGGGCCTGGGCGCGGAGATCGGCGCCTCCGTCACCTCCGGCGCCGCGATCTGCGAGATCAAGGACTGAGCGGCACACGACAGGGGCGTCCGGCGGACCGGTCCGGTCCGCCGGACGCCCCTGTCACTGCCCGGCGGACGGAGCCCCCGCCCGGCTACCGGCGGCGCAGGTCGGCGACGCGCGCCCGCTCCACCCCGCCGTTCTGCTCACCCAGCGCGGCGGCCGGCCGCAGCCCCGCGCCCGCACCCGGAACCTGTCGGCGCGGCCCCGGAAGCGGCACGTCCCGGCGCTGCTGACGGGCCACGGCATCACCCCCCGAGGCCCCCGACGCCCCGCTGCCGCTCCCCGCACCACCCCCCGACGCCCCGGCCACCGCGATCTGCACGCCCTGGTCGGCCAGGGCCTGGAGCTCGGTGGCGGCGCGGTCGTCGTGGCCCGGCGACTCGTCGGTGACCAGACGGGTGATGACGTCGGTCGGCACGGTCTGGAACATGGTGTCCGTGCCCAGCTTGGAGTGGTCGGCGAGGACGACGACCTCGGCCGCGGCCTGGACCAGCGCCCGGTCGACGGAGGCCGACAGCATGTTGGAGGTGGACAGCCCCCGCTCGGCGGTGAGCCCGCTCCCGGACAGGAATGCCTTGGAGACCCGCAGCCCTTGCAGCGACTGCTCGGCACCCGACCCCACCAGGGCGTAGTTCGACCCCCTGAGCGTGCCACCGGTCATGACGACCTCCACCCGGTTGGCATGGGCGAGGGCCTGGGCCACCAGCAGTGAGTTGGTGACGACCGTCAGCCCGGGCACCCGCGCGAGCCGGCGGGCCAGCTCCTGCGTCGTCGTACCCGCCCCCACCACGATGGCTTCGCCCTCTTCGACGAAGCTCGCGGCGAGATCGGCGATGGCCGTCTTCTCGGCGGTCGCGAGATGGGACTTCTGCGGAAAGCCGGACTCTCGCGTGAACCCGCCCGGCAGTACCGCACCGCCGTGCCGGCGGTCGAGGAGTCCTTCTGCCTCCAGTGCGCGCACGTCCCGCCGTACGGTCACTTCGGAGGTCTGGACGACGCGGGCGAGCTCACGGAGCGACACGGCCCCGTTCGCTCGCACCATTTCGAGGATCAATTGGCGACGTTCTGCAGCGAACACGAAACTGACAGTAACCCCAACGACCGTCTGCTTTCAGCAGTATGCGCCGAATAACAGAAGTTGTTCGCATGCCACCGCGGGAAGTGGTATACGCGCCTACCCCGCCCGCCTATGCCACCCGCAAGGGCCGCGACTCCCCGTGACCGGCGGGAGCCATAACCGGCCGCAAGGCCGCCGGGTCAGCCCTCCCCGCCGGCCTTGCGGGTGTGCAACTGCCGCGCCACCTCGGCGATCGACCCGGACAGCGAGGGGTAGACGGTGAAGGCGTTGGCGATCTGCTCGACCGTCAGGTTGTTGTCGACGGCGATCGAGATCGGATGGATGAGCTCGGAGGCGCGCGGCGCCACCACCACACCACCGACCACGATCTCGGTACCGGGCCGGCAGAAGATCTTGACGAAGCCGTCCCGGATGCCCTGCATCTTGGCGCGCGGATTGCGCAGCAGCGGCAGCTTCACCACGCGGGCGTCGATCCTGCCCGCGTCCACGTCGGCCTGCGAGTAGCCGACGGTGGCGATCTCGGGGTCGGTGAAGACGTTGGCCGAGACGGTCTTGAGGTTCAGCGGGGTGACCGCGTCCCCGAGGAAGTGGTACATGGCGATCCGCCCCTGCATCGCCGCCACGGAGGCGAGCGCGAAGACGCCGGTGACGTCACCGGCGGCGTACACGCCGGGGGCGGAGGTCCGCGAGACCTTGTCGGTCTTGATGTGCCCGGAGTCCTTGAGCACGACGCCCGCCTCCTCCAGCCCCATCCCCTCCGTGTTGGGAATGGCACCGACGGCCATCAGGCAGTGCGACCCGGTGATGACCCGCCCGTCGGACAGCGTCACCTCCACCCGGTCCCCCACCCGCTTGGCGGACTGGGCCCGGGACCGCGACATCACGTTCATCCCGCGCCGCCGGAACACGTCCTCCAGCACGGCCGCGGCGTCCGGGTCCTCACCCGGCAGCACCCGGTCGCGCGACGACACGAGGGTGACCCGCGACCCGAGCGCCTGGTAGGCCCCGGCGAACTCGGCACCGGTCACACCGGACCCGACGACGATCAGCTCTTCGGGCAGCTCGTCCAGGTCGTACACCTGGGTCCAGTTCAGGATGCGCTCCCCGTCGGGCCGCGCGTCCGGCAGCTCCCGCGGGTGCCCGCCGGTGGCGATGAGCACCGCGTCCGCCGTGAGGGTCTCCTCGCTCCCGTCGGCGGCCCGCACCACGACCTTGCGGGACCCGTCGAGCGCCTGCATGCCCTCCAGCCGCCCGCGCCCGCGCACGACCCGCGCACCTGCCCGGGTCACGGAGGCGGTGATGTCGTGCGACTGCGCCAGCGCGAGCCGCTTCACCCGCCGGTTGACCTTGCCCAGATCGACGCCCACCACCCGGGCGGCCTGCTCCATGGGCGGGGTGTCGTCGGCGACGATGATCCCCAGCTCCTCGTAGGAGGAGTCGAAGGTGGTCATCACCTCAGCCGTGGCGATGAGGGTCTTGGACGGCACGCAGTCGGTCAGCACCGACGCCCCGCCCAGACCGTCGCAGTCGACGACGGTCACCTCCGCGCCGAGCTGAGCGGCCACCAGCGCCGCTTCGTATCCGCCGGGTCCGCCGCCAATGATCACGATCCGAGTCACGTACTCCATTGTCCCGCACCCTTCAACGACCGGCCGCCCGGGGCCACCCCTGCGCCCACGGCGCCACGTACCCTTCCCCTCATGTCGCTCTACGCCGCCTACGCCGGCAACCTCGACGCGCGGCTGATGACCCGCCGCGCCCCCCACTCGCCGCTGCGCGCCACCGGCTGGCTGAACGGGTGGCGGCTGACCTTCGGGGGCGAGCACATGGGCTGGGAGGGCGCCCTGGCGACCCTCGTCGAGGACCCGATCTCCCAGGTCTTCGTCTCCCTCTACGACATCGCGCCCATGGACGAGGACTCCCTCGACCGCTGGGAGGGCGTCGGCCTGGACATCTACCGCCGCACCCGCGTCCGCGCCCACACCCTCGACGGCGAGGAGGGTGCCTGGACCTACGTCCTGAACGCCTACGAGGGCGGCCTGCCCTCGGCCCGCTACCTGGGCGAGATCGCGGACGCCGCCGAATCGGCGGGCGCCCCCCACGACTACGTCATGGAACTGCGCAAGCGCCCCTGCTGAGGGCACCGCCTGGCGAAACCTCCAACCCAAAAACCACCATCCCGTGACCTCCGACATCTACGCGCGTAGCCGCAAACCGGCTACCCTCATCGGCGTGAACGCATCTCTTCTTCCGGACGACATCCAGGGCGACCCCTACGCCGCCGCCGACGCCGCCGCGGCCCGCCTGCGTGAACTCACCGGCGCCGAGACCCACGACGTCGCCCTCGTGATGGGCTCCGGCTGGGCACCGGCCGTGGACGCCCTGGGCGCCCCCGAGGCCGATCTCCAGGTCACCGACCTGCCGGGCTTCCCCAAGCCGGCGGTGGAGGGGCACGGCGGCAAGATCCGCTCGTACTCCATCGGCGACAAGCGCGCGCTGGTCTTCCTGGGCCGCACCCATTACTACGAGGGCCACGGCGTGGCCGCCGTCTCCCACGGCGTCCGCACCGCCGTCGCCGCCGGCGCCAAGACGATCATCCTGACCAACGGCTGCGGCGGCCTGCGCGAGGGCATGCGCCCCGGCCAGCCGGTCCTGATCAGCGACCACATCAACCTCACCGCCACCTCCCCCATCGTCGGCGCCAACTTCGTCGACCTCACCGACCTCTACTCCCCGCGCCTGCGCGCGCTGTGCAAGGAGGTCGACCCCACGCTGGAGGAGGGTGTCTACGCCCAGTTCCCCGGCCCGCACTACGAGACCCCGGCCGAGATCCGCATGGCCCGCGTCATCGGCGCCGACCTGGTGGGCATGTCCACGGTCCTGGAGGCGATCGCGGCCCGCGAGGCCGGCGCGGAGGTGCTGGGCATCTCCCTGGTCACCAACCTGGCCGCGGGCATGACGGGCGAGCCCCTCAACCACGAGGAGGTCCTCCAGGCGGGCCGCGACTCCGCCGCCCGCATGGGAACGCTGCTGACCCAGGTCCTGGGCCGCCTGTAGCGACGCCGCGCTGGTCCGGCGTCGCGGGGTGCCCCGGTGCGGGCGCGGAGCGGGGTTGCGAGCCCGGCGCCGGCGGGGTGCCGCGCGTTCGGGGGGTGTCCGCCCGCAGCGGTTGGCGCGTCAACGGAGTTCACATCTGTGGCCGACCGATTCCGCGCCGTTCCGAGGACGGACACCCCCCGGCGCGACCCCGACCCACAACCCACCGCACCGCGCTACGCGCACCCCCACCCAACCCGCACAGGCGCCGCAGGCACCCCCCATAGGCGCCGCAGTCACCCCGCACCCCGCACCCCACACCACACCGACCCCCGAGAGGCTGACCGACGTGCAAGACGCAACCGACGACGACCTCCTCGCACGAGCCAGGGCATGGCTGGCCGAGGACCCCGACCCGGACACCCGCGCCGAACTCGCCCGCCTCATCGACGCCGAGGACCACGCCCAGCTCACCGCCCGCTTCTCCGGCACCCTCCAGTTCGGCACCGCGGGCCTCCGCGGCGAACTCGGCGCCGGCCCCCTGCGCATGAACCGCTCGGTCGTCATCCGCGCCGCCGCCGGCCTCGCCGCGTACCTGAAGAAGCAGGGCCACACCGACGGCCTGGTCGTCGTCGGCTACGACGCCCGCCACAAGTCCGAGGACTTCGCCCGCGACACCGCCGCCGTGATGACCGGCGCCGGCCTGAGGGCCGCCGTGCTCCCCCGCCCCCTCCCCACCCCCGTCCTCGCCTTCGCGATCCGCCACCTCGGCGCCGTCGCCGGCGTGGAGGTCACCGCCAGCCACAACCCGCCCCGCGACAACGGCTACAAGGTGTACCTGGGCGACGGCTCCCAGATCGTGCCCCCGGCCGACGCAGAGATCGCCGCGGAGATCGACGCCGTACGCACCCTCCACGACGTCCCCCGCCCCGCGACCGGCTGGCAGACGCTGACCGACGACGTCCTCGACGCCTACCTCGCCCGCACGGACGCCGTCCTCGCCGAGGACTCCCCCCGCACCGCCCGCACCGTCTACACCGCGATGCACGGCGTCGGCAAGGACACCCTCCGCGCCGCCTTCGAACGCGCCGGCTTCCCGCGGCCGGTCCTCGTCACCGAGCAGGCCGACCCCGACCCGGACTTCCCCACCGTCGCCTTCCCCAACCCGGAGGAGCCCGGCGCGATGGACCTCGCCTTCGCGCAGGCCCGCGCCACGACCCCCGCCCCCGACCTGGTCATCGCCAACGACCCGGACGCCGACCGCCTGGCGGTGGCCGTACCCGATCCCACCGTCGCCGCAGGCTGGCGCATGCTCCGCGGCGACGAGGTGGGCGCCCTCCTCGCCGCCCACCTGGTCACCCGCGGAGCACAGGGCACGTTCGCGGAGTCGATCGTGTCGTCCTCCCTCCTCGGCCGCATCGCCGCGAAGGCCGGCGTCCCCCACGTCGAAACCCTCACCGGCTTCAAGTGGATCGCCCGCGTGGAGAACATCCGCTACGGCTACGAGGAGGCGCTCGGCTACTGCGTCGACCCGGAAGGCGTCCGCGACAAGGACGGCATCACCGCGGCCCTCCTGATCACGGAACTGGCCTCGGTCCTCAAGACGGAGGGTCGCACGCTCCTCGACCTCCTGGACGACATCGCCGTGGAGCACGGCCTGCACGCCACCGACCAGCTCTCGGTCCGCGTGGAGGACCTCTCCCTCATCGCCGCCGCGATGCACCGCCTGCGCGAACAGCCCCCGACGACCCTGGCGGGCCTCCCCGTGACCAGGGCCGAGGACCTCACCCGGGGCACGGACACGCTGCCGCCCACGGACGGCCTGCGCTACACGCTCGAGGGTGCCCGGGTGATCGTCCGCCCGAGCGGTACGGAGCCCAAGCTGAAGTGCTACCTGGAGGTGGTCGTCCCGGTCGCCGCGCACGCCGACCTCCCGGCGGCCCGCACGAAGGCGACGGACCTCCTGACGGCCCTCAAGCAGGACCTGTCGACAGCAGCCGGCATCTGACACCACCGGGGGCCCGCGAAGGGCCCCCGGACGAACTCACCGCAACCCGCAACCCGCACCCCGCGACCCGCACCCCGCAACCCGCACACGCGGAGAAGCGGACCGTCACCCCACCCCGAGCAGCACCGCCAGCGCCACCGCTCCGGCGAGCACCGGCACGACGATCTCGTAGGCCCACCGCACGGTCACCTCGCCCTTGGAGCTCGCCGCGTCCTTCCGCGCCTCCCACAGTTCACGCAGCTCGTCCATGGTCTTGTCGCCCTGGGCCCGCACGGGCCCGTCCGTCACGGCGGCGTCGGACCCGAACTGCCCCGCGCCCCCGAACAGACCCCCGCGCCTGCGCCCGGCACCACCGGCCGCCCGCCGGTCCTCCTGCCGCGCGGCCTTCTTGCGCCCCCGCAGCGAGACGGGAATGGACCAGAGCTGGTACTTGGCGCCGCCCTCGGCGAAGACCTCGTTGGAGTAGGCGGACCGGAAGGAGGCCACCTCCGCCCAGGGGAGCACGATCACGCGGAACGGATTGCGCACCCGCAGCCGGTCCTCGTTCGCGAAGACGGCGGGCCGCACGGTGTAGGCGGCGACGAGCGGCACGAGGAAGACCAGCGCCGCGAGCGCCTTCCAGCGGGTGTTCCCCTCGCCCGCGACCAGGGCGTCGATGCCGAGCCACAGCGCGAGGGCGAGCACCAGCACGCCTCCGGCGATACCTGCGGGCGAGCGGTAGACCCGGTCCTTGAACACGGGTGCCGACGGCTGCGGCGAGGGCGACTGCGGCTCGGGGGTCGTCATGCAGCCGATTGTGCCCGAAAGCCCAACCGACCCCGACACCGCACCATCACCGCACCTCCAGCACCCCACCCACCACAACGCACCCCCACCCCACACCACCCCCAACCCACCCCAAGGGCTGTACAGACCGCTACGCGCGTAGATATGCTCACCTGGTGACCATGCCCACCACTGCACCCGCCGCACAGGGCCCCGCGAACGGCCCCGCACACGGACTCGCCGACCTCACCGCGTCCGACAGCACGCTGCGCCGCTTCCTCCACGGCCTGCCCGGCGTCGACGCGGTCGGCCTGGAGGCGCGCGCCGCCTCGCTCGGCACCCGTTCCATCAAGACCACCGCGAAGGCCTACGCCCTCGACCTGGCCGTCTCGATGGTCGACCTGACGACGCTGGAAGGCGCGGACACCCCGGGCAAGGTCCGGGCGCTCGGCGCGAAGGCGGTCCGTCCCGACCCGACCGACCGCACGGCACCCGCCACCGCCGCCGTCTGCGTGTACCCCGACATGGTGCCCACCGCGAAGAAGGCCGTCGCCGGGTCCGGCGTGAAGGTCGCCTCGGTGGCCACGGCGTTCCCGGCCGGCCGGGCCTCGCTCGCCGTCAAGCTGGCCGACGTGCGCGAGGCCGTGACGGCGGGCGCGGACGAGGTCGACATGGTCATCGACCGCGGGGCCTTCCTCGCGGGCGACTACATGAAGGTGTACGACGAGATCGTCGCCGTGCGCGAGGCCTGCGGCACGTCGGCCCGCCTGAAGGTGATCTTCGAGACCGGCGAGCTGTCGACGTACGACAACATCCGCCGCGCGAGCTGGCTCGGCATGCTGGCCGGGGCGGACTTCATCAAGACCTCGACCGGCAAGGTGGCGGTCAACGCGACGCCCGCCAACACCCTCCTGATGCTGGAGGCGGTCCGCGACTTCCGCGCGCAGACCGGTGTCCAGGTCGGTGTGAAGCCGGCCGGCGGCATCCGCACCGCGAAGGACGCGATCAAGTTCCTGGTCCTGGTCAACGAGACCGCGGGCGCGGACTGGCTGGACAACCACTGGTTCCGCTTCGGCGCCTCCTCGCTGCTGAACGACCTGCTGATGCAGCGCCAGAAGCTGGCCACAGGCCGTTACTCCGGCCCCGACTACGTGACGGTGGACTGATCCCCATGGCACCCGCACCCGAACCCGCAACCACCCCCGCGTCGACGCACACGCACACGCCCGCGCCCGCGCCCACGCCCGCGTCCGCGTCCGCCTTCGACTACGCCCCGGCCCCCGAGTCCCGCGCGGTCGTCGACATCGCCCCCTCCTACGGCCTGTTCATCGACGGCGAGTTCGCCGAGGCGGCCGACGGCAAGGTCTTCAAGACCGTCTCGCCGTCCACCGAGGAGGTCCTCTCCGAGGTCGCCGAGGCCGGCGAGGCGGACGTCGACCGCGCCGTGCAGGCCGCCCGCAGGGCGTTCGAGAAGTGGTCGGCGCTGCCCGGCGCGGAGCGCGCGAAGTACCTCTTCCGCATCGCCCGCATCATCCAGGAACGCAGCCGCGAACTGGCCGTTCTGGAAACCCTCGACAACGGCAAGCCGATCAGGGAGACCCGCGACGCGGACCTCCCCCTGGTGGCGGCGCACTTCTTCTACTACGCGGGCTGGGCCGACAAGCTCGACCACGCCGGCTACGGCCCGAACCCGCGCCCGCTGGGCGTCGCGGGCCAGGTCATCCCGTGGAACTTCCCGCTCCTGATGCTGGCGTGGAAGATCGCCCCGGCCCTGGCCACTGGCAACACGGTGGTCCTGAAGCCCGCCGAGACGACCCCCCTCTCCGCCCTGTTCTTCGCGGACATCTGCCGCCAGGCCGGGCTCCCCAAGGGCGTCGTCAACATCGTCACCGGCGACGGCCGCGCCGGAGCCGCGCTGACCGCCCACCCGGACGTGAACAAGGTCGCCTTCACCGGCTCCACGGCCGTGGGGAAGCAGATCGCGCGCACCGTGGCGGGCACCCGCAAGAAGCTCACCCTGGAGCTGGGCGGCAAGGGCGCCAACATCGTCTTCGACGACGCCCCGATCGACCAGGCCGTCGAGGGCATCGTCAACGGCATCTTCTTCAACCAGGGCCAGGTCTGCTGCGCGGGCTCCCGCCTCCTGGTGCAGGAGTCGGTCCACGACGAACTCCTCGACTCCCTCAAGCGCAGGCTCACCACCCTCCGCCTGGGCGACCCGCTGGACAAGAACACCGACATCGGCGCGATCAACTCCGCCGAGCAACTGGCCCGGATCACCGCCCTCGCCGACCAGGGCGAGGCGGAGGGCGCCGAGCGCTGGTCCCCGGCCTGCGAACTCCCGGAGAACGGCTACTGGTTCGCCCCGACGCTCTTCACGAACGTCACCCAGGCACACACCATCGCCCGCGACGAGATCTTCGGCCCGGTCCTGTCCGTGCTGACCTTCCGCACGCCGGACGAGGCGGTCGCCAAGGCCAACAACACGCCGTACGGCCTGTCGGCGGGCATCTGGACGGAGAAGGGCTCGCGCATCCTGGCGGTCGCGAACAAGCTCCGCGCGGGTGTGATCTGGTCCAACACGTTCAACAAGTTCGACCCGACCTCGCCGTTCGGCGGGTACAAGGAGTCGGGCTTCGGCCGCGAGGGCGGCCGCCACGGCCTGGAGGCGTACCTCGATGTCTGACGCACGACTTTCCGTACTGAAGACCTACAAGCTGTACGTCGGCGGGAAGTTCCCGCGTTCCGAGAGCGGCCGGGTGTACGAGGTGACCGACGCAAAGGGCAAGTGGCTGGCGAACGCGCCGCTCTCCTCCCGCAAGGACGCCCGGGACGCGGTGGTCGCCGCGCGCAAGGCGTTCGGCGGCTGGTCCGGCGCGACGGCGTACAACCGTGGCCAGGTCCTCTACCGCATCGCCGAGATGCTGGAGGGCCGGCGCGACCAGTACGTCGCGGAGGTGGCCGACGCGGAGGGCCTGTCGAAGCCGAAGGCGGCGGCACAGGTGGACGCCGCGATCGACCGCTGGGTCTGGTACGCGGGCTGGACCGACAAGATCGCCCAGGTGGTCGGCGGCGGCAACCCGGTCGCGGGCCCGTTCTTCAACCTCTCCTCCCCGGAGCCGACCGGCGTCGTCGCCGTCCTGGCCCCGCAGGAGTCGTCCTTCCTGGGCCTGGTCTCGGTGGTCGCCCCGGTCGTCGCGACGGGCAACACGGCGGTCGTGGTGGCCTCGGAGAAGTCGCCCCTGCCCGCCCTCTCCCTGGGCGAGGTCCTGGCCACCTCCGACCTCCCCGGCGGCGTGGTCAACGTCCTCTCCGGCCGTACGGCGGAGATCGCCGCCCCGCTCGCCGCGCACCAGGACGTCAACGCGATCGACCTGGCGGGCGCCGACGAGGCGCTGGCCAAGGAGCTGGAGACCGCGGCGGCGGACAACCTGAAGCGCGTCCTGCGTCCACAGCCTGTGGACGAGGTCGACTGGTCGGCGACCCCGGGCACCGAGCGCATGACGGCGTTCCTGGAGACGAAGACGGTCTGGCACCCGACGGGCGCGCTGGGCGCGTCGGGTTCGTCCTACTGACCGCCTCCCGCGGGGTTGCTGACCACCTGCCCCGCGGGGTTACTGACCGCCTCCCCCGCGGGCCCGCGGTTCCTCTCCGTCCGGAGGAACCGCGGGCCCGCCAGGCCGCCGGCTCCGCTCACTCACCAGAGCACGGCGTCAGCTCGGGCTTTCTCGGCGCGGTCTTCCGTCCCGTCAGCGGGGACAGGTCCTTCATGTACATCTCCGACCACTCCTTTCCGGCCAGGATCTCCTGGAGCCCCGAGCACACCTTGCTCTTCAGGAGAGGGTCGCCCTTCCGCATCGCCACCCCGTAGGGTTCCGTGCCCGCGCCGCTGGGCAGCAGCTTCAGATGCGCCGGGTCGTTCTGGGCGTACCCCGCGAGGAGAACGTCGTCCGAGGCGACCGCGTACACGCTCGAGCGCTTGTCCAGCAGCCGTTCCACGCACTCCTTGTAGGTGTCGGGCTGCCATTTCCCGGTGGTGTACCCCTCCTTCTGCAACCGGGCCGCGTACGTGGAGTCCCGGGCCGTGCACACCTCGACCTGCTTCTCCTCCACGTCGGCTGCTTCGTTGAGCTCGTACTTCGCGGAGTTCTTGCGCACGAGGAGGCTGCTGCCCGCGTTGTAGTAGGGGCCGACGAAACGGATGCCGTCCTTCTTCTCGCGCTCGGGAGTCATGCTGTACGAGGCGATGACCAGGTCCACTTCGCCGTTCTTCAGCTTGCTCGCCCGGTTGGCCGTGGTCACGCCGTAGAAGTCGACCTGGTCCCGGTCGTAGCCCAGTCTTCCGGCGAGGGCGTAGGCGATGTCGATGTCGAACCCGCTCCACACGCCGGTGTCCTTGTTGTAGAAGCTCAGTCCGGGCTGATCCTCCTTGGCGCCGATCGCCAGCCGTTTCTTGGCGTCCTTCCACTGCTCCCACGCCTTCGCCGGGTCACCCCCGGCGGGTCCGCCGCCCTGTTCGCCGGAGGCGTCGTCCTGCTTGCCCCCGGAGTCGCCCTGGGAGAGGAGCCAGCCGCCGCCGGCCAGCAGCACGACGCACGCCGCGGCCGCCGCCACCTTCCAGGCACGGAACCGCCCGCGGCGCCCTGCGTCCGACGCCGCCGGCGCCACGGCCGGTCCGGATGCGGGCGCGGGCGCGGGCTCGGAGGGGACGGCCGGGGCGGAGGCAGCGGGTGCCGGTACGGCCGCTGCCGGCGTGGGCCGGGGCTCGGGCGGAGGTACGGGGGTGGCGGCCCGGGTGGGGACCGGTGTGCCCGGGTCCGCGAGGACCTCCCGGAGCATCGCCTCGGCCGTGGCGGCGTCCAGGCGGCCGGCGGGGTCCGTGGCCAACAGCCCCTGGATGACGGGTCCGAGGGGACCGGCGTAGCGGAGCACCGGGTCCGGCGACTGCTGGATGCGGGCCTGCACCTCCCAGACCTCGCCGCCGCCGAAGGGCAGGCGTCCCTCGACCATCTCGTAGAGGGTGACGCCCAGCGCCCACAGGTCGGAGGCGGGCGTGGGGCCGGGACTCGCGGGGGCGAAGAGTTCGGGCGCCAGGTAGGGGGGCGTGCCGATGACTCCGCCGTACCGGGTGACCCGGTCGGCGCCCTCGAAGGTGGCGATGCCGAAGTCCACCAGGACCACCTGGCCGCCGTCCCGCACCAGGACGTTGCCCGGCTTGACGTCGCGGTGCAGCACCGACGCCTCGTGCACCGCCCTGAGGCCCTGGGCCATCTGGAGACCGATGTCCGCGGCCCTGGGCACGCCGAGGACCCCGTCACGGCGCAACAGGTCGGCCAGCGACCGTCCTTCCAGCAGCTTCATCACGATCCAGACCTGGTCGGCGGTCTCGATCTGGTCGTGGACCGTGACCACGTTCTGGTGCTCGATCTTGGCGAGTGCCTCCGCCTCACGGCGGGCCCGCTGCATCGCCGCCTTCTGCGTGTCCGGCGTCGTGGCCCTGCGGTCGAGGAGCCCCTTCACGGCGACGAACCGGCGCAGCCGCCGGTCGTGGGCCCTCCAGACCTCGCCCATGCCGCCGCTGCCGATGGGTTCCAGCAGCTCGTAGCGGCCCTCGATCACGGTGGGGTCGGCCGGCCGCCGGTCCTCGGGCCGACCGCCAGTACCGCCGCCGGCCCCGCTGAATCCGTCGTCGTCGTGCACACGGCCCCCTTGCACCTCTTACCCGATTCGTGAAGCACACAGATTAGACGGCCTCCCCGCGGAGTCCTCGGGGCGAGCGGCCGCGGCGAACCGGCGCGGCACGCCGGTGCCCTGGCGGCACGGCGGCACAGCCGGGCCGCGGCCCCTCGCGGAGACCGCGGCCCGACGCGCACGCGCTGCCTCAGCGCAGCAGCTCCGTCACCTGCCCCACCACCGGCACGCTGCCGACCGACGGGGCCTGCGCGACCGGCCCCGTCAGGGCCGTGGAGGTCAGCGGCCGGAAGTCGGCGACCTTGGTGCCGACGCCGTTGTCCAGCGGGTCGACGCCGGTGCCGGCCAGCGGGTTGGGCTTGAGGTCGGCGACCGGGCCGGTGACGTAGCCGACGGTGCCGGTGACGGCCGCCAGACCCGCCTGCGGGTCGATGTTGCCCAGGGACGTGGGGCGGGTGTGGGCCAGGCCCGCGATCGTTTCGCCGCCGCCGTCCGCCGCGGAGGCCGTGGCCGACCCTGCGGCCAGGGCGGTTCCGGCGGTCGCGAGGGCGATCAGGGCGCGCTGTGCGTGCGTGGTGCGGGGGGACGCGTGTCGGGCCATCGCTGCTGCCACCTCTTGGTGTGGATTGCTACGGACTGCCCTGACAACAGTGCGCACCGTCATCAGGTCACCGCGCGGCGCCCTCGGGATGTGACGCGTGCTGCAAAGTCCACCCGCGGGGTCGTACGAGAGCCCCCGGATGCCTCAGACTGGTGTCCCGTGAGCTCCCATCCGCCCATACCGACGCGAGTCGTGCTGCTCTGCGGCCCCTCCGGCTCCGGCAAGTCCCTCCTCGCCGCGCACTCCGGCCTCCCGGTGCTGCGCCTCGACGACTTCTACAAGGAGGGCACCGACCCGACGCTGCCGACCGTGCCGCTCAGTTCCGACATCGACTGGGACCACCCGGCGTCGTGGGACGCGGACGCGGCGCTCGCCGCCATCGGGGAGCTGTGCCGCACGGGCCGTACCGACGTGCCCGTCTACGACATCTCGCTCAGCGCCCGCACCGGCCAGGAGGCGGTCGACATCGGGCGGACGCCGCTGTTCCTCGCCGAGGGCATCTTCGCCGCGGAACTGGTGGACCGCTGCCGCGAACTGGGCGTACTGGCCGACGCGCTGTGCCTGAGCCGGGGTCCCGTGACCACCTTCCGCCGGCGCTTCCTGCGGGACCTGCGCGAGGGCCGCAAGTCCGTGCCGTTCCTGCTGCGCAGGGGCTGGCGGCTGATGCGGCAGGAGCGGTCGGTCGTCGCCCGGCAGTCGGCCCTGGGCGCCCACGTGTGCGACCGGGACGAGGCGATGGGACGCCTGGCCGCCGCGGCGGCGGGCCGGTGCGCCACCAGCCGTACGGCGGCCTGAACACACGGAAGCGGGACTGGACGGACCCCCCGGCCCTCCAGTCCCGCTCCCTTTCCACTCCCCCGTGGATCCCCCGTGATCCCCGTCCCCCGTGTCCCCCGTCGTTCCCCCGTGGTGCTTCCCCGTGAGTAAGAGTCCGGTCCCCACCCCCTGATACACCCCGGACCGGATTTTTTTTCACGGGGCCCCCGCCCCCTGCCCTCAGGCGACCAGTTCGCCGAAGGCGTCCTCACGGTCACGGCCGAAGCTGAGGACGTCGTCCTCGCGCAGCCGGCGGAGCGACCGCCAGATGCTGGACTTCACCGTGCCGACGCTGATGCCGAGGATGTCCGCGATCTCCGGGTCGGTCCGGCCCTCGTAGTAGCGCAGGACCAGCATGGTGCGCTGGAGTTCGGGGAGCCGGGCCAGCGCCTGCCACAGGACCGTGCGCAGTTCGGTGCCGCGCATCGCGTCCGTGTCGCCGGGCGTCTCCGGCAGTTCCTCGGTCGGGTACTCGTTGAGCTTGCGGCGCCGCCAGGCGCTGATGTGCAGGTTGGTCATGGTGCGGCGGAGGTATCCGCCGACCGCCGCCTTGTCGGTGATCCGGTCCCACGCCCGGTAGGTCGAGAACAGCGCGCTCTGCAGCAGGTCCTCGGCCTCGAAGCGGTCGCCGGTCAGATGGTAGGCGGTCGCGTACAGGGAGGAGCGGCGCTCCTGCACGTACGCGGTGAACTCCGCCTCCGACAGGGAACGGCGCTCCCCCCGGCCCGCCGCGCTCCCCGTCTTCCCCGCTTCCCCCGTGTTCGCGTCAACCACCGTCATGTACGCGGTGTGCTGACGCCCGGTGCCGCGAGCGCACCCCCGCCCGCTCACGGCACCGGACTTCTCCGGGCCCCGGTGTGCGTGCACGTCGTGCAGACGCGTGACCACTGCGCTGGTGTTGGTGCCCTTCAGCGTGTTCATCTCGCGCCCCCCGTCGTGGACTGCCGGTTGCCTGTGACGAAAAGCCTGCCCGGGTCACTTCATGGCCGTGTCCGCCGACTGTCACAGAGCTGTCACAGGGGTCCGTCACGGTCGCACCACCGTTCCTTCACAGAGTCCGGCGCCGTGGTGGGACCCCATCCGCACCCGCAGGTCGAACACCCACCCCCTCATGGGCCAGAATGAGCGCGTGCCTTCCCTGTTGCTGATCGAGGACGACGACGCCATCCGCACGGCCCTGGAGCTCTCCCTGACCCGCCAGGGCCACCGGGTGGCCACCGCTGCCAGTGGTGAGGACGGTCTGAAACTGCTGCGCGAGCAGCGGCCGGACCTGATCGTGCTGGACGTGATGCTGCCCGGCATCGACGGCTTCGAGGTGTGCCGTCGCATCCGGCGCACCGACCAGTTGCCGATCATTCTGCTGACCGCGCGCAACGACGACATCGACGTGGTCGTCGGTCTCGAGTCGGGCGCCGACGACTACGTCGTCAAACCCGTCCAGGGCCGGGTCCTCGACGCCCGGATCCGTGCCGTACTGCGGCGCGGGGAGCGGGAGTCGACGGACTCGGCGAGCTTCGGCAGCCTGGTCATCGACCGCTCGGCGATGACCGTGACGAAGAACGGCGAGGACCTCCAGCTCACGCCGACCGAGCTGCGGCTGCTGCTGGAGCTGAGCCGGCGGCCCGGACAGGCGCTGTCCCGGCAGCAGTTGCTGCGGCTGGTGTGGGAGCACGACTACCTCGGTGACTCCCGGCTGGTGGACGCGTGCGTGCAGCGGCTGCGCGCCAAGGTCGAGGACGTTCCGTCGTCCCCGACCCTGATCCGTACCGTGCGGGGTGTCGGCTACCGGCTGGATCCGCCTCAGTGACCAAGGAACACCAGGGGGGTTCGCGCGGCCTGGCCGCGGCTCGCAAGGGAGTCTGGTCCTGGCTGCGCTTCACCAGCCTGCGCCTGCGACTGGTCCTCGTCTTCGGTCTGGTCGCGCTCACCGCGGCCGTGTCCGCGTCCGGCATCGCCTACTGGCTGAACCGCGAGGCGGTGCTCACCCGCACCCAGGACGCCGTGCTGGGCGACTTCGAGCAGGAGATGCAGAGCCGGGCCGGCGCGCTGCCCGAGCACCCCACGCAGGACGAGTTGCAGCACACCGCGGGCCAGATGGCCAACAGCAGCCAGCGGTTCGCGGTGCTGCTGGTCGCCCGGGGCGCCGACGGCAAGACGGTGTACGGCAGTTCGGGCGGCCTCGGCGGCTTCGCGCTGTCCGACGTGCCCCAGTCGCTGCGCGCGGCGGTGAACAAGGAGCAGAAGCTCACCTCGGCCAACAAGCACCCGTACCACCTGTACTGGCAGCGGATCACCGACGACGGCACCCCGTACCTCATAGCCGGCACCCGGGTGATCGGCGGCGGGCCGACCGGCTACATGCTCAAGTCGCTGGAGCCGGAGGCGAAGGACCTGAACTCGCTCGCCTGGTCGCTGGGGATCGCCACGGCGCTCGCCCTGCTCGGCTCCGCGCTGCTCGCGCAGGCCCTGGCGACGACCGTGCTCAAGCCCGTGCACCGGCTCGGGGTCGCGGCGCGGCGGCTGGGCGAGGGGAAGCTGGACACCCGGCTGCGGGTCTCCGGCACCGACGAACTGGCCGACCTGTCCCGCACGTTCAACAACGCCGCCGAGAACCTGGAGAAGCGGGTCGCGGACATGGCGGGCCGCGAGCAGGCCTCCCGGCGCTTCGTCGCCGACATGAGCCACGAGCTGCGCACCCCGCTGACGGCGCTCACCGCGGTGACGGAGGTGCTGGAGGAGGAGCTGGAGTTCGCGGGCGAGGACGGCGGCGGGAGCTTCGACCCGATGGTCGAGCCGGCCGTACGGCTGGTGGTGAGCGAGACACGGCGGCTGAACGACCTGGTGGAGAACCTGATGGAGGTCACCCGCTTCGACGCGGGCACCGCCCGCCTGGTCCTGGACGACGTCGACGTCGCCGACCAGATCACCGCCTGCATCGACGCCCGGGCCTGGCTGGACGCCGTGGAGCTGGAGGCCGAGCGCGGCATCCACGCCCGGCTCGACCCGCGCCGTCTGGACGTCATCCTCGCCAACCTGATCGGCAACGCCCTCAAGCACGGCGGGTCGCCGGTCAGGGTGTCGGTGACGCGGGCCGACGACGAGATCGTCATCCGGGTGCGGGACAACGGGCCCGGGATCCCCGAGGACGTCCTGCCGCACGTCTTCGACCGCTTCTACAAGGCGAGCGCCTCCCGGCCGCGCTCCGAGGGCAGCGGGCTGGGCCTGTCCATCGCCATGGAGAACGCGCACATCCACGGCGGTGAGATCACCGCGGAGAACTCCCCCGAGGGCGGCGCGGTGTTCACGCTGAGGCTGCCGCAGGACCCGTCCCCGCCCGCCGGGGAGGACCGCGCGGGCGGCGACGACCAGGGCAAGGACGCGAAGGGACAGGTCTGATGACCGTACGCCGGCTGTCGGCCACGACCGGGCTCGTGGCACTGGCCGTGCTGCTGACCGGGTGCGGCATCCGCGCCACCGAGGTGCCCACGGACTACGGTCCCGCGCCCTCACGGGTGCGCTGTTCGCTCTCCGAGCCGGACGTGGCCACGCGGGCGGCCGCCGGGCTGCCGGCGCGGGTGTTCCTGCTGTGCGGCTCCTCGCTGGTGGCCGTGGACCGCACGGTGCGGGTGCCGGACGGCGCGTCGGACGCGGGGCGGCGGGCACTGGTGGCCCAGGGGCTGGTGAACGAGCTGGCGAAGCAGCCGTCGGCCGCGGAGAAGGAGGCCGGGTACACCTCGGACGTGCGCCGCGGGATCACCGTGACGGGACCGCGCTCCGGCGACCCGGAGGACACGCTGCGGCTGAGCACCGACCCCGACGACCTCACCTCGTACGCCCTCGCGCAGCTCGTGTGCACCTTCTCCGACTCCGCCGCGGCCGAGGGCGACGGTTCCGTGGTCCTGGCCGGCCCCGCCGACCGGTCCGTCCGCCGCTACACCTGCACGGACGAGGTCCGTTCCCGGCCCGGCAGCAACGAACCGCCGGCCGAGGAGGTCCGGGCCGGCTGAGGCGCGGGCGGGGGCCGTGTGGCGCAGGACTCATCCCTTCGGGGCACGGTCCGGAACCACGCGCCGCGCGGGTCGCGTCTAGGGGGGCGTGCAGCGTCATGGGTTCCCCGGCGGCAGCGTCGCGCTCCGCATCCGTGTGACAGGAAGCGTTCTCCTCGTCGCACATCTCGCGTTCGTCGCCTGGTACGCGCTGCGTCCGCTGGACGTCCCCTGGGTGCTGCCCCCGAACCTCGAACCCTTCGCCGGGATCCGTGCGGACCTGGCGCTGGGCGGGGCCGAGGCGGCGCGTTCGCTCGGCGGCGGCCTGGCGCTGCTGGCGCCGCTGGGCGTCCTGCTGCCGATGGCCGGCGGGCGGGCGGCCGTCTCGCCGCTGGCCTCCCTGCTGCGCACGCTGGCCGCGGTCACCCTGCTGTCGCTGGGCGTCGAACTGCTGCAGACCGGGGTGCCCGGCCAGGTCGTCGACATCGACTCGGTGCTGCTGAGCACGGTGGGCGCGGCTCTCGCGCACCTCGCCGTCGTCCCCGCGGGCCGGGCCCGCCTCCGTCGCCGGTACCGGCTGGAGGGGCGGCAGGACGTACCCCAGGAGGAGCCGGCTCAGGGTCGGACCCCGACGATTCCCAGGGTCGGTATCGCCCCGTAGAGCGACGCTTTGCGCCGTTCGTCTCCGTAGCGTGGAGGGCAGATGAAGGGGAAGCCGGAGGGCAGCCCCGCCCACTCGCTCACGAAGGAGCCGCGATGTCCAGCCTCGCCCGCCCCACCCACGGCCGCATGATCGGCGGAGTGTGCGCCGCGCTGGCCCGGCGCTTCGGCACCTCCAACGGCACGATGCGGGTGATCTTCCTGGTCTCCTGCCTGCTGCCCGGTCCCCAGTTCCTGCTCTACCTGGCCCTGTGGATCCTGCTCCCGTCCGAGGAGAAGGCCGCCCGCACGGCCTGGTGAGGACGTACCTCCCCTCTGGTACGCCGACGGGGCGCACCCGGTGTCCGGGTGCGCCCCGTCGGGGCGTGCGGGGGGGGGCGGGTCAGCCGCCGATCGGCAGGCCGTTGACCGGCAGGCCCTGGGTGGGCAGGCCCTTCAGCGGCACTCCGCCGAGCAGCTTGGCGACCGGCTTGGTCGGGCCCTCGGCGACCTGCTCGGCGACGAGCTGCTCGGCGACCGGCTGCGCGACGGTCAGACCGGTGTGGGAGACCTTGCGGCCCTGCTCCAGCACGTTGCCCGCGCCGGGCGCGACCTGGGAGACGGTCTCCGCGGGGAGGGTGCGGGCGACGGAGTCCACCGTCTGCGCGGCGTCCGGGAGCTCGGGGGCCGCGGTGGCCGCGCCGGCACCGGCGGCGGCGAAGGCGGCACCGAGGGCGGCGACACCGAGGGTCTTGGCAGCAGACTGCTTCATGGAAATGCGTCCTCGTAATGGGGTGACGGGGATGTGAGCGGTGGCCCGACGTTAAACATGCCCCACCCCCGGCGGCAAACATCGAAATGCGTACGGATTGTGAAAACCCGGCCGCGCTTCTGTATTACCGTCCCCGCCCGGTCAGCCCTCGCCCGCCGCATCGCCGCTGGTGGAGGCGGTTTGCTGGAACAGCCATTCGGACTTCAGCTCGGCATATCCGGGCTTGATGACGTCATTGATCATGGCCAGTCGTTCATCGAAAGGAATGAACGCTGATTTCATCGCATTGACGGAGAACCACTGCATGTCGTCGAGCGTGTAACCGAACGCCTCGACAAGGTGCTCGAATTCGCGGCTCATGCTGGTGTGGGACATCAGCCGGTTGTCCGTGTTGACGGTGACCCGGAAGTGGAGCCGGCGCAGCAGCCCGATGGGGTGCTCGGCGTAGGAGTCGGCGGCGCCGGTCTGGAGGTTGGAACTGGGGCACAGCTCCAGCGGGATCCGCTTGTCCCGGACGTAGGAGGCGAGGCGGCCGAGCTCGACCGAGCCGTCCTCGTGGACCTGGATGTCGTCGATGATGCGCACCCCGTGCCCGAGCCGGTCGGCGCCGCACCACTGGAGTGCCTGCCAGATGGACGGCAGCCCGAAGGCCTCGCCGGCGTGGATGGTGAAGTGGTTGTTCTCCCGCTTCAGGTACTCGAAGGCGTCCAGGTGCCGGGTGGGCGGGTAGCCGGCCTCGGCGCCCGCGATGTCGAAGCCGACGACGCCGAGGTCGCGGTAGCGGTTGGCGAGTTCCGCGATCTCCAGCGAGCGGGCGGCGTGCCGCATCGCGGTGAGCAGGGCGCCGACCCGGATGCGGTGGCCGTTCTCCCGCGCGCGCCGCTCCCCTTCCCGGAAGCCCTCGTTGACGGCCTCGACGACCTCCTCCAGGGTCAGCCCCCGTTCCAGGTGCTGCTCGGGGGCGTAGCGCACCTCGGCGTAGACCACGCCGTCCTCGGCGAGGTCCTCGGCGCACTCGGCGGCGACCCGGACCAGGGCGTCGCGGGTCTGCATGACGCCGACGGTGTGGGAGAAGGTCTCCAGGTACCGCTCCAGGGACCCGGAGTCGGCGGCCTGCCGGAACCAGGTGCCGAGCCGGCCGGCGTCGCTCTCCGGGAGGTCCGGGTAGCCGGTCTCGCGGGCGAGTTCGACGACGGTGCCGGGACGCAGCCCGCCGTCGAGGTGGTCGTGCAGCAGAACCTTCGGCGCGCGGCGGACGTGGTCCGGCGTCGGCGTCCTCGCACTGGTCTTCGCGGTGCTCTGGCTCGTCATTTCCGCACTCTAACTCCTACGCGCGTAGAGCACCGGGCGAACGGCCGGACGCGTGGAGCGGACGCCGGGCCTCACGGACCGGCCGATATGTAACGGTGATGGCCTGGACGGGTTCCGTACACCCGGTCTTCTGAGAATGTTCTGTCATGGCACAGCAAGCGACGCCGGTCCGTCGGGCCCGGCTGGGACGGGCACCCGGTCCGGTGGGGACGGGGGTGAGCGGTGCGGTGCTGCTGCTCCCCGGCGGCGAGGAGGTCTCCGACCGCAGGCCCTCCGCGCTGCTCGCGGCCGCGTCCGTACGGGCGTTGGGACGCAGACTGGCGCGCGCGGGGCGGGAGGAGGGACTGGCCACCCATGCCGTGCACTACCGCTACCGCGGCTGGAACGGCGCCGCGGCGCATCTCGCCCGGGACGCCGAATGGGCCGCGGACGAAGCGGTACGGCGCTACGGCGACGTGCCGCTGTGCCTGCTCGGCATCGGCATGGGCGGCCGGGCGGCACTGCGGGCGGCCGGGCACGAGGCCGTCAACTCGGTGCTGGCGATCGCCCCTTGGCTGCCGGAGGACGACATGGCCGCGCCACCCGAACCGGTGAAGCAGCTCGCCGGGCGGCAGGTGCTGATCGTGCACGGCACGAACGACGGGCACAGCGACCCGGAGTTGTCGTTCCGGCTCGCCTCCCGGGCGAAGAAGGCGAACCGTTCCGTGTGCCGGTTCGAGGTGCACTCCGACGGGCACGGACTGCGCCAGTACCGGGACGAAGTGGCCTCGCTGGCCGAGGACTTCGTGATGGGCGCGCTGTTCGGGCAGTCCTTCTCCCGTCCGGTGGAGGACGCCCTGGCCGCTCCCCCGCCGCTGGGGCTGCGGATGCCGCTCGCGGCGGGGTTCGGGAAGTCGCTGCGGCGGTAGCCCCGTGCCCGGTGGCCGGGGGGATCAGGACGGGAGCAGGTTCCCCCGCCGCGACAGCAGGAACCTCTTGAACGCCGCGACGGGTGGCGTGTCCGTGCGTCCCGCCAGCCAGGCCACGCCGATCTCGCGGGCGGCGCGCGGGGCCGTGACCGTCAGTTCGGCCACGCCGGGGCGGGGCACGGCGGGCGGCGGCAGCAGGGCGACGCCGAGCCCGGCGGCGACCAGGCCGCGCAGCGTCTCCGCCTCCTCCCCCTCGAAGGCCACCCTGGGCCGGAACCCGGCCTCCTTGCACAGGGCGTCGGTGATGCGGCGCAGGCCGTACCCGGGCTCCAGGGTCACGAAGGTCTCGTCGGCCGCCTCGGCGAGGCGGATGCGCCTGCGCCCGGCCAGCGCGTGGTCGGCCGGCACGACCAGGCGCAGCTTCTGCTCGTCGAGGCGGCGGGCGACCAGGTCGGGGGCGTCGGGGACCGGGGAGGTCAGGCACAGGTCCAGTTCCCCCGCGCGCAGCCGCTCCAGCATGGCCTCGCCGTAGTTCTGCACGAGGCTGAAGCGGACGCGGGGATGGTCGGCGCGGAAGGCGTGCAGCAGGCCGGGGACGGTCTCGGCGCCCATGGTGTGCAGGAAGCCGAAGGCGACCTTGCCGGTGGCCGGGTCGGCGTCGGCGCGCACCTCGTCGGCGGCGCGCTCGACCTCGGCGAGGGCGCGTTCGACGGAGCCGAGGAAGGTGCGCCCGGCGACGGTCAGCGCGAGGGTGCGGCCGCGGCGCACGAACAGGTCGACGCCGAGGTCCTCTTCGAGGCGCACCAGGGCGCGCGAGAGGGTCGACTGCGGGACGTTCATCTCCTGGGCGGCGCGGGTGACGTGCTCGGTGCGGGCCACGCCGGCGAAGTGCGCGAGGCGGGGCGCGAGCAGCGCGACGATGTCTTCCGTGTCACCGGACGGTGACAGGCGGGACCGTGAGCTTTGCTGATGCACCATGGGAACGATTATGCCCATTCCATGCATTGGACGGATGAGTAAGGGGCTTCGTACCTTCGGGGCATGACTCCCGCCGATACCGGGGCGTCCACCAGCGTGGACGCCGCGCCCGCAGTCACCGCCCCCGACGACCCCGCCCCCTCCGACACGCGCATGGCGCCGGGCGGCCCCGGCTACCGCCGGATGAGCCTCGCGCTGTTCCTCGCCGGTGTCGCGACCTTCGCGCTCCTCTACTCCACCCAGGCCCTGCTGCCCCTGATCTCGGGCGACCTGGGCGTCACGGCGAGCGACGCGAGCTGGACGGTGGCCGCCGCGACCGGGGGCCTCGCGGTGTTCGTGCTGCCGATGAGCGCGCTGTCGGAGCGGTTCGGACGGCGTACGGTCATGACGGCCTCGCTGGCCCTCGCGGTGACCGTCGGGCTGCTGGTGCCCTTCGCGCCCTCGCTGCCGGCGCTGGTCGCGCTGCGGGCGGTGCAGGGCGCGGCGCTCGCCGGGCTGCCGGCCTCGGCGACGGCGTACCTCGCCGAGGAGGTGCGGCCGCGGGCGCTGGTCACCGCGATCGGCCTGTTCGTGGCGGGCAACAGCGTGGGCGGGATGAGCGGCCGGGTCATCACCGGCTGGGTCGCCCAGGAGTGGGGCTGGCGGGTCGCGGTCGGGGTGATCGGCCTCGTCGCGGTGGCGTGCGCGGTGGCCTTCCGGCTGCTGCTCCCGGCGCCGAAGCACTTCACGCCGGGCTCGCTGCGCCCGCGGGTCCTGGTCCGCACCGTCCGCGACCACCTCGCCGACCCGCTGCTGCGCCGGCTGTACGCGATCGGCGCGCTGTTCATGACGGTGTTCGGCGGCGTCTACACGGTGATCGGCTACCGCCTGACCGAGGCGCCCTTCTCCCTCCCGCAGGGACTCATCGGCTCGATCTTCCTGGTCTACCTGGTCGGCACGGTCTCGGCGTCGACGGCGGGCCGCCTGGTGGGCCGCCTCGGCCGCCGCGGGGCGCTGTACCTGGGCGCGGGCACGACGGCGGCGGGCCTGCTGCTGTCCCTGGCGCCCTCGCTGCCCCTGGTCCTGCTCGGCCTGGTACTGATCACGGCGGGCTTCTTCGCCGGGCACGCGGTGGCCTCCTCGGCGGTCGGCAGGACCGCCCGGCACGGGCGCGCCCAGGCCTCCGCGCTGTACCAGTCCGCCTACTACGTGGGCTCCAGCGCGGGCAGCACGGTCGGCGCGGTGGCCTTCCACTCCGCCGGCTGGGCCGGGACGGTCGCGGTGGGGGCCCTCGCCGTGCTGGGGGTCGTGGTGATCACGGTCTCCGGCTCGCTGGCCGCCCGCCGGCAGACCGGCAAGGCCCCGGTGAAGGCGCTCGGCCTCTCCCGCTGAGACTTCGCACCCCTCCCTGACCTGCGCCTTCCTTCACTGCACAGGCCAATGTCAGTCCCCTGCGGTAGCTTCCGGAGTGCGAGGCGCGAAGACGCGCACGACGGGACGCCACAGGGGTGGGTGGACGATGACCAACGGCACCGTGACCACGGAGCTGGACTCCGCGCTGGAGAAGCACCGGCCCGAGCTGACGGGGTACTGCTACCGCATGCTCGGCTCCTCCTTCGAGGCCGAGGACGCGGTGCAGGACACCCTGGTGCGCGCCTGGCGGAGCTACGACAAGTTCGAGGGCCGCTCCAGCCTGCGCTCGTGGCTGTACCGGATCGCGACCAACGTCTGCCTGGACATGCTGAGCGCGGGCAACAAGCGGGCGCGCCCGATGGACCTGACGGAGTCGACACCGCTCGCCCAGGCCGCCCTGTCCCCCCGCCCGGACCACACCTGGCTGGAGCCGATGCCGGACGCGCGCGTGCTGCCGCAGACCTCGGACCCGGCCGAGGCCGCGGTCGCCAAGGAGTCCGTGCGGCTCGCCTTCATGGCGGCCCTGCAGCAGTTGCCGCCCAAGCAGCGGGCGGTGCTGATCCTGCGCGAGGTGCTCGCGTGGCGGGCGAGCGAAGTGGCCGAGCTGCTCGGCACGTCGGTCGCCTCCGTCAACAGCGCCCTGCAGCGCGCCCGCGCCACCCTCGCCGAGCGGGCGGACCGGGGAGCCGACGCGGCGGTGTCGGACCCGCTGGACGAGGAGCAGCAGAAGCTCCTGGAGCGCTATGTCGCGGCCTTCGAGGGGTACGACATGACGGCGCTGACGGCGCTGCTGCACGAGGACGCGGTCATGACGATGCCGCCGTTCGACCTGTGGCTGGCCGGTCCGGCGGACATCACCGGCTTCATGACCACGCTCGGCGCCGCGTGCGCGGGCTCCCGCCTGGTGCGGGTGGAGGCCAACGGGCTGCCGGCCTTCGCGCACTACAAGCCCGACCCGGAGGCGGGCGGCTTCGCGCCGTGGGCGGTCCAGGTGCTGGAGATCTCAGACGGCCGCATCACCGGGTTCCACTGCTTCCTCGACACCAAGCGGTGGTTCCCGCTGTTCGGCCTGCCGCTCCGTCTCGAAGCGGAGGCCGACGAGGTCCAGTAGGGCGTGCAGGGCCGGATCGGGGTCGCGCAGCCGGATCCGGCCCCCGGCCCGCCGGGCGGTCAGCTCCAGGCGGGCCAGCAGGTCGACGACGGCGAGCCCCGGCGGTCCGAGGCCGCCGACGTCGCAGACGACCACCCCGGCCCGGGTGGTTTCCAGCAGCGCGCGCACCTCGTCGCAGAACCGGGGCGTCTCCCCTCGGGAGACGGGCCCCGGCAGCACGAGTACGGCGGGTGTCACGGCGTCCACGTGCGGTAGACCCGGCACGGGCCGGGAAGTCATCGGTGCCGAGGCCGTCGGGGATCACATTGACCTGGGCGTGCCCTGCACCAGAGGGTTCGCTGTATGCCCCACATACCCTCTCCCGTCCCCGCCGCGCCGCCCGGTACCCGCCTCGCCGTCCGCGAGGAGGTGCCGTGCAGGGGGTGCTGACCGGGTTCGCGGTCATCGCGGTGGTGATCGGGGTGGGCTATCTGCTCGGTCTGCGCGGCCACCTCGGTCCCCAGGGCCGGGAGGTGCTGACCAAGCTCGCCTTCCACGTGGCGTCACCGGCCCTGCTGTTCACGACCCTCGCGACGGCCGACCTGTCGGTGGTCTTCTCCGCCCGGCTCCTGGTGACGGCCCTGTCCACGGTGGCGGTGGCCGGTGCGTTCGTCGCGGTGGGCGTCGTACGCGGTTGGGGCGTGGGCCGTACGACGATCGGGGCGCTCTGCTCCGGCTACGTCAACTCCGGCAACCTCGGCATCCCGATCGCCGTGTACGTCCTGGGCGACGCCTCGCTGGTGGCGCCGGTGCTGCTGTTCCAACTGGTGCTGGTGACGCCGGTGGCGGTGACGATCCTGGACCTGTCGCGCGGGGGTGCGCAGGGCCCCCTGTGGCGGCGGGTGCTGACGCCGCTGCGCAATCCGATCGCGCTGGGTTCGCTCGCCGGGGTCGCGGTGGCCGCGAGCGGCTTCGAGGTTCCGGGCGCGGTCATGGACCCGATCACCCTGATCGGCAACATGTCGGTCCCGGCGGTGCTGCTGGCCTTCGGCATCGGGCTGTGCGGCTCCACGATGCCGCTGCGGGGCGAGGAACGGCGGCCGGTGCTGCTCGCGGTCGCCCTGAAGGCGGTGGGCCAGCCGGCGGTGGCCTGGGCGCTGGCGTCGGGTGTCTTCGGTCTGCGGGGCGCCCAACTCCTCGACGTGGTGGTGACGTCGGCGCTGCCGGCGGCGCAGAACCTGTACACGTACGCGTCGACCTACGGGGTCGGCGAACGCCTGGCCCGCGACGCGATCCTGGTGTCGACGGTGGTGTCCGTGCCGGTGCTGGTGGGGGTGGCGACGGTCCTCGGCTGAGTCAGGCCTCGGGGAACTCGCTGGTGTCGATGGTCAGGTCGAAGGGTGCGGGGAGGGTGAGGGGGGCGCCGAACTTCGCGGCGCCCAGCACCCGGTAGACGTCACCCTTCGGTTCGCCGTACAGCGTCGCGGTGGGGCCGCCGGGTGCCCAGCGGTCGACGAGGAGGTAGAGGGGGATCCCCGCGGTGGCGTAGGCGGCGGGCTTGCTGATGCGGTCGTGCCGGGCGTTGGACTTGGAGGTGACCTCGACGACGAGTTCCGCGAGAGCGGCGGGGATGTGGGTGTCGGACTCCGTGTGGTCCGGCAACTGCGTCACCACGAGATCCGGGATGAGCATCCCGAGGCGGGACGGCACCGAGAGCGCGAGGGTCTGGTAGATCCCCCATCGGTCAGGGATCACCGAGTACAAACGGCGCTGAATTCGACCGGTGATGCCGTTGTGAGGCAGTCCCGGAGCTGGTGACACGGTGATGATCCCCTCGATGATCTCCACCTTGCTGCCCTCGGGCCAATCCATCTCCTCCCAGAACCGGACGAGGTCGCCCCAGTTCTGGTCGGGCTCCTCGCTCACGGTGAGTGCGCTCACGGCGGGTTCTCCCATCGGTGCGTCACCGATCCCAGCATGCCGAACGGGACCGGCACTGGTCTACCGATCCCGTTCACCCGAAAGACGAAACCCCAGGTCAGGCGATACGTTCCCGCACCACCGGCGAGGCGGTGAAGTCCGTGCCGGCCGGGGCGACGTCGTACGCGCCCTCCACCGCCGCGAGCGCGTACGCGAAGCGGTCCGGGGTGTCGGTGTGGAGGGTGAGGAGGGGCTGGCCCTCGGTGACCGTGTCGCCGGGCTTGGCGTGGAGTTCGACGCCCGCGGCGGCCTGCACCGGGTCCTCCTTGCGGGCGCGGCCCGCGCCCAGGCGCCAGGCGGCGACGCCGATGTCGTAGGCGTCGAGGCGGGTCAGGACGCCGGAGGCACCGGCCTTCACCACGTGCTGTTCCTTCGAGGTGGGCAGCGGCGCGTCCGGGTCGCCGCCCTGGGCCGCGATCATGCGGCGCCAGACGTCCATCGCGGAACCGTCGGCCAGCGCCTTGGCCGGGTCGGCGTCCTCGATGCCCGCCGCGTCGAGCATCTCGCGGGCCAGGGCGAGGGTCAGCTCGACCACGTCCGCGGGGCCGCCGCCGGCCAGGACCTCGACCGACTCGCGGACCTCCAGGGCGTTGCCCGCGGTACGGCCGAGGGGGGTGGCCATGTCGGTGAGCAGCGCGACCGTCTTCACGCCGTGGTCGGTGCCGAGGCCGACCATCGTGGCGGCCAGCTCGCGGGCGTCCTCGATCGTCTTCATGAAGGCGCCGGAGCCCACCTTCACGTCCAGGACCAGCGAGCCGGTGCCCTCGGCGATCTTCTTGGACATGATGGAGGAGGCGATCAGCGGGATCGCCTCGACCGTGCCGGTGACGTCCCGCAGGGCGTAGAGCTTCTTGTCGGCGGGGGCCAGGCCGTCACCGGCCGCGCAGATCACGGCGCCCACCCCGTCCAGGACGTCCAGCATCTCCTCGTTGGAGAGCAGGGCGCGCCAGCCGGGGATCGACTCCAGCTTGTCGAGCGTGCCGCCGGTGTGGCCGAGGCCGCGGCCGGAGAGCTGCGGGACGGCCGCGCCGCACGCCGCCACCAGGGGGGCCAGCGGCAGCGTGATCTTGTCGCCGACGCCGCCCGTGGAGTGCTTGTCGGCGGTCGGGCGGGACAGGGACGAGAAGTCCATGCGCTCGCCCGAGGCGATCATCGCGGCCGTCCAGCGGGCGATCTCGCCGCGGTTCATGCCGTTGAGCAGGATCGCCATCGCGAGCGAGGACATCTGCTCGTCGGCCACCTCGCCGCGGGTGTACGCGTCGATGACCCAGTCGATCTGCTCCCCGCTGAGTTCGCCGCGGTCCCGCTTGGTGCGGATGACGGAGATGACGTCCATGGCCATGTCTGGCTGTCCTAACGAGAGTTGCTACTTGGTGAGGTGGTCGGGGCCGAATGCCTGCGGGAGCATCCGGGACAGGGGCAGGACCCCCTCCGGGGTCTCCAGCAGCATCTCGGGGCCGCCGAACTCGAACAGGAGCTGCCGGCAGCGGCCGCACGGGACGAGTACCTCGCCCCCGCCGTCCACGCAGACGAAGTGCGTCAGCCGGCCCCCGCCGGTCAGCCGCAGTTGGGAGACCAGCCCGCACTCGGCGCACAGGCCGATGCCGTAGCTGGCGTTCTCCACGTTGCAGCCGGTGACGGTGCGGCCGTCGTCGACCAGGGCCGCGGCGCCCACGGCGTACCCGGAGTAAGGGGCGTAGGCCCGGGCCATCGCCTCCCGGGCCGCCGTGCGCAGCGCCCCCCAGTCGACGTCCGTCATTTGCCCTGTCCCTTCCGGTACTGCATGCCGTCCGCCTTGGGCATCCGCAGCCGTTGCGCGGACAGGGCGAGGACGACGAGCGTGACGACGTACGGCGTGGCGGAGACGACCTGGTTGGGGACCTCGTTGGTGCCGGCGTACCAGGCGAAGACGAGGGCGCCGACGACGAAGGTGATCGCGGCCTTGACGTACTTCTTGCGGACCGCCAGCCAGATGGCGCCGACGAGGAGCAGCAGCGCGCCGAGCAGCAGCAGGGCGTGCACGTTGGCCGAGCCGCCGCGCAGGTTGAGGCTGTCGGTGTAGCCGAAGAGACCGGCGCCGATGGCGAGGCCGCCCGGCATCCAGTTGCCGAAGATCATCGCGGCGAGGCCGATGTAGCCGCGGCCGCTGGTCTGGCCCTCCAGGTAGAAGGGGTTGGCCACGATGGAGAGGAAGACGCCGCCGAGGCCGGCCAGACCGCCGGAGATGATCACGGCGAGGTACTTGTACTTGTAGACGTTGACGCCGAGGGACTCGGCCGCGACCGGGTTCTCGCCGCAGGAGCGCAGCCGCAGGCCGAACGGGGTGCGCCACAGGATCCACCAGGTGGCGGGGATCAGGGCGACCGCGAGCAGGGTCAGCCAGGAGACGTTGGTGACCAGGCCGCCGAGCAGCCCGGCGATGTCCGAGACGAAGAACCAGTGCTGGTTGTTGAGGCTCTCCAGCCAGTCCGACAGCCCCGGGATCGAGAAGTGCCCGAGGGAGTCGACGGGCGGGGACTGCTTGGCCGAGCCGCCCTGGTGGCCCTCGAAGGCGAGCGGGGCGAGGTAGCGGGTGGCGCCGAGGGCGAGGATGTTGATGGCCACGCCGGAGACGATGTGGTTGACGTTGAAGGTGATCGTCACGATGGCGTGCAGCAGGCCGCCCAGGCAGCCGCCGACGATGCCGACGAGGACGCCGGTCCACGGACCCCACTGGAATCCGGCCCAGGCACCGAACCAGGTGCCGAGGATCATCATGCCCTCGAGGCCGATGTTGACGACGCCCGCGCGCTCGGCCCACAGTCCGCCCAGGCCCGCGAGGCCGATCGGCACGGCGAGCTGGAGCGCGGTGGACATCTGGCTGACGTTGGTGATGCCGTTGGCGCCGGTGATCAGGCGGACGATCGAGGTCAGCGCCAGGGCTCCGGCGATGACCAGCATCAGGACGGGCAGCGACACGCGGCGGCCGGTCGGCGCCGTGGGCTGCAGCGAGGGCTGGTTGACGTCGGTCGCTGTGGTCGGAGCGGTCATCGGCCGGCCACCTCCTTCTTCGGGTTGTCGGTGGCGCCCAGGACGTGACCGGCGGCCAGCTCCGCGCCGACCCGGCGCTGCTGGCGGCGCAGGCCCCACTCACGGACGGCCTCGTAGGAGACGACGACCGAGAGGACGATCAGGCCCTGCATGATGACCGCGATCTCCTTGTCGTAGCCGTGGAAGTCCAGCTCGGGCGAGGCCTTGTCGAGCCAGGCCCACAGCAGGGCGGCGAAGGCGATGCCGACCGGGCTGTTGCGGCCGAGCAGGGCGATGCCGATGCCGAGGAAGCCGATGCCGGTGGGGAAGTTGAGGCTGTAGGTGTGCGTGTCGCCCATCAGGATGGGCAGGCCCGCGAGGCCGGCGAGGCCGCCGGAGAGGAGCATCGCGGTGAGCACCATGCGCTTGGGGTCCACACCGCTGGCCGCGGCGGCGGACTCGGAGGCGCCGGAGGCGCGCAGGTCGAAGCCGAAGCGGGTGCGGTTGAGGACGAGCCAGTAGCCGATGCCGAGGAGGACGGCGAGGATCACCAGGCCGTAGATCTCGCCGGAGGCGCCCATGTCGATGCCGGGGATCCAGCCGGACTCGTGCATCTCGCCGGTGGTGTTGTTGTTGCCGATCTTGACGCCGAAGACGTCGGGCAGCCAGAGGTAGCCGATGACGGCGGTGGCGATGGAGTTGAGCATGATCGTCGCGACGACTTCGCTGACGCCGCGGGTGATCTTCAGGACGCCGGCGATGCCGGACCAGAACGCGCCGGTGAGGACGGCGGTCAGCAGCAGCAGCGGGACCTGGAGGGCGGCCGGCAGGTCGGCGTGGGCGCCGACGATCGCGGCCGTCATGGCGGCGAGCTGGTACTGGCCGTCGACGCCGATGTTGAACAGGTTCATCCGGAAGCCGATGGCCACCGCGAGGGCCGCGATGTAGTACATCGACGCCTGGTTGACGATCAGGACCTGGATGTCCGAGAAACCCGCCTGCTCGAACATCAGCGCGAACGGTTCGACCGGGCTCTTGCCCGAGGCGACCAGGACGATCGCGCTGAGCACGAAGGCCACGGCGAGCGCGATGACCGGTCCGGCCACCGCGAGGAGCACGCGCTCCTTGTCGAACTTCTTCATCAGCGGGCCTCGTCTTCCGGAGACTCGGGGGACGCGGAGGGCGCGGGGGGCGCCGCGGACTTCGCGGAGCCGGCCGCGTCGGCCGGGGTCTCGGGGGTCTCTTCGTCTTCCAGGTGTCCGGAGGCGGCGCCGGTCATCGCCGAGCCGAGGGCCTCGGGGGTGATGGTGGCCGGGTCGGCGTCCGCGACCAGCCGGCCGTCGTAGATCACGCGGAGGGTGTCGGACAGGCCGATCAGCTCGTCCAGGTCGGCGGAGATCAGCAGCACGGCCAGGCCCTCGCGGCGGGCCTCGCGGATGTGGTCCCAGATCGCGGCCTGCGCACCGACGTCCACACCTCGGGTGGGGTGGGCGGCGATGAGGAAGCGCGGGTCGTGGCTCATCTCGCGGCCGACGATCAGCTTCTGCTGGTTGCCGCCGGACAGGGAGGCGGCGGTGACGTCGATGCCGGGGGTGCGGACGTCGTACGTCTCGACGATGCGGCGGGTGTCCTGCTGGGCGTTCTTCAGGTCCAGCCAGACGCCCTTGCTGTTGGGCTTCTCGGTGACGTGGCCGAGGATGCGGTTCTCCCAGAGGGGGGCCTCCAGGAGCAGTCCGTGGCGGTGGCGGTCCTCGGGGATGTAGCCGACGCCCTGCTCGCGGCGCTTGCGGGTGGGCAGCGCGGTGATGTCCTGGTCGAGGAAGCGGATGGTGCCGGAGTCGGCGTGGCGCAGGCCGATGAGCGCGTCGACCAGTTCGGTCTGCCCGTTGCCCTCGACACCGGCGATGCCGAGGACTTCACCGGCGTGGATGGTGAAGGAGATGTCGTCGAGCAGGGCCTTGCCGCCCGGCGCGGCCAGCCGCAGCGACTCGACGGTGAGGACCGCGCGGTCGGTGACCGTGGACTCCGACGTCTCAGGCGTCGGCAGCTCGCTGCCCACCATCAGCTCGGCGAGCTGACGGGGCGTGGTCTCGGCGGGGACGGCGGTGCCGACGGTGGTGCCGCGGCGGATGACGGTGATGTCGTCGGCGACCGAGAGGACCTCGCCCAGCTTGTGGGAGATGAAGATGACGGAGAGGCCCTCGGCCTTCAGCTCGCGCAGGTTGTCGAAGAGGGCGTCCACCTCCTGCGGCACCAGGACGGCCGTGGGCTCGTCCAGGATCAGCGTGCGGGCGCCGCGGTAGAGGACCTTGAGGATCTCCACGCGCTGGCGGGCGGCGACGCCGAGTTCCTCGACCAGGACGTCGGGGCGCACGCCGAGGCCGTACCGCTCGGAGATCTCCTTGATCTTCCGGCGGGCCCGGGAGCCGATGCCGTGGAGCTTCTCGCTGCCGAGGACCACGTTCTCGAGGACCGTGAGGTTGTCGGCGAGCATGAAGTGCTGGTGGACCATGCCTATGCCGCGGGCGATGGCGTCGGCGGGCGAGGAGAAGGAGACCTTCTCGCCGTCGATCGCGATGGTGCCCTCGTCCGGCTTCTGCATGCCGTAGAGGATCTTCATCAGCGTCGACTTGCCGGCGCCGTTCTCGCCGACGAGGGCGTGGACGGTGCCCTTGCGGACGGTGAGGTGGATGTCGTGGTTGGCCACGACGCCGGGGAAGCGCTTGGTGATCCCGGCGAGTTCGACGGCGGTCACCGGTTCGTTGACCGCCGCTCCGGCCGGAGGGCTGCTGGACGCGTTGATGGCGCACTCTCCTGGGGACGGGGGCCGTCTACGCGCGTAGCGCCCCTACGGCATCTCAAAGCGGCGGCGGCACGTCGACACGACGGGGTACGGGGAGACACGCCCCGGAGGGCGCTCTCCCCGTACCCCGCCGAGCGGCTGGGCCGGCGCGGTTGCACGCGGTGCGAGGTGGTGCGGGTGTCAGGGGGTGTCCTTGACCTTGATCTCGCCGCTGATGATCTTCTCCTTGGCCGACTTGATGGCTGCCTGGAGCTCGGCGTCGTCCGCGAACTTCGGGTTGGAGTCCGAGAGACCGACCTCGCCGGACTTCAGGTCGCCCCGAACGATACCGGTCTCCGGCTTGCCGTCCTCGACCGACTTCGCGAGGCTGTACACGGCCTTGGCGACGTCCTTGGTGGCCGAAGTGGGTCGGTGTCCTTGACGCCCTGCTCGTAACCGGCCTGGAACTTGTGGATCAGCGGGACGTCCACACCGCCCACGAAACCGACCGTCTTGGTCTTGGTGCTCTTGGCGGCGGCGACACCGGCCAGGTAGGAGGCCTCCTGCTCGTTGAAGACCAGGTCCGCGACGTTCTTCGCCTCGATCGTGGCGTCGTCGACGATGCCGAAGGTGGTGTCCGGGTACTTCTCCGCCACCTTCTTCATGGCGGCGGCGTACGCGTAGCCGACGCCGACGACCGGGTTGTAGCCCTGCTTGGCCAGGGAGGTCAGGCGCTGCTCCTTGTCGGCGTCGGTCTCGCCGTCGGTGGGCTCGACGTCGGCCGTGTCGTAGCCGAACTCCTTCTTGGCCTGCTCCAGACCGGCGTACGCGGCGTCGTTGAAGGACTGGTCGCCCTTGCCGCCGACGTCGTACGCGATGGCGAGGCCCTTGTCACCCTTGGACTCCGAGCCGGAGTCGGTCGAGGTGCCACCGCAGGCGGCGAGGGCGAGGGCCAGGGAGGCGGTCGCTGCGCCTGCGACCGTGATCCGGGAAATCCGGCGCATGTCTGGTGCTCCTGTCGTACAAGCGCCGGGGACGGTTCGGCTGCGGCGCTGGCTTCCGCCGCAGATTAACGCGCGTAGACCTGCCTGAAAACCCCTTCTGTCCACCTTGTTATCCGCCCGTGAGCAAGGCGGGACGAACGGGGGCGCGGGGCTTGCCGGAAGCGAACGGAGGGTGGCGGAGGGTGACGCCGGGACGGGCCGGAGGCGGTGCGCGGGGACGCGGCGGGCCCCCGGGCCGCGATGTGGCGAAGCGGACGGGTGCCCGGGGGCGCCCGTCCGCTTCGCCGGTTGCGTGGCGTGGCCGCGGTTACTCGGTGGCGACCTTGATGGAGCCGTCGACGATGCCCGTCTTGGCCTTCTCCACGGCCTCCTTGGCACCCGCGATCCCGGCGAACGCCGGGTTGCTGTCGGACAGGCCCACGCCGTCGGACTTCAGGTCGAAGGTGTGGGTGCCGGTGAGCGGCTTGTCGTCCTCGACGGACTTGGCCAGCGCGAAGACCGCGCCGGGTCGGTGTCCTTGACGCCCTGCTCGTAACCGGCCTGGAACTTGTGGATCAGCGGGACGTCCACACCGCCCACGAAACCGACCGTCTTGGTCTTGGTGGCCTTGGCGGCGGCGACACCGGCCAGGTAGGAGGCCTCGTTCTCGGCGAAGACGAGGGAGGCCACGTTCTTGCCCTCGACCACGGAGTCGACGATGCCGAAGGTGGTGTCCGGGTACTTGGCGGCGACCGCCTTCATCGCCGGGCCGTAGGCGAAGCCGACGCCGATCACGGGGTTGTAGCCCTGCTTGGCCAGGGAGGTCAGGCGCTGTTCCTTGTCGGCGTCGGTCTCGCCGTCGGTGGGCTCGATGTCGGCGGTCTTGTAGCCGAACTCCTGCTTGGCCTTCTCCAGACCGGCGTACGCCGCGTCGTTGAAGGACTGGTCGCCCTTGCCGCCGACGTCGTACGCGATGGCGAGGCCCTTGTCGTCACCGCCGCCGTCGCCGCCCTCGCTGCTGGTGCCGCCGCAGGCCGTGGCGGCGAGGGCGAGCGAGGCGACCCCCACCGCGACGCGGGTGAGTCTCGATATCCGACGCATCTGAAGTTCCCCATTCTCCAAAGCCCCGCAGCGGGCGCTCGGTTCGGCGCACATTAACGCGCGTAGAAACTCCTGGGAACGGGGTTGTGCGGCGCCGTTATCCATTCGTGCCGCTGGCCGGTTACCCCCCTGTTAACGACCGGATCGAAGGGGGACTTACCCCCGCATCCGCTCCCGCGCCGCCCGCCGCGCCGCCTACTGCACGGCGTCGATGAGCGCCGCCGCGGTGAACAGTTCCACGCCGACCGTGATGGCGTGCTCGTCCACGTCGAAGTCGCCCTGGTGGAGGTCGCGGACCGTGCGTTCACCGGGCGGGCGGACGCCGAGGCGGGCCATGGCGCCGGGCACGTGCTCCAGGTACCAGGAGAAGTCCTCGCCGCCGAGGCTCTGCTCGGTGCTCTCGACGGCGTCGGTGCCGCGCCGGGCGGCCATGGCGGCCTGGAGCAGCTCGGTGCTGGTGACCTCGTTGACGACCGGGGGGACGCCGCGGACGTAGGTGATCTCGGACTTGGCCCGGTAGAGGTTGGCGATCTCGTCGATGGCGCCCATGACCAGGTCGGGCGCCTGCCGCCAGGCGTCGAGGTCGAGGCAGCGCACGGTCCCGGCGAGTTCGGCGTGCTGCGGGATGACGTTCGGCGCGTGACCGGACTCGATGCGTCCCCAGGTCAGCGCGAGCCCGCTGCGGCTGTCCACCCGCCGGGCGACGAGCGCGGGCACGTCGGTGGCGACGCGGGCGGCCGCGGTGACCAGGTCGGTGGTGAGGTGCGGGCGGGCCGTGTGACCGCCGGGGCCGTTCAGGGCGATCTCCATGCGGTCGCAGGCGGAGGTGATCGGGCCGACCCTGAGCCCGATCTTCCCGGCGTCCACGCGGGGGTCGCAGTGCACGGCGAGGATGCGCCGCACCCCCTCCAGCGCGCCGCCCTCGATGGCGTCGGCGGCGCCGCCGGGCAGCACCTCCTCGGCCGGCTGGAAGACCAGCCGCACGGGACGGGGCAGCAGGCCCTGTTCGTGCAGGGCCGCGAGGACCAGGCCGGTGCCGAGGACGACGGTGGTGTGCACGTCGTGCCCGCAGGCGTGGGCGCGGTCGGGCACCTGGGAGCGGTAGGCGCAGTCGGTCTTGCTGTCGGGGATGGGCAGGGCGTCGATGTCGGCCCGCAGGGCCAGCATGCGCGGCCCGCCGGACCACTGTCCCGAGTCGGTGCCGATGTCGCAGACGAGCCCGGTGCCGATGGGCAGCACGCGCGGTTTCAGACCGGCCCGCTCCAGCCGTTCCTTGATCGCGGCGGTGGTGCGGAACTCCTGGTTGCCCAGCTCGGGGTGCATGTGGAGGTCGCGGCGGAAGGCCACGAGCTCCGCACGCAGCGCGTCCGGAACGGTGCCGGGCAGCACGGCTTCACCGGGAGTGTCGGCCTCGGACTCTGGGGACATCAACACGTTCACCCTCTGAAGGGTAGGACGCCGCAGTAGTCAACTGCCCCTCGATCAACAAAATTTCAGCCCGTCAGGGGAAGAAAGTTGGCCGCTCGGCGCATGGCTCTCAACGGGGGTGGGTATCCTCACCCGTTTTCGGCCTCGGCACCCGGTCCCGTCCTTGCTGTGTACTTGCTCCCCTCACGCATACCACGCCACGGCTGGGCCACGCCGGAGCCGTCCGCGTGCGGGACCCGCCGCGCCCGCCCGGACCCGGCCCGGCGGGGACCCGATGGCGCTCCCGTCTACCCCGCCCCCGCCACCGCCGACAGCCGGTGCACGTCGCGTGCGGAGTGGGTGACGCCGTTCAGGAAACCGCCGGCCCTCGGTGAGGCCGATGCGGTGAGCCAGGCGGGGTCGATGTCGCAGACGGCGACGCGGACCTCGGTGCCGGCCAGGGCCAGCGGGAGGGTGTGGACCACGGTGGAGGGGAAGCTGAGGACGGTGCGGCCGATCGGGCCCCGGCGGGCGATCAGCTCCAGGGGGAGGTCGGGGCGGACGATCTGCAGGCCGGTCTCCACGGCCAGCCGGTGCAGCTTCTCGGCGCTCTCGCGGCGGTGGGCGAAGTAGCGGGCGGCCCCGTGTCCGTGCGCCAGGCCGCGTACGGCGGCCACGTAGCGGTCGGCGTCGACGACGCCGGTCTCCACCAGGGAGGTGCCGACCATGTCGGCGCCCTTGGTGATGCGGGGCGGACCGAAGCGGGCCCTGGTCCAGGTGAAGTCGTTCGCCGTGACGGTGACGCCGTCGGGGACGTCCTCGATGGGCATCGAGGAGAAGACCGAGACCTGCCGGTCCGGGGCCGGGGTGAGGCGGTGGCGGGCGGAGCGGGAGACGGGGGCGAACAGCAGGTCGCGCGGGCCGGGGCGGCTGCCCTTGCGGTGCCAGCGCACCAGGCGTTCGCCGTGGGCGAGCTGGGTGACGAACTCCATGGTGGCCGTGCCGTCGTCGACGACGACGAGGTCGTGGGCGCGGGTGATGGTGAGGAGCAGTTGCACGTAGCGGGAGAACGGGTCGCCCAGCACGATCCGCTCCGCCCGGCGCAGCAGGGCCGTCAGGCCGCCGACCGTGCGGAAGGGGGCGGTGGCACCGCCGCGTGCCTCCTCCCAGCGGATCTCGTGGCCCTCCTGGCGGGCCAGTTCCGCCATGCGGCGCAGTTGGCCGCGGGTCATCGGGTCGACGGGCGAGAGGACCACGAGGGTGAGCTCCGCGCCGGGTGCGCGGGTGTGCGCCCACTCCAGCACGTTCAGCAGTTGTACCGGGCTCTCGACGAAGGCGAGAGTGCGGGGGCCGGCGTTCCCGGCGCGGGGGCTCATCGGTGGGGGACCGTCCCGTCGTGAGTGACTCGGTGGGCGGTGGTCAGACGGAGACGGGCTCGCCCGCGGCGGCGGCGATCTCCGCCTCGGCGACGACGCCGGTGACGCGGCGCAGCTTCTTCATCGGGCCCAGCTCCGAGTCGTAGACCTTCTTGACGCCGTCGCCGAGGGAGGCCTCGATGGTGCGGATGTCGCGCACCAGACGGGTCAGGCCCTGCGGCTCGACGGAGGCGGCCTGGTCGGAGCCCCACATGGCGCGGTCGAGGGTGATGTGGCGTTCGACGAAGGTGGCGCCGAGGGCGACGGCGGCCAGCGTGGTCTGCAGGCCGGTCTCGTGGCCGGAGTAGCCGATCGGGACGTTCGGGTACTCCTGCTGGAGGGTGTTGATGACCCGCAGGTTCAGCTCCTCGGCCTGCGCCGGGTAGGTCGAGGTGGCGTGGCACATGAGGATGTTGTCGCTGCCGAGGACCTCGACCGCGTGGCGGATCTGCTTCGGGGTGGACATGCCGGTGGAGAGGATGACCGTGCGGCCGGTCGCGCGCAGTTCGCGCAGCAGCTCGTCGTCGGTCAGGGAGGCGGAGGCGACCTTGTGGGCGGGGACGTCGAACTTCTCCAGGAAGGCGACGGCCTCGGTGTCCCACGGGGAGGCGAACCAGTCGATGTTCTTGAACCTGCAGTAGTCGTCGATCTGCCGGTACTCGTCCTCGCCGAACTCCACGCGGTGGCGGTAGTCGATGTACGTCATCCGGCCCCAGGGGGTGTCCCGCTCGATGTCCCACTGGTCGCGCGGGGTGCAGATCTCCGGGGTGCGCTTCTGGAACTTGACGGCGTCGCAGCCGGCCTCGGCGGCCACGTCGATCAGCTTGAAGGCGTTCTCGAGGTCGCCGTTGTGGTTGATGCCGATCTCGCCGGTGATGTAGACGGGGCGGCCGGGTCCGGCCTCGCGGGTGCCGAAGGTGCGGATGCGGGAGTCGGTGCTCATGACTGGGGGTTCCTTACGTGGACGGGGTGGGGGTGGGGGTGGAGGCTGCGGGGACGTCGAGCGACGGGCCCAGGAGCCAGGTCGCGATCTCCCGTACGGCGCCTTCGCCGCCGGGCACGGTGGTGACCGCGCGGGCCGCGCCGCGTACGGCGTCGTGGGCGCCGGCGACCGCCACGGGCCAGCCGACGAGGGCGAAGCACGGGAGGTCGTTGACGTCGTTGCCGACGTAGAGGACGCGTTCGGGCGCGATGCCCTGTTCCTCGCACCACTGCTTGAGGGCGAGGTCCTTGCGGTCGATGCCGTGCAGCACGGGCAGCTTGAGCTTGCGCGCGCGGGCGGCGACGACCGGGTTCACCTCCGTGGACAGGATCAGCATCGCGAGGCCGCTGCGGCGCAGGGCGGCGATGCCGAGCCCGTCGCCGCGGTGCACGGAGACGAACTCCCGTCCCTCGGAGTCGATCAGCACCCGGTCGTCGGTCTGGGTGCCGTCGAAGTCGAGGACGACCGCGTCGACGTCGTCGGCGGTCGGCAGGGCGCCGGGCCGCGCCGCGTCGAGGAGCGGGGCCAGGGCGCGGGCGCGGGCCAGGTCGTGCGGGTCGTCGATCTCCAGGACGCGCGCCGGGTCGGTGCGGACCAGTTCGGTGCGGCCGAAGAAGCGGTGCCGGTGCTCGCGGAAGCCGGGCGCGGCCATGGCGTAGGCGGCGCCGGTCTCCAGCAGGTCCTGGGGGCGGTCCTGGCGCCGGGGGCGGTACGCCTTGTCGTGGTTGACGCCGTGGCCGCCGTCGGCCGGGGCGTCGCCGTCCCGCCAGACGAAGCCGTGGAAGGGGGCGACGGTGACGGCGGTGTCCGCGCCGTCCTCGGCGACCGCGCGGGCCGTCCTGTCGATGTCCTCGCGGACCAGGAAGGGGCTGGTGCACTGGACCAGCAGCACCACGTCGACGGCGGTGCCGTGCAGGGCCTCGTGGGTGTCCATGGCGTGCAGGACGGCGGCCTCGGAGGTGGCCGTGTCCCCGGCGATGGCGGCGGGCCGCAGGACGACCTCGGCGCCGGCCTCGCGGGCCGCGGCGGCGATGGCCCGGTCGTCGGTGGAGACGACGACGTCCGTCACGTGGCGGGCGGCCCGGCATTCGCGCACCGCGCGGACCACCAGGGGGACGCCGCCGACGGGGGCGAGGTTCTTCGCGGGCACTCCCTTGGAGCCGCCGCGCGCGGGGATCACGGCGAGCACGCGGCGCACGTCGGCGCTCCGGCCCGCTTCCGGTGGGGACATGGGCGGTACTCCTTGGAGACGGTTCGGGCCGGTCACAGCTCCCCCATCCGCCGGATCACCGGGGCGACCCGCTGGACGCCGTGCCGGTAGGCGCCGCGGGCCGCGCGGCGCACGATCTGCCGCACCGGGCCGGGGCCGCGGTCGGCGGCGGGCGCACCGGGCAGCGGGCTGCCGTCCGGGGCGAGGTGGTGGCGGGCGAGGATGCCGGGCAGGTAGCCGGGGGCGGTGGCCGGCGTGTAGTAGGGGGCGAGCGGGGGCAGTCCGCCGGGCCGGGCGAGGAGCGCGGCGATGCGCGTGCGGGCCGCGTCGAAGGCGGTGTCGTAGCCGCCGTCGGCCGCCACGCCCTGCCGGGCGACCCACTCCGGGTCGGGCTCCGGGCGGTGGCCCGCGTCGAGCCGGTCCCAGGAGACGAGGCAGCCGGAGCCCACGAAGTGGTGGTTGCCGAGCGCCTCGCGCACCCCGAGGTCGGTCAGGACGGCGGTGGGGATGCGGCGGTGCAGGGATTCCAGGGCCGCCGTCGAGCTGACGGTGACCAGCAGGTCGGTGCGGTCGAGAACCTCGCCCATGTGCCCGTAGACCAGGCGGAAGTTGGGCGGCGGGTCGGCCCGCTGCACCAGCTTCTGGTACGGCAGTTCCTCGATGTGCGTGGTGTGCTCGCCGGGCCTGGAGCGCAGCTTGAGCAGGACCTCCCGCCCGGGGTGGAGGCGGGCGTGCCGGATCAGCCTCTCGAGGAGGTAGGCGCGGTCCTCGCGGCGGTCCGGGACGGAGGGCTGGGCGGCGAAGACGACCGTGTACGGGTCGTGCTCACCGGTGTGGGCGGCTCCGCCGAGGAACGGCAGCGCGACCTCCGTCACCGCCGAGGCGTCGGCACCGACCCCTTCGTACACCGCGCGGAAGCGCTCCGCGTCCTGGCGGGAGTTGGCGAGGACGAGGTCGGCGCCGTGGCGCAGCAGCAGGCCGTCGGCGAGCTTCTCGTAGACGACGCCGACGTAGCCGGTGACGACCACGGGCCGCTCGGCGCGGTCGCGCCAGAGGCGGCCGAGCCCGTGCAGCATCGCCTGGACGCCCCCGCCGACCAGGGCGAGGACCAGGACGTCGTACGGCTTCCCGTCCCCGGCGCCCGCCATGGCGCGCAGGAACTCGCCGGCGGTCACCTCGCGGAGCGAGTCCGCGTCGACCCCGACCTCCCGGAGCTGGCGGGCGGTGGGGGTGGCGCGGCCGCGCAGGAGGTAGCCGTCGAGGTGGATCTCCGTGTCCCCGGGGCCGAGGCGGCTCGCGGTGAGCGCGCCCCATTTCCACCGGGTGTCGGAGTCCGCCAGAACGGCGACCCGCAGGGAATTCTTTGCACTTGCTGGCACGCCGTAGACGTTAAAAAGGCTTTTCTAGGAACCGCCCAACCGGAATCCAACAGATGGTGAACAGCACATCGCCGAAGGGGAAATCGAGCCGTCCCGCGTCCCGGACAGCGCGCGCTTCACCGCTTCGCCACGCCTCGTTCACCGCGTGTCAAGGTTGAGGTAAAGCCCGGTGCCGGACCGGCACCTAACGTCATTCCCGTGCCAAAGCTCTCCGTCATCGTGCCGTTCTACAACGTGCGGCAATACGCACCCGACACCCTGCGGAGTCTGCGCGCCAACGCGCGGGACGACTTCGAATTCATTCTCGTCGACGACTGCTCGTCCGACGGGACCGCGGACCTGCTCGCGCGGGCCGAGACCGAGCTGCCGGGGGCGGTGCTGGTCCGACACGAGAAGAACGGCGGCCTGGCCACCGCCCGCAACACCGGCATCGACCGGGCGCGCGGCGAGTACCTGACGTTCCTGGACGGCGACGACTGGCTGGCCCCCGGCCACTACGCGCGGCTGGTCGCCGCGATCGAGGGGCTGGGCTGCGACTTCGTGCGCACCGACCACGTCCAGTGCACGGCGCGGGCCCGGGTCGTGCACCGGGTGCCGCACGGCCGCCGGGGCGTCGTACTGCGCCCGCGCGACGCGATCCTGCCCGCCCACCGGTCCACCTCGGTCGACTACGCCTACGCGTGGGCCGGGGTCTACCACCGCCGGCTGGTGGAGCGGGGGCTGCTGCACTTCACCGACGGCCTGCGCACGGCCGAGGACCGGCCCTGGATCTGGAAGCTGCACCGGGAGGCGGAGTCGTTCGCGGTCACGGGGCTGCTCGGCGTCTTCTACCGGCGCGGGGTGGCGTCCTCGCTCACCCAGATCGGCGACGTCCGCCAGCTCGACTTCATCCGCGCCTTCGACGAGGTCGTCGCGGGGGCGGCCGCCGACGCCGACGCCGCGCGGCTGCTGCCGAAGGCCGTGCGCACGTACTGCGCGATCATCTCCCACCATCTCGGTTCCGTCGAAAGGTTCGAGCCTGCCGTGGCCCGCAAACTGAAGGCGATGAGCGCCGCCGCCCTGCGCCGGATGCCGCAGGACGCACTCGACGAGGTGCTCGCCTCGATGGACACCGAGCGGGCCACGCTGCTGCGCCGGCTGCGCCGCCGCGGGGTGCAGGGTGCGGAGGTGGCGGCGTGAGCACGCAGATCTTCCTGGCGTCGACGCTCTACGGCACGGCCACGCTCGCCGCCGCCCTGGACGCGGGCTGCTTCGCCCCGGCCGACCGGCGGATCCTGCTGGTCTCCAACAACGCGGCGACGCCCGAGACGACGCCGTCCCTCGACGGGATGCCCGGGTTCGAGCGGCTGCGGTCGCGCTTCGACGACGTGGTGTCCTGGAACGAGGCGATCTTCCCCTTCCATCCCGGCGGCTGGTCGCCGCGGGTGGAGGACGCGCCCCTGTGGGAGCGGCACCTGCGGCTGCTGTGGGACCTGGGCGAGGACGACGTCGCCCTGGCCGTCGAGTCGATCCAGGTGCACCCCGCGCTCGGCGTGGCGCAGATCTTCACCGACGCGCCGCTGACGGTGTACGCCGACGGGCTGATGAGTTACGGCCCCACCCGCAACAAGCTCGACCCGCTGGTCGGCACCCGGGTGGAACGCCTGCTCCACCTCGACCTGGTCCCGGGCCTGACGCCCCTGCTGCTGACCGAGTTCGACGTCCCGGCGCAGCTCGTGCCGACCCCGGCGTTCACGAAGGTGCTGGCCGAACTGGCGGACACCGACGCCGCGCTCCCCGGGGTCGAGGAGCCGGCGCTGCTGCTCGGCCAGTACCTGTCGGCGCTGGGCATCCTCTCCCCCGAGGAGGAGGAGGACCTGCACGTGCGGATGCTGACGGGCGCCGTCGGGCTCGGTCACTCCCGGGTGGTGTTCAAGCCGCACCCCTCGGCCCCGGCCCGTTTCGCCCGCACCCTGGAGCAGGAGGCGGAGCGGCTCGGCGTCGAACTCACCGTGCTGGACACGCCGGTCCTGGCGGAGGTGCTGTACCTGCGGATGCGCCCGGCGCTGGTCGTCGGCTGCTTCTCCACGGCCCTGCTGACCGCGTCCGCGCTGTACGGGCTGCCGGTCGCCCGGGTCGGCACGGAGATCCTGCTGGACCGGCTGACGCCGTACGAGAACAGCAACCGCGTCCCGGTCACCGTCGTGGACGCGCTGCTGCCCGGACCGTCCGACCGGGACGCCGTCGCCGAGCGGCGGCAGGGCCTGGACACCGGGGCCCTCAACGCGCTGGTGCGGGCCGTCGGGTTCGCGATGCAGCCCAGGATCCTGCCGGAGCTGCGCCCGGCGGCCGAGGAGTACCTGCGGAGCAACCTCGACGCCCGCACCCGCCGGTACTTCAAGAAGCGCCGGCTGACCTCGCTGGGCCTGCCCGGCGGGGTGCCCGAGCGGCTGGCCTTCCTGCCGCGCAACGCCGCGGCACGCAGGGTGGTGCGGCGCGCGCGGGCCATCCGGCGCTCGATCAGACGGTGAGGTGGTCCCCGGTGTCCGCCGGGGAGCGGCCGGGCGGGCCCCCGCCCCGCCGTCTCCCGGGGGCGGACTGGTCCCCCGCCCGCGGCAGCATGATCCAGCGGGAGACCACGAAGGTCACCGGGATCGCCGCCGCGGAGGCGAGCAGCGGAGCGAACCGGCTGCCCGCCCGCAGCACGTCGACGATCAGGTAGACGCCGGCCGTGGTGATCGCGAAGTTGGCGGCGTTCGTCAGCGGGAACAGCAGGAACTTCCGCCAGGTCGGCGGGGTCCGGTAGGTGAAGCGCGCGTTCAGGAAGAAGGACCCGACCATGCTGAGCAGGAACGCGAGAACGTGCGCGAGGAGATACGGCAGGCTCAGCAGGAACAGCAGGTAGAGGCCGTAGTACGTGCCGGTGTTGACGACGCCGACCAGGGCGAAGACCGTGATCTGCCTCGCCGTCGGGCGGGTCGTGGCCGGGCGGGCCGGGGCGGTGGGCATCAGCGGACGAGGCCCTTCGTCCGCTCCACGTTGGTCGCCTTCACCAGGAAGTGCGGGCGCCCCTTGACCTCGTAGTAGATCCGGCCCGTGTACTCCCCGACGACGCCCAGCATCACCATCTGCACGCCCGCGAGCGCGGTGACGACGGTGATGATGGTGACGTACCCGGGTGTCTCCACGCCGTTGACGAGGGCGGCGCCCACGATCCACGCCGTGTAGAGCCCGGCGCAGGTCAGCAGGGTCATGCCGAGGTGGAGGGCGGCGCGCAGCGGCCGGTTGTTGAACGACAGCAGCCCGTCGAGGCCGTAGTTGAGCAGGGACTTCAGGGTCCAGGAGCTGCGGCCGTGCTCGCGTACGGCGTTCTCGTACTCGAAGGTGGTGCTGGGGAACCCCACCCACGCGAACAGGCCCTTGGAGAAGCGGTTGTACTCGGTCAGGGCCAGCACCGCGTCCACCACGCGCCGCGACATCAGCCGGAAGTCGCCGACGCCGTCGACGAGTTCGACGTCGACGAGCCGGTTGACCAGCCGGTAGTACAGGCGGGCGGTGAGGGTGCGGGTGAGGCGGTCGCCGCTGCGGCTGCGCCGGGCGAGGACCTGGTCGTGGCCCTGGCCGCGCAGCTCGACCATGCGGGGGATCAGCTCCGGCGGGTGCTGGAGGTCGGCGTCCATGACCACCACCGAGTCGCCGGAGGCGTGGCGCAGGCCGGCGAGGAGGGCGGCCTCCTTGCCGAAGTTGCGGCTGAAGGAGACGTAGCGGACGCGCGGGTCGCGTTCGGCGAGCTGTTCCAGGAGGGGGAGTGTCCGGTCGCGGCTGCCGTCGTCGACGTAGACGAACTCCATGTCGTGGCCGAGCGGCAGCAGGTCGTCGGCGACCTTCTGCACGGCGGCGTGGAAGCGTTCGACGACGTCTTCCTCGTTGTAGCAGGGGGCGACGATCGATATGAGCATGGTGGTCTCCGGGGCGCGGTCAGAGGGCGCTGGTGAGGTGCTCGCGCGGTCGGGTGGCGGGGTGGGGCGCGGGGTGCCGTGCCCTCCGCCGCCGGCGGACGGCGGTGACGGCGCCAAGCAGGACGAGGGTCAGGAGGGAGGCCCCTCCGACGGCCGTGCCCAGCCGCAGGCCGGGCGGGTGGAAGGTGCAGGTGACGCTGGTCGCGGAGCCGTCCAGGGGGACGGCGATCAGCCCGTAGCGGGTCCGGGCGGGCTCGGCCCCGGCGCCGTCCGCCGCGCACCGCCAGCCGGCGATGCGGGGGGCGGCGAGCACGGCGGTGCCCGTGCTGCCGGCCGGGAGCCGGGCCTTGACGGTGCCGTCGGAGACGGTCACCTCCTCGGCGCCGGTGGCCTTCAGTTCCCGCACGGCGGTGCGCAGCCGCGCGGTGTCCAGGCAGCCGACAGCGCCGTCCGGGACGGTGCCGGTCCGGGTCGGCGACAGCTCGATCCGCACGTGGCCGGAGGCCGGGGCGGTGCCGAGCCGCTGCATCGCGGCGATCTTGGCGGCGTCGGAGGTGAACCGGCCGGTCAGCGGCTGGGCCGGGGTGTCGGTGAGGCGGGCGGTGCCCGAGTAGTGCGGCGCCCAGAGGTAGACCTCGCTGCGGGCCGGGCACTGGGCGGCGATCGTGGGCCGGTGTGCGGCGGCCTGCGTGCGGGGGGCCTCGACCAGGCTGCCCGGCCGGTCTCCGGGCGCCCGTGCGGGCGGCGCGCCGTCGCCGGTGCGCACGGTCAGCGCGGGCACGGTGTAGACGCGGCTGCCCAGCAGCAGTTCCTGGTTGCGGTAGGGCGACGGGCCGAAGGCGGAGACCCCGGTGCGGACGCCGGGCGCGGTGGCGGGCTGCACAGTGACCAGGGGCGGTACGTCCTGCCGGGTCACGGTCACGGGACTGCGGTCGCGGGGGTTCCACCGCTGGTGCTGGTCGGGCGGGGAGTGCACCCGGGCGCCCACGGAGAAGACCGCGTCGGTGACGGCGTTGTCGAGGCTCTGTACGTTGCGGCCGCGCGAGGTCCAGCCGCCGCCGAGGGCGGTGAGGGTACGGCTGAGGACGTCGGCGGTGAGGCTGCTGTAGTACTGGGCGCCCTGGCCGCCCACCACCATGGGGTCGTTGCCCACGGTCTGCTCCCGCCCGGGGTCGGTGCGGTGGGCGGGCCAGCCGTCGGCCCCGGCCACGGCCTTCGCCTGCGCACGCTGCCGGTCCCCCCAGGACGCGTAGTCGTCCAGGTGGTTGAGCCGCAGCCGGGTGGCCACGGCGGAGGTGGCGGCGGCCTCGCCGAGCTGGGCACCGACCAGGACGACGACGGCGAGCCCGGCGAGCCCGAGCCGCCGTCGCGCCCCCACCCGTGCGGCACGCGGCACACCACCGCCACCGGCCCCGGCCCCGGCCCCGGCCCCCGCTCCAACGAGGCCGTCCCCGGCTTCACTGCCACCGCCGGCTTCACGGCCGCCCCCGGGCGCGCGGCCATCCCCGGTCTCCCGGTCGTCGTCGGCCTCACGGCCGCCGTCGGCGTCGCGGTCGCCCTCGGCGTCGGCGGCTGCCCCGGCCGGGGAACGCCCTCCGCCGGCAGCCGTGGAGGCGGCGGCAGCGGACCGCACGGCCTCCGCACAGCGCGCGGCGACCCCCGCGAACCCCGGACGGCGGGCCGCGCCCGCGCCGCCGGTCACGGCGCCCGGCCCGGCTGCGGGACCGTCCCCGGCTCCGTATGCCGGGGCCCCCTCCGCTTCCGCGCGGCGCAGCAGGAGGAGGCCGGTGAGTGCTCCCGCGGTGGACAGGAGCAGGACCGGCCAGGCGTAGGCGTGCACCAGGCCGCTGCCGCTCGCGACGGCGGCGACGAGCGCGAGCAGCGCGGTGGCCGCGGCCAGGGCGCGCGGGGCGGGTACGCCGTAGGACAGGGTGTGCCAGGCCGCGACGACCAGCAGCGCGCACAGCACGAACGTCTGGCGGTAGGGGCTGCCGTTGGGCGTGGCGAAGGCGTGCCAGGCGAGGTGGGTCGGTGTCCACTGCAGCGAGAGCGCGACGGCGGCCACCAGCAGGCTCCACCCGGCGCGCACCCGCACGGGGGCGGCCCGGTGGAAGGGCAGGGCGAGGGCCAGCAGCAGCGCGGTGGTGCCGACGAAGAGCGCGGGGCTGGCGAACCCGTACGTGGTGGGCAGCAGCCGCGCCAGCAGGTCCTGCGTCGCGACCGGCGTGAAGTGCGTGACCCGCCCCGGGTAGGCGTGCTTCGTGCCGAAGTAGACGACCGTGACCAGCGGGGCGGCCAGACCGACGCCCAGGGCGACGGTGGCCGTGGCCCGGCCGGCCGCCGCCAGGGCCCGGCGGCGCGGGAGGCCGGAGAGCCACAGCCGGAGCAGCAGGAAGAGACCGGCGCCGAGGGTGGCCATGTACGCGGTGTAAAAGTTGGCGATCCAGGCGAGCGCCACGACCAGCACGCCGAGCAGCCGGCGCCGTCCGTCGAGCGCCCACTCCCCGACCAGGCACAGCAGGGGCAGGGCGACGAGGCCGTCGAGCCACATCGGGTTGTACGAGGCGTCCGCGAGCGACCAGCCGCACAGGGCGTACGCGGCACCCAGCAGCCCCGCCGCCCACCAGCGGCCGGGGCGCAGCCGGAGCAGCAGCCAGGCCATGGCGGCGCCGGCGCACGCGGTCTTCAGAACGGTGATCACGTAGACGGCGAGGTCGATCTCGTCCCTCGGGAACAGGACCACGAGCAGGGCGAACGGGCTGCTGAGATACGTCCCGAGGTCGGGCAGGAAGCTGGAGCCGAACCCGGACTGCCAGTTGACGAGCAGGCCGCCGTCGGAGCGGCCGTGCAGCAGGTCCCACAGGTGGGCGTGGAACGGCACGTACTGGTTGCCCAGGTCGTTGACCGCGCGGGTGCGCGGACCGAAGGGATAGCTGCGGGCGACGGCGTCGGCCGCGCAGAACGCGGTGACGGTGAGGGCCGCGGCGAGCAGCGCGGCAGCCCGTCGCGGTCTGCCGCGCAGGATTGAGCGATTCATTCTCGTCGGGCCCCAAGCAGTATTCGTCGCGTGCGGCGCCTCGGGTGGGGATGTCACTCCCTCTGCGCCGGTCCGATCGATTAGACCGGGGGCATTCCCTCGCGGTTGGGCAATCGCCGGTGAACAATGGGCGAAGGAATGGTGGCCCAATACGCTCCCGTCCCGCCGCGGCAGTCAATTCCGGCCGACCGCCGCCGAACCGGAAGAAGACGCCATGCGCAGCAGAAATGAAGCAGAGGTTAATTCCGTCTTTCACGACCGACGGCCGGCGCAATTCTGCGCCCTTTTTTCTAGGCTGGCCCCGCGCCACCTCCCACGTGCTCCCGCACTGCTGTGCGCCCCCCATGACGGATAAGAGGCCCCCGCCCCATGAACAGCCGCTCCCTGCTCCGCAGCCCGGTGTCCCGGCGTCTGCTGCGTCCCGTCGCCGACCTCATAGACCAGCGCATCGAGCGACAGGTCCGCGCGGCGGTCCGCCGCACCGGCACCCGGCCGGCACCGCCCGCCCCGGACACCGGCCGACTGGTCCGTGACGTCGAGGAACTGAGGCACCGCCAGCTCACCATCGAGCTGCTGCTCGGCCCCGGTGGCCGCGGCATCTCCCGCATGGTGGGCGAGGCCTCACTGGAGCACCTGTACGCCGAGGTCGAGGCCCTGTGCGGTGACCGCGAGGCGGCGGAGCGCAACGTCGCCGCCGCCTTCCGCCTGCTGGTGGCGCTGGAGTCGCTGGGCGTCGGCCGGATCGCGGGCGGCACCATGAACATCTGCGGCAAGCTCGGCACGATCCCCCTGCTGGACCCGCCGAACGACGAGATCCTGGAGATCGGCACCCTCTACGGCATGTTCTCCGCCGGGCTCGTGCGGATGATGGAGCGCGACGGCCGCAGCCCGGCCCTGACCATCGTCGACCCGTTCGCCGGCGTGCAGCTCCAGCCCGGCACGGACCGGCGTCCTGACCCCACGGGGGCGCCGGTCGACGAGCAGGCCGTACGCACCAGCCTCGCCCTCGCCGGTCCGGCGGGCGCGGCGGCGCGCATCCGGCAGGGCTTCTCCGAGGACCCCGGCACCCGGGCCGCCGTCTCGGACCGCGCCTACGGCGTGATCGTCGTGGACGGCGACCACTCGGCCGAGGGCGTCGCCCGCGACCTGGAGTGGGCCGAGGAGATCGCCGCGCCGGGCGGGATCGTCGTCCTGGACGACTACGGCGACCCCCGCTGGCCGGGGATCAAGGACGCCCTGGAGAACCGCCTGAAGGGCACGACCCGGTTCGCCTTCCTGGGCAAGGCGGCCCGTTCGGCGTTCCTGCGGGCGGGCTGAGCGGGCTGCGCGGTGTGCCCGGGCGGACACATTGGGCGATTCGTGCGATTTTCCGACCGTCGGATCGCGCGTACCCCCTTGTTGCCGGCCGCCCCGGGGGCATCCTCGCCTCATGGCCACTGCGCAAGAGACGCACGAGTACCCCGGCGAGCTGAACGACGTGCCCGGCTGGTTCTGGCCGCTCGACCAGGTGCTGTTCTCCTGGTTCCTGGAGCGGCAGGAGCGGCTGGGCACCCCCGGCGACCTGCTGGAACTGGGCGCCTACCTGGGCAAGAGCGCGATCCTGCTCGGGCACCGGCTGCGGGACGGGGAGCGGCTCACCGTCTGCGACCTGTTCGGGGCGGAGCCGCCGGACGCGGCCAACCGGGCGGAGGCGGCGAAGTCGTACTCCTCCCTCACCCGTCAGGCCTTCGAACGGAACTACCTCTCCTTCCACGACACCCTGCCGACGATCGTCCAGGCGCCCAGTTCCGCGGTCGCCGACGAGGTCGCGCCGGGCTCCTGCCGCTTCGTCCACGTCGACGCCTCGCACCTGTACGAGCACGTCGAGGGCGACATCGGCGCGGCCCGCGAGCTGCTGGGGCCCGACGGCATCGTCGTCCTGGACGACTTCCGCAGCGAGCACACCCCGGGCGTCGCCGTCGCGGCCTGGGAGGCGGTGCTCAACCGCGGGCTGCGTCCGGTCTGCCTGAGCAGCCAGAAGCTGTACGGCACCTGGGGCGACCCGGAGCCCGCGCAGGAGGAGCTGCTCGCGGCGCTGCGCGGGCGCGACGACATCTCCGTGACGGTGGAGCACGCCGCCGGACACCGGCTGGTGCGCACCCGCGCCAGGAGCAAGCGGCTGCGGCCGCCCTCCCTGCCGTCCTCGCGCCACCCCGCGCCCGGCGCCGCGCCCGCCCCGGCGCCGGACGCGGGCCGGCCCGACACCACCCCGCCCGTGCCGGAACAGGCCGCACAGCCCCGTCCGGCGGCCCGTGCGGCCCGTGCGGTGCGCGCTTCGGTCCCGCGGGAGCGCACCCGGCGGCTCGCCCTGGACCTGCTGCCGCCCCTCGTCACGCGTGCGGTGCGCCGCCGCCGGGCGGCGCGGCGGGCGAAGGCGGGCGCCACTGCGGGCGGCGCGGCGGGCGCGGCTCAGTCGAGGCCGTAGGCCGCGGCGACGCCCGCGATCACCAGGTCCAGCGACTCCCGGTAGTGCCGGTCCCAGTCCGTGAAGATCTCCGCGCCCGCCGCGGCCGCCAGGGGGTAGTCGGCGAGCATGCGGGCGCGTTCGTCCATGTCGTAGCCCTCCCGGCGCTCGCCGGGCAGCGGCTCGACGCCCTGCTCCTCGGTGACGAAGCCGAGCGTGAACTGGTACGTCGTCGTGGTCGCCCGCACCGCCTGCGCCAGGGTGAACCCGGCGGCGGTGAACAGCCGCAGGGTGCCCTCCATGTACTCGGCGTGCACCGCGCCGGTGAAGCGTGAGCCGCTGAACACCTTGGCGCCGTCGCGGTAGGCGAGCAGACACGCGCGCAGGCCGTGGTTGGCCTTGAGCAGCCGCTCCCGCCAGGTGTCGGCCGGGTCGAGCGGGGTCCCGGCCACCATCCGGCGGTACATCTCGGTGGCCATCTCGTCGAGCAGGGCCTGCTTGTCCTTGAAGTGCCAGTACAGGGCGGGCGCCTTGACGTCCAGCTCCCTGGCGATGGTGCGCAGGCTCAGGCCGTCCAGACCGGTCTCGTTCAGCAGCTTCAGCGCCGTGTCCGCGACCCGGCGGCGGTCGAGGGGGGCGCGTCGTTCCGTACTCACGCTTGACAGCTTAACGGCGTTAAGTCCATCCTCGGAGCCGTACGGGACTTAACGACGTTAAGGAGAGTTGCCGTGAATGTCGCGGAAACGCATGCCCTGGACACGGATGTGCTGATCGTCGGCGCGGGCCCCACCGGTCTCGCCCTGGGCGTCGACCTCGCCCGGCGCGGGGTGGATGCGCTGGTGCTGGAGGGCGCCGGCGCGCTGTTCCCGGGCTCGCGGGGCAAGGGCTTCCAGCCCCGCACGATGGAGGTCCTCGACGACCTCGGCGTCGTCGACGCGATCCACGCGGCGGGCGGCGCCTACCCGGTCGGCATGATCTGGCAGGACGGGGAGCGGGTCGGCGAGCACCACATGTTCGAGCCGGCCGAACCGAGCGAGGACTCGCCGTACAACCGGGCGTGGATGGTGCCGCAGTGGCGCACGCAGGAGATCCTCGCCGCGCGGCTCGCGGAACTGGGCGGCAGGGTCGCCTTCCACCACGAGGTCACCGGTGTCGCCCAGGACGGCACGGGCGTCACCGCGCACCTCGCCTCGGGCGGGACACTGCGCGCCCGCTACCTGGTCGCGGCGGACGGCGGCCGCTCGGCGGTGCGGCGCGCGCTGGGCATCGGCATGACCGGCGAGACCGTCGACCCGAGCCCGACGCTGGTCGCGGACGTCCGGATCACCGGCCTGGACCGGGACAACTGGCACGTCTTCCCGCCGCGCGACGGGGTCGGCCTCCTCGCCGTCTGCCCGCTGGCCGGCACCGAGGACTTCCAGGTGATGGCGCGGTTCCCGGAGGGCGCGGAGGTGGACACCTCGCCGGACGGCGTCCGCAAGGTCGTCGCCGAGCGCTCGCACATCGCCGCCGAGGACGTGACCGAGGTCCGCTGGACCTCCGACTTCCGTCCCCGGGCGGCGCTGGCCGACCGGTTCCGGGCGGGCCGGGTCTTCCTCGCCGGGGACGCGGCGCACGTGCACTCCCCCGCGGGCGGCCAGGGGCTCAACACCAGCGTCCAGGACGCCTACAACCTGGGCTGGAAGCTGGACGCGGTGCTGACGGGCGACGCCCCGGCCGCACTCCTGGACAGCTACGAGGAGGAACGGCGCCCGGTCGCCGCGCAGATGCTCGACCTGTCGACCGCCGTCCACCGCGGCGAGGTGCGGCGCGGCCGGGCCACGCGGCAGCTCGGCATCGGCTACCGCGACTCGTCGCTGACGCGGGAGACGCGGGACGCCCTCGCCGAGGACGCCATACGGGCCGGGGACCGCGCGCCCGACGGCCGGGTGGACGGCGTACGGCTCTTCGACGCCTTCCGGGGACCGCACTGGACGCTGCTGGCCCTGGGCGCCGAGGTGCCGGACACCGCCGTGGGGCCGACGGTACGGGTGGTGCGCGGCGGCGCGCACGGGGCGTACGGCACGGGGCTGTTCCTGGTGCGTCCGGACGGCTACGTCGGCTGGGCCGGGGACACGCCGGAGGGTCTCGGCGCCTACCTGGACCGCTTCGGGCTGGACGCCTGAGGGCCGGACCGGCGGCGGTCCGGCCCGGCAGCCGTCAGAACGCGTCCGAGGGCACGTACGTCCCCCACACCTCCCGCAGCGCGTTGCACACCTCGCCGACCGTCGCGCGGGCGCGCAGGGCGTCCTTCATCGGGTACAGGACGTTGTCCTCGCCCTCGGCGGCCTTCTTCAGGGCCGCCAGTGCCGAGTCCACCACCGCCTGGTCGCGCTCCGCGCGGAGCCGGGCCAGGCGCTCGGCCTGCTGGGCCTCGATGGCCGGGTCGACGCGCAGGGGCTCGTAGGGCTCCTCCTCGTCGAGCTGGAAGCGGTTGACGCCGACGACGACCCGCTCGCCGGAGTCGGTCTCCTGGGCGATGCGGTAGGCGGAGCGCTCGATCTCGTTCTTCTGGAAACCGTGCTCGATGGCGTTGACCGCGCCGCCGAGGTCCTCGACCTTGCCCATCAGCTCCAGGGCCGCCGCCTCGACGTCGTCGGTCATCTTCTCCACGACGTAGGAACCGGCGAACGGGTCGACGGTCGCCGTCACGTCCGTCTCGTAGGCGAGGACCTGCTGCGTGCGCAGGGCCAGGCGGGCCGACTTGTCGGTCGGCAGCGCGATGGCCTCGTCGAAGGAGTTGGTGTGCAGGGACTGCGTGCCGCCGAGGACCGCGCCCAGGCCCTGCACGGCGACGCGGACCAGGTTGACCTCGGGCTGCTGGGCCGTCAGTTGCACACCGGCGGTCTGGGTGTGGAAGCGCAGCATCAGCGACTTGGGGTTCTTCGCGCCGAACTCCTCCTTCATCACCCGCGCCCAGATCCGGCGGGCCGCGCGGAACTTGGCGACCTCCTCCAGGATCGTCGTGCGCGCCACGAAGAAGAACGACAGGCGCGGCGCGAAGTCGTCCACGTCCATGCCGGCCGCGACGGCGGTGCGCACGTACTCGATGCCGTCCGCGAGGGTGAACGCGATCTCCTGCGCGGGCGAGGCACCCGCCTCGGCCATGTGGTAGCCGGAGATCGAGATGGTGTTCCACTTCGGGATCTCGGCCCGGCAGTACTTGAAGATGTCCGCGATCAGCCGCAGCGAGGGCTTGGGCGGGAAGATGTACGTCCCGCGCGCGATGTACTCCTTCAGCACGTCGTTCTGGATCGTGCCGGTGAGCTTGTCGGCGCTCACGCCCTGCTCCTCGGCGACGAGTTGGTAGAGCAGGAGCAGCAGGGCGGCCGGGGCGTTGATCGTCATGGACGTGGAGACCTTGTCCAGCGGGATCCCGCCGAACAGCACGCGCATGTCGTCGACGGAGTCGATGGCGACGCCGACCTTGCCGACCTCGCCGCTCGCGATCGGCGCGTCCGAGTCGTGCCCCATCTGGGTGGGCAGGTCGAAGGCGACCGACAGGCCCATGGTGCCGTTGGCGATGAGCTGCTTGTAGCGGGCGTTGGACTCGGTCGCCGTGCCGAAACCGGCGTACTGGCGCATCGTCCACGGCCGGCCCGTGTACATCGTCGGATAGACGCCCCGGGTGAAGGGGTACTTCCCGGGCTCGCCCAGCTTCTCGGCCGCGTCCCAGTCCGTCAGGGCGTCGGGCCCGTAGACCGGTTCGATCGGCAGCCCGGACTCGGACTCGCGCGTCATGGTGTGATGCCTCCCGCTGAGCACATGGTCGTACAGCTCGAACTACCCGTCATTTGCCCGCCGGTGCGGACCGGCACTTCGACGGACTGTATCGGCGCGCGTGCACCCGGTGGAGTGGCCCACGCTGGGACCTTCATCACAACCTCGACGCGGTCCCGGTCACCACGATGCCGTGCCGTTCGCGACGCGTCATCCGGGGGAACAACTCAGGGGGACGTCGGTGCGGGGCGGTGGGACGGCAGGGGGCCGTGATGCGTGTGAGGGGCATGGGGAACACGGGCCGGACGGTCGCGGCCGCCCTGGGGGCCGTACTGCTGGCGGGTGGCTGCACCGTGCAGGGCACCGGGCCGGACGGCAAGGGGCACGCACCGGTGCGCATCGAGGTCACCACCGCGGCCCCGCCCGGGAGCACGCCGCCGGGGAGCACGCCGCCGGGGAGCACGCCGTCCGGGGGCCGCCGTTCGTCGAGCGCACCGCCGCCCGCGCCGTCGCAGGCGGCCAGGGTGCTGTGGCAGCGGGGCGACAGCGGCCGGGACGTCCGTGAACTGCAGGCCCGGCTGCGCCAGGTCGAGTGGCTCGTCGACGGGCCGACGGGGACGTACGACGACCTGACCGAGCGCGCGGTCAGCGGCTTCCAGGGCAAGCGCGGACTGCCCCGCACCGGCCGGACGGACACCGTCACCTGGCAGCGGCTGCTCGGGATGTCGCACGAACCCGGCAAGTGGGAGCTGTACCTGATGGGCGGCCAGCCGGCCGCCGCGCCCGACCCGCGCTGCACGACCGGCCGGGTGCTGTGCATCAGCAAGTCCAGCCGGACACTGCGCTGGATGATCGACGGGCGGACCGTGTCGACGATGTCCGTGCGCTTCGGCTCCCGGCACACGCCGACCAGGGAGGGCGTCTTCCACGTCTACTGGAAGTCGCGCCACCACTGGTCGACGCTCTACGACTCGGCCATGCCCTACGCCATGTTCTTCAGCGGCGGCCAGGCCGTGCACTACTCCTACGACTTCGCGGCCCGGGGATACGCGGGCGCCTCGCACGGCTGCGTCAACGTGCGGGACGAGGGAGCGATCGCCGGCCTGTACGCGCAGGTGAGGAACGGCGACAAGGTCGTCGTGCACCGGTGAGCGAAGGGGGCGCGGGCGGGACCGGGGGAACGTGTCCCGCCCGCGCCGAGGTGCACGAGCCGCAGGTACGGGGGGAACCCCGGCTCGGTGCAAAAAGCCGATGACCAGTCGGCTTCACTCATTACTGCGTTGCGGCGTCCGAAAGTGTCACACCCTCGGCGAGGGAATCTCCGGCCTGTACGAAAGCGCAGGTCAGGCGGTCGTCGCGGAGTACGCGGCGCGGGGGGCGTAGGCGGGCGCCCCCTGCTGGGGGCGGGGCTCGCGGGCGGACGGGGCGTGAGGGCCGTGGGGCCGATGGGGACCGTGGGCGGGCGGGGCATTGCCGGAGCCTTCGTCGTCGCCGTTGCCGCCGTCGTCACCGTCGTCGTCCTGGTTTCCCTGGCCGCCGCCCTTGCCCTTGTCGCTGCCGCTGTTGCTGTTGCTGCTGCTTCCGTTGTTCCCCTTGTCGCCGTTGCCGTTGGCGCCCTTGCCGTTGTTCCCCTTGCCGTTGTTGCCGCTGTTCCCCTTGCCCTTGTTGCCCTTGCCGTCCCGGCCCTCGTCGGTGCCCGTGCGGAGCTCGCCCTCGTAGGCCGCCGCTCCGGAGCCGCCGTGGCCCGCGCCGTCCCGGGCGCCGGGGCCGGTGGGCGTTCCGGCGAGGAGGTTGCCGCAGTACTTCCCGACCCGCGACGCTCCCCCGGCCGCCTCCTTCAGCGCGCGCCGGTGGGCGGCGTCGAGCTGCTGCCCGGCGCGGACCTTGCGGCAGGACGCGGCCAGGTTCGAACGCCGTTCCCCGGAGCCGTCCGGGTCCGGGGCGTCGGCGCCGCGGTCCTCGGTGCCGTCGCCGTCCCGGGCGGTGTCCCCGCCGGGCCCGCCCGAGGGGGCGCCGGATTCCGCCCCGCCCCGCACGCCGTCCAGGGGCGAGGGCGGGGCGGACGGACGACCGGGGGATGCGGCGGCCGAGACGGTCACCGCGGGCTCCGGACCGGTGCCGTCGAACGGCGTCGGCAGTACTCCGGTTCCGGCCGCCACCGCCACCCCGCCGACCATGCCGACGGTCAGCGCGGCGGCCAGCCCGAAGCGCAGGGGCCGGCTCCAGCGCGCACGCCGGGCACCCCCGCCGGACGGGCCGATGCGGACGAGTCCGGCGTCGAAGGCGTCGCCGGCGGTGCCGTGCCCGAGGGCGGCCGGCGTACCCGCCGCCGCGTCGGCCCGCTCGGCGTTCACCTTGCGGAAGGCGGCCAACGCCGAGGCCTCGCCGGGGAGTTCCTCGCCGGTCGGAGCCGGTGCGGCGGCCAGCGCGGCCAGGGCGGCGACGAGTCGTGCGGCCCGGTCGCGGGCCGCGGGGTCGGTGCCCTCCAGGTCCTGGAGCGGCTCTCCGCGCAGCAAGAGCTCCGCCGTTTCGCGGTCCAGCCACTCGTCCTGCTCGTCGGCCATCACATGTCCTTCTGCGTCCGCGCACGCGTATGCGTCACACTCGCGGACGTCACCGCGCGGCCGCGCGGTTCTCGCTGCGGCGGCAGGGCGCCCAGCCCGCCGCCCGGTTCCGGATCGCCGCCGAGCAGCTCGGCCAGGCGCTTCAGCCCGCGGTGCGCCGCCGTGCGCACCGCGCCGGGCCGCTTGCCCAGCGTCTCGGCGGCGCTCTTGGCGTCGAGGCCCATCACCACGCGCAGGACGACGGCCTCGGCCTGGTCCTGGGGCAGCCTGGCGATGAGGGAGAGCGTGCTGCCGGTGGCCAGTGCCTCCATGGCCTCACCCGCGGTGTCGGACTCCGCGGGCCTGCCGGTCAGCTCCGTCTCGTCGCCGCCGATCACCGGCCGCCGGCCGCGCATGCGGATGTGGTCGAGCGCGCGGTTGCGGGCGATACGGGCGGCCCAGCCGCGGAACCGGTCGGCGTCGCCGTCGAACCGTTCCAGGTCGCGGGCGATCTGCAGCCAGGCCTCGGACGCCACGTCCTCGGAGTCGTGATCGCCGACGAGCGTGCGCACGTACCCCAGCAGCCGCGGATGCACGGCGCGGTACACGGCCCGGAACGCGGTCTCGTCCCCGGCCTGTGCCGCACGCACCGCGGCGGTCAGCTCCGCGTCGTCCCCCAGCACCGAGAAGGCCTTTCTGCGCCTGTACCGGCGCCGCTCTCGCGGACGTGGTCCTCGCCGTCGTGGTGGTCGCCCGACCGAGGACCGCGGTGGTCGCCCGCGACCCCGTCGCGGGGGCGAGCCCCCCGCTGCACCGGCGCGAATGGCACGTTACGTCTTGAAACCGCCACTCGTCCACGTCCTCATCGCCTTGCCGTACAAGATGCAACTAACCCGTGACGCGGTGGGGTGTGACAGAAATCGCGGGGACGGCGCTGAAGGGAGTACGGGCCGCCGCGCGGCCCGTGCCGCGCGACGGCCGGGGCCTCTCCTGTGGGGGGTGGCGGCCCCGGCCGTTGCCTTGGCCGCCGCGATCGCCCCTGGCAGGGGCTACTGATCCCGGCCGGGCGTCCGTCCCGCCGCGGCGTCGCCGCCCACGTTCCTGCCCGGGGCACTCACGCCCGCGGCGTTCGGGCTCGCCGGTGCGACCGGCCGGGTCCACCGCCCGGCGCAGTAGGCCTCGACGTGCTCCGCGCCGCCCGCCGCCGTGACCAGCCGCTGCCAGGCCGTGCCGTCCAGTGCCCCGCCGCGGCCCGCCACCCGCTCGTAGGCGCGGCAGTGGGCCTCGGCGTCCCGGGCGGGGGACGGGCGGCCCGGGTACGCGGGGGGCGTGGGGGTCTCCCGCGCCGAGGGCGACGCGGCGGCGGACGGGGTGCCGCCCGGCCGGATCAGGCCATCGGCCGGAGCGCCGCCCGAGGATGGGCCGCGGTCCGAGGAGGCGCCGCGGTCCGAGGGGAGGCCGACGGAGGAGGAACCGGCGGTGGCGGGGGCGGTGGCCGGGCGTGTGCGGTCCGGTTCTCCGACGTGCGCGCCGGGTGCGCCCCCGCCCATGGCCGCGTAGGCGACGCCGCCCAGGGTGAGGCTCCCCAGCGCGACGAAGAGGGCGGTCTTCAGCGAGCGTCCCGGGCGGCACCCGGTCCGCGGGCGCCAGTCGTCCCGGCGCCGGGTGCGCGCGGCCCGGCCCGGTTCCGCGTCCCGGGCGGCCCGGAAGGCGGCCACCGCACGCCGCTCGCCCTCGGCACCGGCGCCTTCCCCGCGCAGCACCGCGGCGAGCAGCGCCTCCGCCGCCGGGACGTCACCGGGCGCGGGCCGGGGACCGGCGTCGCGGCCCCGCCCGTGCCGTACGGCCATGTCCGCCTCCGCTCCCGCCCGGGCCGCCGGGCCGCCGTGTTCGGCGCCCCTCATGTCGACTCCCCCAGCGTCCCGGGGCCGTCATCCGTCACACCGTCGGCGCCGAGCTGCCGCGCCAGCCGCCTCAGCCCCCGGTACGTCGCCGTGCGCACCGCGCCCGGCCGCTTGCCCAGCACCCGGGCGGCGGACGGCCCGTCGAGACCGACGACGACCCTCAGCAGTACGGCCTCGGCCTGGTCCCGCGGCAGTCCCGCGACGAGGTCCAGCGCGGTCCGCGTGGAGAGTGTCTCCAGGGCCTGGTCGTGCGTGGAGTGCGGGCCCGGCAGGTCCAGGACGTCCTGCTCCGTGGCCGTGGCGCGGGGCCGCACCCTCAGACGGCGCAGGTGGTCCAGGGCCCGGTGCCGGGCGATCGTCGCCGTCCAGCCCCGGAAACCGGCGCCGTCGCCCCGGAAGCGCCGCAGGTCACGGGCTATCTCCAGCCAGGCGTCCGCCGCCACGTCCTCGGCGTCGTCCCCGACCAGCCCGCGCAGGTAGCCCAGCAGTCCGGGCTGCACGAACCGGTAGGCGACCGCGAAGGCGGCCTCGTCACCGTCCTGGGCCCGCGCGACCGCCGCGCCCAGTTCCCCGTCGTGCGCCTGCACGCGGCGGGGTTCCCCTCGCTGGCCCAAGAACCGTCCTCGTCCGTACCGAGTCCTTCGCGTGCTCGGGTGAGCCCGCCCCCAAGGTCATCAGCGTCCGCGCGGACGGAAGTGTCACAGGAAAACCCCGGGACCCGCGGCGCCCCCGGGTCACAGCGGCACGACGCCCAGCCGGTCCAGGAGCCGGAAGAAGAGGTCCTCGGCCAGGGGACCGCGCTCGCCCCCGGGCCCGGCGATCCCGTCCGTGCCCTCCCCCGCGTCCGGGTCGTCCGCCAGTACGCCGGCCAGTTCCCCGGCGTTCGCGGCGCACCCGGCCTCAGCGGCCCAGGCGACGGCGCGCTCGGCGGCGTCGCGGGGCTCGAGGAAGTAGTCCTCCAGGGTGAGCCCGTCCCGCTCGGCGCCCAGGTACCCGGCCATCGCGGTCCGCGCCAGGCAGGTCGTCCAGGCCCCGCTCTCGGGCGCCGCCGCCTCCACGACCACGCAGTCGCTGTCCATCACGTACCCGAACAGCGCGGGCGCGCCGGTCTGCCCGGCGAGGTCGTTCATGTTCCCGACGTCTCCGTCACCGCCCGGGAACTCCCACACCTGCCACCCGCCCGGCGCGCTGCGGCACAGGGTCATGTCCGGGGCGCCGGCCAGCGCCTCCAGCTCCGCGAGCGGCCGCTCGGCGCGGCCGACGACGAAGTACCCCCAGTAGCCCATGTCCCGGCTCCCCCCGGCGTGTCGGTTCGGCTCGGTCAAAAGACCACCACAGCCGTACGGCTGTTCGCAGCCGGATCGGCCAATCGGCGCCGGTGGGACCGGGCCCGGGGCGTCAGTCGAGGCGGTCGGCCAGCGACTTGAAGTCCGCCCAGGACAGCTCGGGCCTGCCGGGGTCCCACAGCTTCTGGACCGTCGCGGCCAGCGGCAGCCGGATGCCCTCGGCGACCTGGGCCTGGGTCTGGGCGTTCGGCAGGTCGCCCCAGACGGCGAAGCTGCCCCCGAGTATCTGCTTGTCGTACTTGGCGTCGACGGCCGTCGTGCCGCGCAGGACGCGCGGGGTCCACTGCTCGTAGATGCGCTGGCCGGTGGGGTAGACGAAGGTCTGCGGCTGGCCGAGCACGTAGTAGAGGAACTCGTCGTTGTAGTTGATGACCTGGCGGCCCTCGCTCAGGTACTGCGTGGGCGGGCGGGCGCCGATCTCCTTGCCGGTCCAGTAGGCGACCTTGATGTCCTTGAGCGGCTCGACGGACGTGTCCTTGAAGAAGCCGTCGTTCCAGGCGCGCGGGGTGCGGTGGTGGGCCATGACCGTCTTGGCGCGGCCGTTGAGCCAGCCCGTGGTGAGGTCGGCGACGGTGCCGCCGGAGCCGTAGGACTTGCGGGCGGCGGCGGCCAGCGTCGGGTAGGACGCCTCGGGGTCGGGCACCACGAGCGCCTGGTACTCGTCGGCGCCGAGGTGGAACTGGGAGCCCGGGAAGAGGTCGGCGTACTCGTTCAGCAGGTCGTCGACGATCTTCGCGGCCTCCGGCTTGGAGATGTCGATCGCGCCGCGCGTGGCCTTGCCCTGCGCGTTGCGCAGTTGCAGGTCGGGGTGGGCGGCGATCACGGCGCCGAGGTGGCCGGGCGAGTCGATCTCGGGGACGACGGTGATGTGGCGCGAGGCGGCGAGATCGATGATCTCCTTCGTCTCGGCCTTGGTCAGGTGCTGGTCCGAGACGATCTCGGGGTGCGAGTCGGACTCGATGCGGAAGGCCTGGTCGTCGGAGAAGTGCAGGCCCAGCTCGTTGTACTTGAGGTCGCCCAGCTCGCGTATCCGGTCCTTGATCCAGTCGGCGCTGTAGTGCTTGCGGGCGATGTCGAGCGAGAAGCCGCGCTTCGGTTTGGCCGGCTCGTCCTTCACCACGCCCTCCGGCGCCGTTCCGCCGCCCTTCACCTCCTGCTTCAGGGTGCGGGTGCCGTAGTAGACGCCGGCCTCGGCGGGCCCGGTGACGGTGACCCGGCCGTCGCGCACGGTCATGGTGTACGACTCCGGGTTCGCACCCTTGTCGGCCTTGACGTCGAGCAGCAGGTCACCGGCGCGCTCGTCGTCCTTCTGGCCCGCGTACGTCATTCCCAGCTCGCCGGCGACCAGCTTCCCCTCGTCGGCGAGGCCCGCGTCGGCGACGACGACCCGGTGCCCCTTCGCCGGCTGCCAGCCCGGGCCCCGGGCCGCGGTGTGCTCCCGCACGGCGGGTATGGTGCGCGGCGCCTTGGACAGCGGGTAGGTCCGGCTGGGACTGGGCGCGGCCGCCTCGTCCGTGCGGGCCGCCGGTCCTTCCCGGCCGCCGCCGTCGCCACCCGGGTCGGTGGCCCACAGGCCCACGCCCACGCCGAGCGCGGCGACCACCGCGCCGGCGATCACGGCCCGCTGTCCCACCCTGTGCGCCGGTGTCCGGCCTCGATGCTGGCTCACAGCGTCAACCTAGGGCCGCCGTTGCCGTCATGCGTCCACCACATGTTCTGAAACTCTCCCGTTCGGGTGAAATTCGGGCATCGGACGGACACGTGTTGCCGTCACTCGATAACGTGACGCCACACCTTTCGCACAATCCCCTGCCGACACACACGTGAAGCCCACGAGGACACACGCTGCCTGCGCACCGTCTCCCAGACCTCCCCCGCCGAGTGGCCATACCGGTACCGGTGCAAACACGCGCCACACCGGCAACAGCCACCCCGCTGGATCGCTTCAACACGGCCCCGGCCGAGGAGGCCGCCCGAACCGCCCTCGCCTGCCTGCACAGCCCCGCCTGGGCCCACCGCCTCCTCGCCCACCGCCCCTACCCGGACCTCCCGGCCCTGCTGGCGGCAGCGGACGAGGCCGCCTACGACCTCACCCCGGACGACCTGACCGAGGCCCTGGCCGCGGAGACGCCGCCCGCCCTGCCGGAGGGCACGTACGCGGCGGCACACACGGCCCTGAGCGCGGCCCACGCGGCCTACGAGTCCCGCTTCGGACACGCCTTCGTCATCTGCCTGGACGGCCTCGCCCCGGACGAGACCCTGAACCACGTCCTGACGGCCGTCCGGTCACGTTTGGGCAACGACCTGGACGAAGAGCGCCTGGTCGCGGCGGAAGAACTCCGGCGGCTGTCGAAGACACGTCTGATCAACGTCCTCCAGGGGCGCGGAACCGCGAGCCCATGAGCGGCTCCGCCAGAGCGGGGCGCGACCGGCCACCCACGACCCGCACCCGGCAAACCGCACCAAACCCCACCCCCGTAGCCGCCCCCGCTCGAACCCACTGCTCCTTTGAGTGCAAGTTTGATCACAACGGCAGGCCCCCCGTAAGAGCCGCAGGCAACCGTCGCTACCATGCTGGGGGCCGGTGGACCGTACCCGGCCGGGCCCGACCGACAAGGAAAGCCGGCGCGGCCCCAATCCCCGCTCCCGGAGGAAATTTCCGTGCCGGCTGGAACGCTGTACCGCGGCCGGGAAGGAATGTGGTCCTGGGTGGCTCACCGAGTCACCGGCGTCCTCATCTTCTTCTTCCTGTTCGTTCACGTGCTGGACACCGCTCTCGTGCGGGTGTCCCCCGAGGCCTACGACACCGTCGTGGCCACGTACAAGACGCCGATCGTCGCGCTGCTGGAGTACGGCCTCGTCGCCGCCATCCTCTTCCACGCGCTCAACGGCCTGCGTGTCATCGCCGTCGACTTCTGGGTCAAGGGCGCCCGCTACCAGAAGCAGATGCTCTGGACCGTCGTCGCCCTGTGGGTCGTGCTGATGCTCGGGGCGATCTACCCCGTCCTCGGCCACGCCGCTCGTGAACTGTTCGGGAGCTGACGCCAATGTCCACGACTGAATCCCCCGCTTCCGGGATCGGCCCCGTCGAGGGCGCGTCCCTGTACACGCCCGACAACCCGGCGCCGCTCATCGAGCCGCCCCGCGCCCGCACGAAGAAGACCCCGAAGTCCACCCGGGGCAACTTCGAGATGGTCGCCTGGCTCTTCATGCGCCTGTCCGGCATCGTGCTGGTCGTCCTGGTCCTCGGCCACCTGCTGATCCAGCTCGTGCTCGACGGCGGCGTCTCGAAGATCGGCTTCGCCTTCGTGGCGGGCCGCTGGGCCTCGCCGTTCTGGCAGGTCTGGGACCTCGCGATGCTCTGGCTCGCGATGCTGCACGGCGCGAACGGCCTGCGCACGGTCATCAACGACTACGCGGAGCGCACGAACACCCGCCTGTGGCTCAAGGGCCTGCTCTACACCGCCACGGTGTTCACCATCCTGCTGGGCACGCTGGTGATCTTCACCTTCGACCCGAACATCCGCTAGGCACGGGGCTGCGAAAATCATGAAGGTACACAAGTACGACACCGTCATCGTCGGCGCCGGTGGCGCCGGTATGCGGGCCGCCATCGAGGCGACCAAGCGCAGCCGCACGGCCGTCCTGACGAAGCTCTACCCCACCCGCTCCCACACGGGCGCCGCGCAGGGCGGCATGGCCGCCGCGCTGGCCAACGTGGAGGAGGACAACTGGGAGTGGCACACCTTCGACACGGTCAAGGGCGGTGACTACCTGGTCGACCAGGACGCCGCCGAGATCCTGGCGAAGGAGGCCATCGACTCGGTCCTCGACCTGGAGAAGATGGGCCTGCCGTTCAACCGGACCCCGGACGGCACGATCGACCAGCGCCGCTTCGGCGGCCACAGCCGCAACCACGGCGAGGCCCCGGTCCGCCGCTCCTGCTACGCGGCCGACCGCACCGGTCACATGATCCTCCAGACGCTGTACCAGAACTGCGTGAAGGAGGGCGTGGAGTTCTTCAACGAGTTCTACGTCCTGGACCAGCTCATCACCGAGGTCGACGGCGTCAAGAAGTCCGCCGGCGTGGTGGCCTACGAGCTGGCGACCGGCGAGATCCACGTCTTCCAGGCGAAGTCCGTGATCTACGCCTCCGGCGGCACCGGCAAGTTCTTCAAGGTGACGTCGAACGCCCACACGCTGACCGGCGACGGCCAGGCGGCCGTCTACCGGCGCGGGCTGCCGCTGGAGGACATGGAGTTCTTCCAGTTCCACCCGACCGGCATCTGGCGCATGGGCATCCTGCTGACGGAGGGCGCCCGCGGTGAGGGCGGCATCCTCCGCAACAAGGACGGCGAGCGCTTCATGGAGAAGTACGCGCCGGTCATGAAGGACCTCGCCTCCCGCGACGTCGTCTCGCGCTCCATCTACACGGAGATCCGCGAGGGCCGCGGCTGCGGTCCCGAGGGCGACCACGTCTACCTGGACCTCACCCACCTCCCGCCGGAGCAGCTCGACGCCAAGCTGCCCGACATCACGGAGTTCGCGCGGACCTACCTCGGCATCGAGCCCTACACGGACCCGATCCCGATCCAGCCGACCGCGCACTACGCCATGGGCGGCATCCCGACCAACGTCGAGGGCGAGGTCCTCGCCGACAACACCACCGTCGTCCCCGGCCTGTACGCGGCCGGCGAGGTCGCCTGCGTGTCCGTGCACGGCGCCAACCGCCTGGGCACCAACTCGCTGCTCGACATCAACGTCTTCGGCCGCCGCGCGGGCATCGCCGCCGCGGAGTACGCGCACAAGGCGGACTTCGTCGAGCTGCCCGAGGACCCGGAGGCCCAGGTCGTCGAGCAGATCGAGCGGCTGCGCTCCTCCACCGGCACCGAGCGGGTGGCGACGATCCGCCGCGAGCTGCAGGAGTGCATGGACGCCAACGTCATGGTGTTCCGCACCGAGCAGACGATCAAGACGGCCGTCGAGAAGATCGCCGAGCTGCGCGCCCGCTACAAGAACGTGGCGATCCAGGACAAGGGCCGGCGCTTCAACACCGACCTGCTGGAGGCCGTCGAGCTGGGCAACCTGCTGGACCTGGCCGAGGTCATGGCGGTGTCCGCGCTCGCCCGCAAGGAGTCGCGCGGCGGTCACTACCGCGAGGACTTCCCCAACCGCGACGACGTCAACTTCATGCGCCACACCATGGCGTACCGCGAGGTGGGCGACGACGGCACCGAGTCCATCCGGCTCGACTACAAGCCGGTCGTCCAGACCCGCTACCAGCCGATGGAGCGTAAGTACTGATGGCTACCCCTGTCATGGAGAAGAACGACTCGGCCCCCGAGCCCGGCTTCGCCGACTCCCCGTACATCACGGTCACCTTCCGCGTCCGCCGGTTCAACCCGGAGGTCGCGGCCGAGGCGACCTGGGAGGACTTCCAGCTCGAGATCGACCCGAAGGAGCGCGTCCTCGACGCGCTGCACAAGATCAAGTGGGACCTGGACGGCAGCCTGACCTTCCGCCGTTCCTGCGCGCACGGCATCTGCGGCTCGGACGCCATGCGGATCAACGGCAAGAACCGCCTCGCCTGCAAGACGCTGATCAAGGACCTCAGCCCCGAGAAGCCGATCACGGTCGAGCCCATCAAGGGCCTGACGGTCCTCAAGGACCTGGTCGTCGACATGGAGCCGTTCTTCCAGGCGTACCGGGACGTGATGCCCTTCCTGATCACGAAGGACACCAACGAGCCGACGCGTGAGCGCCTGCAGTCCGCCGAGGACCGCGAGCGCTTCGACGACACGACCAAGTGCATCCTGTGCGCCGCGTGCACGTCCTCGTGCCCGGTGTTCTGGAACGACGGCCAGTACTTCGGCCCGGCCGCGATCGTCAACGCCCACCGCTTCATCTTCGACTCGCGCGACGAGGCCGGCGAGCAGCGGCTGGAGATCCTGAACGACCGCGACGGCGTGTGGCGCTGCCGCACGACCTTCAACTGCACGGACGCCTGCCCGCGCGGCATCGAGGTCACCAAGGCCATCGCGGAGGTGAAGCGAGCGCTGATCACGCGCCGCTTCTGACTCCGTCGGTGTACGCCGGCTGACGGCCGAGAGGGCCCCGTTTCCCCTGGAAGCGGGGCCCTCTGGCACATGCCACACCATCGGGTGAACCCGTCCGCCACGAGCCGTACGGCTCCCCTCCGTCCTACGATGACGGCCTCGACACCAGCCCCTAGGAGGCACGCGATGTCCGCAGCATCCGTAGAGCTGCCCCACGGCGACCTTCCGCTGATCGCGGAGGCGAACCGCCTCATGGAGCGCAACCCGGGCTACCGCGTCGAGATCATCGGAGGCCAGCTCCTCGTGACCCCGCCACCGGACGGCCCGCACGCCGTAGTCCTGACCGACCTCATCCTGCCCTTCGCGGCCGCGGGCCTACACGGCGCGGAATCGAAGATGGTCCAGGGCATCGGCCTCTGGCTGCCCATGGACGCCGAGGACTACGCGGTCCCCGACCTGGCGGTCGTGGACGCCGACGTCGACGACCACCTCGTCGAGAACAACTGCTACGACCCGGTCTGCTTCCGCCTCGTCCTCGAAGTCACCTCCAGCAACTGGAGGAACGACCTGAAGACCAAGGTCACCGCCTACGCCGCCGCCATGGTGCCCGTCTACGTGATCGTCGACCGCAAGCACCAGCGCCTCCACGTCCTCACCGACCCGGACTGCGCCGACTACTCAACCCACCGCGTCCACTCCCCCGGTGAGACGGTCACCCTGCCCGACTCGCTCGGTGCCGAGGTCACGCTGGACGTCGGCGCGATCCTTGCCGCCGGACGGCCGAAGAGCACGCCCGACGAGGGCTGACAATCGGCCGATCCGGGCGATGACCGTCCTAGCCTGACGCCATGTCAGATGACGAGTCGTACGAACTGCTCGGGTTCGACAACGTGCTGCTGCCCGTCGGGGATCTCGGTGAGGCCGTCGGGTTCTACGAGCGGGCCGGGTTCCCGGTCGCCTACCGGCTCGACGAGGCCGGGATCGCACTGCTGAAGGTGGGCGTCGAGACGCCGGGGCTGCTGCTGCGCGCCGAGGAGGAGTTCGGCCGGCAGCCGCCGATGTGGCCCTCCGCGCGGGTGTGGCTGGAGGTCACCGACGCCCGCCTGGCCGCCCGCACCCTGCGCGAGGCCGGGGTGCCGCCGCTCGACGAGCCCTTCCCCGTGGCCACCGGCTGGACCGTCGAGTTCGCCGACCCGTGGGGCAACGTCATCGGTCTCACGGACTACTCCAAGCGCCCGGAGCTGGGCCGCCGCCCCTGAGCCGTCCAACCCCCCGACATCGCGCTTGAACGTGTTCAAAAACAGGTCTACAGTCACCCCTGTCAGCTTTTTGAACGCGTTCAAGAAGGGGTGGGGCATGGACCGCACCGTCATCGCCTACGTCATCTACCTGGTCGTCAGCATCGGTCTGACCGTCTGGGTGGCCCGCACGCTCAGCCGCAACGGACGGGTCTTCCTCTCCGACGTCCTGCACGGCAACGAGAAGCTCGCCGACGCCGTCAACCACCTCCTGGTGGTCGGCTTCTACCTGGTGAACCTCGGCTTCGTCGCCCTCTACCTGAGCGGCGACGAGACCATCGCCGACACCCGCGGCATCTTCGAGGCGCTCTCCACCAAGCTCGGCGTGGTGCTGCTGGTGCTCGGCGTGATGCACCTGGGCAACGTGTACGTGCTCAACAGGATCCGGCGCCGCGGTCTGATGGAGCGCGAGCAGGTGCCTCCGGTCCCGCCGCAGGGCTGGGTGGCCCCGACGGCCGGGGCCTGAGCCGATGGCCCCCGCCCCCGGGACGACGGCCGGCGCTCCCGTGCGCCGGCTCACCGTCCTCTACGACGCCGAGTGCGCCCTGTGCACCCACGTACGGGACTGGCTGCTGCGCCAGCCACGGCTGGTCCCGCTGGACCTGGTCCCGGCCGCCTCCGACGAGGCCCGACGGCGCTTCCCCGGGCTGGACCACGGGGGCACCCTCGACGAGGTCACCGCCGTGGGCGACGCGGGGCAGGTCTACCGGGGCGCCGCCGCCTGGGTGGTCGTCCTGTGGGCGCTGCGCGGGTACCGCGGGCTCGCCCACCGGCTCAGTACGCCCAAGGGCGCGGTGCTGGCCCGCGGGGCCGTGCTGGCCGCCGCCAAGTGGCGCGCCGGGCAGCGGCAGTGGGGTGGCGGCGGGTACCGCCGCGCGGACGGGTGGACCTACGAGCCGCAGGTGGGGTGGATCTACACCGGGCCGGGCTGTGACGACGGCGCCTGCGCCACTGGATAGGCTCTGGACCCGTGCCTGCGACCCGCGACGGCGCCGACGACGGCGCCCACCTCAGCAAGTCCGAGCAGACCCGCGCGCTGATCCTGGAGACGGCCATGCGGCTGTTCCAGGAACGCGGTTACGACCGGACGACGATGCGGGCCATCGCCCAGGAGGCCGGGGTCTCCGTCGGCAACGCGTACTACTACTTCGCGGGCAAGGAACACCTGATCCAGGGCTTCTACGACCGGATCGCCGCCGAGCACCGGGCGGCGGTCCGTGAGGTCCTGGCCAGGGAGACCGACCTGGAGGCACGGCTGGCGGGCGTGCTGAAGGTCTGGCTGGACATCGCCACGCCGTACCACGAGTTCGCGGTGCAGTTCTTCAAGAACGCCGCCGACCCGGACAGCCCGCTCAGCCCCTTCTCCCCGGAGTCGGAGCACGCGCGCGTGGAGGCCATCGGCATCCACCGCGCGGTGCTCGCCGGGGCGAAGACCAAGGTGCCCGAGGAGCTGCGGGACGTCCTGCCCGAGCTGATGTGGCTCTCCCAGATGGGTCTCGTCCTGTACTGGATCTTCGACCGCACCGAGGGCCGCGAGCGCAGCTACCGCCTCGCCGAACGCGGCGCCCGGCTCACCGCCCGGGGCGTCGTGCTGGCCCGCTTCCGGGTGCTGCGCCCGCTGGTGCGCGAGGTGCACGAGCTGTTCACGGACTTCCTGCCGGGGATGACGAAGGCGATGCCCGACCCGGCCGCCCGCAGGCCCGGCGGGACCACCGGGTCCGACGGGACGGCCGGGCCCGACGGTCAGGCCTGACGGGACGCCAGCTCGATCACCGTGATGTCCGAGGGCGCCCCCACCCGCGTGGGCGGGCCCCAGGCGCCCGCGCCGCGGCTGACGTACAGCTGGGTGTCGCCGTAGCGCTCCAGGCCGGCCAGCGTCGGGTTGGCGGCGCCCGCGACGAGGCTGCCGGGCCAGAGCTGCCCGCCGTGGGTGTGGCCGGAGAGCTGGAGGTCGACGCCGTGGTCGACGGCGTCGTGGATCTGCACCGGCTGGTGGGCGAGAAGCACGCAGGCGCGGGAGCGGTCCCGGTCGCCGAGGGCACGGTCGTAGTCGGGGCCCTGGCCCTCGTCCTCGCCCGCCACGTCGTTGACGCCGGCGAGGTCGAAGTGGGGCAGCTCGGTGCGGGCGTTCTCCAGCGGGAGCAGGCCGAGCCGCCGGACTTCGGCGACCCACTGCTCGGCGCCGGAGAAGTACTCGTGGTTGCCGGTGACGAAGTAGGCCCCGTGCCGGGCCTTCAGCCCCGCCAGCGGTGCGGCCGCCGGGCCGAGGTCCTTCACGCTGCCGTCGACCAGGTCGCCGACGACGGCGATCAGGTCGGGCTGCGTGGAGTTGATGGTGTCGACGACCTTCTGCGCGAAGCCCCGGCCGAGCACCGGGCCCAGGTGGATGTCGCTGACGACGGCGATACGGAAACCGTGTGCCGCGCGGGGGAGCTTGGCGAGCGGCACGGTGACGCGCTTCACCTTGGGCCCGCTCAGCACGCCGTACGTGCCGTAGCCGACCGTCCCGACGGCCGCCGCGGCGGCGGCACCGGCGACGACGCGCGAGACGAAGAGGCGGCGGGAGGGGACGGCCAGGGGGCTCGGGACGGCCGAAGCCCCGGACGCCTCGGGTGCCCGAGGCCCGTCGGGCGTCTCGGGCGTCTCGTCCGTCCCGTGCGTCCCGGGCCCCTTCGGCGGCGCCGTCCCGGCCGGTATGCGCGAGGTGTCCGCCGCCGGGGAGACCGAGGGCTCCGCCGCCTCCGGCGTGCGCCGTGCGGCCGCCCGGTGCTCCAGGAACCGCCGCAGCAGCGGCCGGACGACCTCGCCCGCCAGCACCGCCAGGAGCAGGTAGATCGACAGGGCCAGCCACAGGAAGCCGGGCCAGGCCAGGACCCGCTGGAGCCAGAACGGGGCGCCCGCGCGCTCGGCGGCCAGCGCGCCGACGGCCAGCAGCCAGCCCCCGGCGATCACCGCCGCGCCGATCCGGCGCACCGGGCCCGGAGCACTGGTCGTGTCGCGGAACAGGCGCCGCCACAGGTACCAGTTGGCCGTCACGAGGACGCCCACCATCACCAGCGCGACCAGCACGAAGACGACCACCATGCCGTCGTATCCCCTCGGTTGTGACGTCCTCGACGCCTATGACGTTCGGCGCAGTGCGCGCACGCCGCGCAACCCGATGACCCCGACGACCGTCCCCAATACGAAGGAGACGATCGCGAGCAGCAGGTGCACCCAGAAGTACGCCGTCGGGTCGCCGTCCTCGAAGGCGAGCCCGCTGCCGTCCTTGACCAGGTTTTTGACGAAAGTGATCCAGATGATCCAGCTCCACACCCCGAAAGCGAGCAGGAACCAGGAGACGGGGCGGCTGAGCTTCATGCGTCAAGTATCGCCGTCCGCTGTCCGGAACCGTGCGCGGGGTGGGGAGCGGGGTGGGACCGGTCCGATCGAGGGGGGTACGTTTCCGCTCGTGCCCGCTCCCAAGAAGGCCCTCAGGCGCTCCCTGACGGTCACCTCCGCCGCCCTGACCGCCCTCGCCCTGCTTTCCCCCGCCGCGCTCGCAGCTCCCGGCCCGTCGGCGACTCCGTCGGCCACTCCCCCGGCGTCGATGTCGACGGTGGGCGGCGCGCGGCTCGGGAAGCCCGGGACGCAGGTGGACCTGGCGGGCGGGGCGCCGGTGCTGCCGAAGGACCTCACCGCCCGGTCGTGGATCGTGGCGGACGCCGAGTCGGGCGACGTGCTGGCCGCGCACAACGCGCACTGGCGGCTGGCCCCGGCGAGCACCCTGAAGATGCTCTTCGCGGACACGCTGCTGCCGAAGTGGCCGAAGACCACGAAGCACAGGGTCGAGGTGTCCGATCTCGCGGGCATCGGTGCCGGCTCCAGCCTGGTCGGCATCAAGGAGGAGGAGACGTACACCGTCCACGACCTGTGGCTCGGCGTCTTCCTGCGCTCCGGCAACGACGCGGTGCACGTGCTGTCCGCGATGAACGGCGGCGTCGACAGGACCGTCGCGGACATGAACGCGCACGCAGAGGAGCTGCAGGCCCTCGACACCACCGTGGCCAGCCCCGACGGCTACGACATGCCGGGGCAGGTGTCCTCCGCGTACGACCTGACGCTGTTCGCCCGTTCGGGGCTGCAGAAGAAGGACTTCCGCGAGTACGCCTCGACCGTCCGGGCGAAGTTCCCGGGCGAGACGACGAAGGACAAGAAGGGGAAGACGACCCGCAAGCCCTTCGAGATCCAGAACACCAACCGGCTCCTGGCCGGCGACTACGACGTCGAGGTCTACCCGGGCATCGCGGGCGTGAAGAACGGCAACACCACCAACGCGGGCGCCACCTTCACGGGCGTCGCCGAGCGGGACGGCCGGGTGCTGCTCGTCACCGTGATGAACCCGGCCAAGGACGACCACAACGAGGTCTACAAGGAGACCGCCCGCCTGTTCGACTGGGGTTTCAAGGCGTCCGGCAAGGCGCGTCCGGTGGGGCAGCTCGTGCCTCCCCGGAGCGCCGCCGCGGCGAGCCCCTCGGCCGGGTCCTCCGGCGAGGCCGGCGGCACCGGGAAGGGCGCGGGCGGCACGAAACCGGTGGCGGGCGCGGCGGCCCCGGACGGCTCCAGCGGGGTCGGGATCGCGGCCGGCATCACGGCCGGGGTGCTGGTGCTGCTCGCGGGCGGCGTGTTCCTGATCAACCGGAAGTGGCCGCTGCCGGACCTGGTGCGCCGCCGGACCCGTCCCTGACGCCTTCGCCGCCCCGCTCCTGCTCCTTGCCGCCCGTCGCCGTCCAGGAGGCGCAGAACAGCACCAGCTTGGCGGTGAAGTTGATCCACAGCAGCAGGGCGACGGGGACGCCGAAGGCGCCGTACATGCTCTTCGCGGCGACGCCCTGGATGTAGCCGCTGAGCAGCAGCTTGAGCAGCTCGAAGCCGACGGCGCCGATCAGCGCGGCCACCACCAGGCGGCGGCGAGGGGGCTGGACGCCGGGCAGCAGGGTCAGGACGTACAGCAGCAGCAGGAAGTCGGCGAGCACGGCGACGGCGAAGGCGGCGACGTAGAGCAGGACGCCGCCGACCCCGCCCTGGGCGAGGCCGAGGGTGCGGATGATCCAGCCGACCAGTGCCGAGGCGACGGTGGAGATGGCGACGGTGATCAGCAGCGCGCCGCCGAGGCCGACGAGGACACCCGCGTCCTTGGCCCGGTGCAGGACCGGGTTCTCCTCCTCGTCGGGCAGCTCCCACACGGCCCGCAGACAACCCCGGGTGGCCTCGACCCAGCCCATGCCGGTGAACAGCAGCAGGAGGGCGGCGATGACGCCGACGGTGCCGGCGTTGTCGACGAGGCCCTGGATGTCGAGCTGGTCGGAGATGCCGGGGATCTGCTCGGCGAGCTTGTCCTGGAGCTTGGTCTGCTGCTGCTTGTCGAGCGTGGCGGCGGCGAGCGCGGCGGCGAGGCTGAGCAGCGGGAAGAGCGCGACGAAGCTGGTGAACGTCATGGCGGCGGCCAGCCGGGACCACTTCACCCGGTCGAGCCGCTCGTAGGAGCGCCACGCGTGCGTGGTCATCAGGCGGGCGATCCAGGGCCCCGCGACGGGGAGCTTCTTCAGCCAGTCCATGATCCGACCCTGCCCCCGCTCGTCCCGTTCCATGATCCCGTCCGGCCGGCCGGTTCCTCGCCGGACCGGAAGACCAGTGTCCTTGTGCCCCAGAAGCGCAGGATCGTGCCCAGGGCCATGCCGACCCCGGCGCCGGAGACGGTGTCGGCGCGCTGCGAGGTGAGGCCGAGCCCGTAGTGGCTGACGGCCAGGCAGAGAAGCTGGACGGCGGCGCCGGCGGCGTTCACGGCGAAGAACACGGCGCAGGGGCGCAGGCCCCGGGGGCGGCTCAGGTGGCGGTAGGTGCCCAGCGCGTTGCCCGCGTAGGCGACCGAGCACCCGGCGACGAAGGAGAGCGCCTTGGCGGTGAGCGGGCCGAGTCCGGCCGGGCCGCGCAGGCAGGTGAAGAGTCCGAGGTCGACGGCGTAGGCCAGCAGCCCGGCGAGGGCGAAGCCCAGCAGTTCGCGCCGGCCGGCTACCAATTGGCCACCGCCAGCCCGTACATGGCGAGCCACACCAGGCCGATCAGGGCGAGGGCGCGGTCGCGCAGCACGACGTCCTCGGGTTCGCCGGCGGTGCCGCGGTCGGCGAAGACGGCGTAGCGCAGGACGGCGAGGACGAAGGGGATCACCGAGAGCTGGCGCCAGGGCAGCACGCTGGTGTGCGGGACGCCGCCCTCCTCCATGGCCCACAGGCAGTAGCCGAGGACGGCGACGCCTGCGGCGAGCTGCCAGACGAAGCGGAGGTAGCCGGTGGTGTACTCGGTGAGCAGCGCGCGGGTGGCGCCCTTCTTCCCGGCCATCTGCACGGCCTCGGAGTAGCGCTTGGCGGCGACCATGAACAGGGCGCCGAAGCCGGTGGTGATGAGGAACCAGCGCGACAGGGGGATGCCGAGCGCGAGTCCGCCGGCCATGGCCCGCATCAGGAAACCGGTGGTGACGACGGCGAGGTCGACGACCAGGACGTGCTTGAGGCTGACGCAGTACGCCAGTTGCATCACCAGGTAGGCGGTGAGCAGGGCCGCGACGGGCGGGGGGCACAGCCAGGCCGCGAGGACGGGCGCGAGGACGCCCAGGAGGCACCCGGCGGCGTAGGCGAGCGGCACCGGGACGTCTCCGGCGGCGACCGGGCGGTGCCGTTTGACGGGGTGGGCGCGGTCGGCCTCGGCGTCGCGGGCGTCGTTGACGAGGTAGACGGCGGCGGCGCAGGCGGTGAACAGGACGAAGACCAGGGCGAGCCGGCCGAGGGCGTGGCGGGAGAACAGCTCGCCGGCGGCGGCCGGGGCGGCGACGACCAGGACGTTCTTGATCCACTGCCGGGGGCGCGCGGTGCGCACCAGCCCGGCGAGGACGCCCCCCGCGCGGCGCGGTGCGGGCTCCTTCCCCTGTTCGGGGGCGCGTGGGCGCAGGACGGCGGCGCCGGTGACGGCGGTGTCAGCCACGGGTGCCTCCGCGCATCCAGTGGGCGCCGAGGCGGGCCGTGAGCGCGCCGAGGGCGGCGCCCGCCGCGACGTCGGAGGGGTAGTGGACGCCGGCGACCAGCCGGGAGGCGCAGACGGCGGCGGCGAGCGGCCAGGCGGCCCGCACTCCGAGCGCCCCGAAGACCACGGCGGCCGCGGCGGACGAGGTGGCGTGGGAGCTGGGGAAGGAGTGCCGGCCCGCGGTGCGCACCAGGGGAACGACGTGGGCGGGGCGGGGGCGGCGTACGACGCGCTTCACGCCCATGCTGACGACGTGGGCGCCGGCGGTGAGCGCGGTGCCGCGCAGCCAGGCGGCGCGCCGGGGCGGGTCCGCGGCGGCCGCTGCGAGGCCGCCCGCGAGCCACAGCGCGCCGTGCTCCCCGGCCCAGGACAGGGCACGCGCGGCGCCCGCGACGCGCGGGTCGGTGCCGCAGGCCCTGAGCGCGGTGACGATCCGGTGGTCCATGTCGTCGAGGTCGTCCATGTGGACTCACTGTTCACGCCCGCGGCACGGGAAGCCGGGCACGCCGGACCGACATACCATTAATCACCCGTTTCAGGGATGCTCTGAATGTTTTGGAACCAATCATTCACTCAGTGACGGACGGGGCGATACGGTCACCGCCATGTCTGCCGACACCCTTCCCGACTCCGACTGGGACACCGTCACCGGCTGGGGCCGTACGGCGCCCACCGGGGCGCTCGTCGTGCGTCCGCGGACGTACGAGGAGGCGGCCGTCGCCGTCCGGGAGTGCGGGATGCGCGGCGGCATCGCGCGGGGACTGGGGCGGGCGTACGGGGACGCGGCACAGAACGCCGGCGGTGCCGTGCTGGACATGACGGGCCTGGACCGCGTGCACGCCGTGGACGTCGCGGGCGGCACCGTGCTGTGCGACGCGGGGGTCTCGCTGCACCGGCTGATGGAGGTGCTGCTGCCGCTGGGCTGGTTCGTGCCGGTGACGCCCGGCACCCGGTACGTGACGGTCGGCGGCGCGATCGGCGCCGACATCCACGGCAAGAACCACCACGTGTCGGGGTCCTTCTCACGGCACGTGCTCTCCCTGGAGCTGCTCACCGCCGACGGCCGGGTCCGCACCGTCGTCCCGGGCACGCCCCTGTTCGACGCGACCGCGGGCGGCATGGGTCTGACGGGGGTGATCCTCACGGCGACGCTGCGGCTCCAGCCGGTCGAGACGGCCCTGATGTCGGTCGACACGGAGCGGGCCGCCGACCTGGACGACCTGATGGCCCGGCTGACCGCCACCGATCACCGCTACCGGTACTCGGTCGCCTGGATCGACCTCCTCGCGCGCGGCAGGGCGACGGGCCGCGCGGTGCTCACCCGCGGCGACCACGCGCCGCTGGCCGCGCTGCCCGCCCGCTCGCGCGCCCGGCGCGCACCGCTGGCCTTCCGCACCTCCCGCCTCCCCGCGACCCCCGACTTCCTGCCGGGCGGACTGCTCAGCCGGACGACGGTGGGGCTCTTCAACGAGGTCTGGTACCGCAAGGCCCCCCGGGAGAGCCGGGGCAGGCTCCAGCGGATCTCCACCTTCTTCCACCCCCTCGACGGCGTCCCGCACTGGAACCGGGTCTACGGCCGGGGCGGTTTCGTGCAGTACCAGTTCGTCGTCGGGCACGGCCGGGAGGAGGCCCTGCGCTCGGTCGTGCGGCGCATCTCCGGGCGCCGCTGCCCGTCGTTCCTGGCCGTCCTCAAGCGGTTCGGCGAGGCCGACCCGGGCTGGCTCTCCTTCCCCGTGCCCGGCTGGACCCTCGCCCTGGACGTCCCCGCCGGCCTGCCCGGCCTCGGCGCCTTCCTGGACGAGCTGGACGAGGAGGTCGCGCGGGCGGGCGGCCGGGTCTACCTCGCCAAGGACTCCCGGCTGCGCCCGGAACTGCTCGCCGCGATGTACCCCCGTCTGGACGACTTCCGCGCCCTGCGCGCGGAGCTGGACCCGCGCGGGGTGTTCGTCTCCGACCTGGCCCGCCGCCTCGCCCTGTGACGCCCCCCGCCCCACCGACCTGTCTGGAGCAGCCGTGAAGGACGCCTTCGGCCTCCCCCAGTCCCTCCTCGTCCTCGGCGGTACCTCCGAGATCGCGCTCGCCACCGTGCGCCGTCTGGTGGCCCGCCGCACCCGCACGGTGTGGCTGGCCGGCCGTCCCTCCCCCGCCCTGGAGGAGGCCGCCGGGCAGCTCCGCGGCCTGGGCGCCGAGGTGCGCACCGTCGCCTTCGACGCGCTGGACCCCGAGGGCCACGAGGGGGCGCTCGGCAAGGTGTTCGCCGAGGGCGACGTCGACCTGGTGCTGCTCGCCTTCGGCATCCTGGGCGACCAGGCGCACGACGAGCGCGAGCCGCTGAACGCCGTGCGCGTCGCGCAGACCAACTACACCGGCGCGGTCTCGGCCGGGCTGGTCGCCGCCCGCTCGCTGCAGGCGCAGGGGCACGGCTCGCTGGTGGTGCTCTCCTCCGTCGCCGGGGAACGCGCCCGCCGCGCCAACTTCATCTACGGCTCCAGCAAGGCCGGCCTGGACGCCTTCGCGCAAGGGCTGGGCGACGCGCTGCACGGCACGGGCGTGCACGTCATGGTCGTACGCCCGGGGTTCGTGCGGTCGCGGATGACCGAGGGCATGGCGGAGGCGCCGCTCGCCACGACGCCCGAGGCGGTCGCCGGGGCCATCGAGCTGGGGCTGCGGCGGCGCTCGGAGACGGTGTGGGTGCCGGGGGCGCTGCGGGTGGTGATGGCGGCGGTGCGGCACCTGCCGCGGGCGGTGTTCCGGCGGCTGCCGGTGTGAGGCGGGGCTACCGGCCGGGCAGGGAACCGGTCTCCACGCGTCCGGCCTGCGGCGGCACCGTGGCGCTGCCGAAGGGGAACTCGCGCAGCTTGCGCCACACCGCGTCGGCGCCCTGCTCGTACAGCGCGAAGCCGGTGCAGGCCCACTGGGCCTCGTAGTCGGACAGCTCCTCGTAGGCGCGGTCCATCGCCGCCTCGTCGATGCCGTGCGCCACGGTGACGTGCGGGTGGTACGGGAACTGCAGTTCGCGCGGGAGTGGGCCGGACGCGTCGCGCACCCGCTTCTGCAGCCAGGCGCAGGCCGCCGCGCCCTCGACCACCTGGACGAAGACGACGGGCGAGAGCGGGCGGAAGGTCCCGGTGCCGGACAACCGCATCGGGAAGGGACGGCCGCGCGCCGCCACCTCCGCCAGGTGTGCCTCGACCGCGGGCAGCGCGCCGCCGTCGACCTCCGTCGGCGGCAGCAGGGTGACGTGCGTGGGGATGCCGTGTGCGGCGGCGTCGCCGAAGCCCGCGCGCAGCTTCTGGAGCTTGCTGCCGTGAGGCTCCGGGACCGCGATCGACACGCCGATCGTTACGGTCCCCACTTCGTCTCCTGTCGTTGTGTGTCCTTCGGCCGGACACCCGGATATCGACTGTACGGCCACCGCCGCGCCCCCGGCAGGCGCAACCGGAGTGATGTGCAGCGCTACGGCGGCATGCCGGGGCGCACGGACGGTGCCCGGTCCCGTGGTCCCGGGCAGGTCGTGGGCGTGCGGCGGGCGGTGCGGCGGGTCAGTGCTTGGCGGGCAGGAAGCCCACCGCGTCGTACGCCCGGGCGAGGGTCTCCGCGGCGACGGTCCTGGCCTTCTCCGCGCCCTTGGCGAGGATCGCGTCGAGCGTCTCCGGGTCGTCCAGGTACTGCTGGGTGCGCTCGCGGAAGGGGGTGACGAACTCCACGACGACGTCGGCGAGGTCCGTCTTCAGCGCGCCGTAGCCCTTGCCCTCGTACTTCCGCTCCAGCTCGGCGATGTCGGCGCCGGTGAGGGTGGAGTAGATCGTCAGGAGGTTGCTGACGCCGGGCTTGTGCTCGCGGTCGAAGCGGACGACGGTGTCGGTGTCCGTGACCGCGCTCTTCACCTTCTTGGCGGTGGCCTTCGGCTCGTCGAGGAGGTTGATCAGGCCCTTCGGGGTGGCCGCCGACTTGCTCATCTTGGCGGTCGGGTCCTGGAGGTCGTAGATCTTCGCCGTCTCCTTGAGGATGTAGGCGCTCGGGACGGTGAAGGCGTCGGCGTAGGTCTGGTTGAAGCGGTCCGCGAGGTCGCGGGTCAGCTCCAGGTGCTGGCGCTGGTCCTCGCCCACGGGGACCTGGTCGGCCTGGTAGAGCAGGATGTCGGCGACCATCAGCATCGGGTACGTGAACAGGCCGACGGTGGTGCGGTCGTTGCCCTGCTTGGCGGACTTGTCCTTGAACTGCGTCATCCGGGACGCCTCGCCGAACCCCGTGATGCAGTTCATCAGCCAGCCGAGCTGCGCGTGCTCGGGGACGTGGCTCTGCACGAACAGCGTGCAGCGGTCCGGGTCGAGGCCGGCCGCGAGGAGCTGGGCGGCGGCGACGCGGGTGTTCTCGCGCAGTTGCTTCGGGTCCTGCGGGACCGTGATCGCGTGCAGGTCGACGACCATGTAGAACGCGTCGTGGGTGTCCTGCATGTCGACCCACTGGCGGACGGCGCCGAGGTAGTTGCCGAGGTGGAACGAGCCGGAGGTCGGCTGGATACCGGAGAGCACGCGCGGACGACGCTGCATGGCGGAGCCATTCCCCTGAGGGCGGTGGTGGGAGACGGGCGGGCGATCGTTGGCCATGTTCACCATTCTCTCAGGCTTCGCGGGGCGGTCGGGCACGGGTTCGGCACAGGGGGGCTCCATTCCGTTCCCGGGGGTGTAACAAGGGAGGGACGGGCGGGAGGGGGCCGCGGTGGGACGACGGTGGGTGTGCGCGGCGGCGGCCGCGGCGGCGTGGTGGGCGGGCCTGGTGTGGCCGGCTGCCGCCGAGGGGGCCCCGGCCGTCGACGAGCCGGACGTGGCCGTGGTCGTGTGGGCGGGCTCGGGACGCACCGCCTCCTGGCACGCGGGCGAGGCCGACTTCGACCGGCTGCGGTGGCTGCTCGACCCGGGCCGCACGGGCACGGAGCGGGTCCCGGAGGACTGGGCGCGGGACCGGCGGCCCCCGGTGCGGTTCACGGTGCTGTGGGGGCTGACCGGCGTCGGGGGGTGGCCGCAGACCCGGCGGGCGCCGGGCGGGGACGTGGCGATGCTGCGTCAGGACCAGTTCTTCGTGGCCGAGGACGGCACCCCGTGGGTGCGCACGGACCCGGCACCGGACCTGACGGACGACGACATCCGCTGGCACCGGGTCCCGCGGGACGCCTACGAGCGACTGACCGCCGAGGGCTTCCTCACGGCGGACGCAACGGGCACCGAGGAGCGCGACGGCGGGTGGCACGGGGTGTGGTGGGCCGCCGCCGGGCTCGGGGCGGGGGTCGCGGGGACGCTGCTGACACGCCGCGCGGCGGACCGGTACCGTGCCGGACCGCCGCGCGGGGAGCCCCGTCAGGAGCTGATCGACCTGTAGGGCCTCGCGGCCCCTCAGCCGAGGTCGATCTCCGGGTACAGCGGGAAGCCGGCCACCAGGTCGGTCGCACGCTGGGCGATCTCGTCGGCGACCTTGGCGTCGAGGACGTGGGAGGCCTTGGAAGGGGCGCCGGACTTGGTGGTGCCGGGCTCGGTCGTGGTCAGGACGCGGTCGATCAGGCCCGCGACCTCGTCCATCTCGGCGGTGCCCAGACCGCGGGTGGTCAGCGCCGGGGTGCCGATGCGGATGCCGGAGGTGTACCAGGCGCCGTTCGGGTCGGCCGGGACGGCGTTGCGGTTGGTGACGATGCCGGAGTCGAGCAGCGCGGCCTCGGCCTGGCGGCCGGTCAGGCCGTAGGAGGAGGCCACGTCGATCAGGTTGAGGTGGTTGTCCGTGCCGCCGGTGACCAGGGTGGCGCCGCGCCTGGTCAGACCCTCGGCGAGGGCGCGGGCGTTGTCGACGATGCGCCGGGCGTAGTCCTGGAAGGCGGGCTGCCGGGCCTCGGCGAGGGCGACGGCCTTGGCGGCCATGACGTGCGGGAGCGGGCCGCCGAGGACCATCGGGCAGCCGCGGTCGACCTGGTCCTTGAGGGAGTCGTCGCACAGGACCATGCCGCCGCGCGGGCCCCGCAGCGACTTGTGGGTGGTCGTCGTCACGATCTGGGCGTGCGGGACCGGGTCGAAGTCGCCGGTGAGCACCTTGCCCGCGACGAGGCCCGCGAAGTGCGCCATGTCCACCATGAGGGTCGCGCCGACCTCGTCGGCGATCTCGCGCATGATCCGGAAGTTGACCAGCCGGGGGTAGGCGGAGTAGCCCGCGACGATGATCAGCGGCTTGAACTCGCGGGCGGAGGCGCGCAGGGCCTCGTAGTCGATGAGACCGGTGGCCGGGTCGGTGCCGTAGGAGCGCTGGTCGAACATCTTTCCTGAGATGTTCGGGCGGAAGCCGTGGGTGAGGTGGCCGCCCGCGTCCAGGGACATGCCGAGCATCCGCTGGTTGCCGAACGCCTGCCGCAGCTCGGCCCAGTCGGCGTCGGTCAGGTCGTTGACCTGGCGGGCGCCGGTCTTCTCCAGGAAGGGCACCTCCACGCGGGCGCCGAGGACGGCCCAGAAGGCGACCAGGTTGGCGTCGATGCCGGAGTGCGGCTGGACGTAGGCGTGGCGGGCGCCGAAGAGTGCCTTCGCGTGCTCGGCGGCGAGGGACTCGACGGTGTCGACGTTGCGGCAGCCGGCGTAGAAGCGGCGGCCGACGGTGCCCTCGGCGTACTTGTCGCTGAACCAGTTGCCCATCGCGAGGAGCGTGGCCGGGGAGGCGTAGTTCTCCGAGGCGATCAGCTTGAGCATCTCGCGCTGGTCGGCGACCTCCTGGCCGATGGCGTCGGCGACGCGGGGTTCGACCGCGCGGATGACGTCGAGCGCCGCGCGGAAGGCGGTGGACTCGGTGGACAGGGGCTGCTGGTCGGACATGACGGCCTCCGGATGGCGTGGCTCGCGGCGTACACGGTTCACGGTTCGGCCCAGGCGCACGGCACTGTCTGCTCCGGGACCGCTCCCCGATGGTCCATCCCATCCCAGCGCGCCAGTCACGGCCCGCGGCCAGCCTACCGGGCGCGCCGGGCAGGAGGCGCCGGCGTCCACCGGCCGAGAAGGGCGGGGAAGGGGAAAAGGCGTGGGGTTCGGGCAATCGCCGTCGGTAGGATGCGCTTTCGTTCAACCGTCCGGCGCGCACGCGTACGCGGTGCGCGTGCTTCTGTGCGCCGGGTGGACGAGCTCGACGACGGGGGAATCGGGCGCATGCGGGTGAGGGACGACCAGAAGGCGGTCGGCGGGGGACGGGCCGGTCTGCGGCGCCGGCGGACGGTGACCGCGCTGGCGGGTCTGGCGCTGACGGCGGGGCTGCTGGCCGGCTGCAGCTCGTCCGACGGCGACGACGGAGGCGGCGGAGACCGCGGGAGGACCGACGCCGGGACGGGCGGCGGGGCGGCCCGGAAGGGGCCCGCCTACGACGGACCGGCGCTGCCGGGGCTCGCCCGGCGGCCCGCCTGGAGTCTGCCGGTCGACGGTCCCATGGGCATCCCCGTGGTGCTGGACCTCGGCGACACGCTCGTGTTCGCCAAGGACGCCCGGGGCGCGTACGTGTCCGACGAGACCCCGGACGCCGAGGACGGGCCGGCGCTCTCGCTGTACGGCTCGGACACGCCCGAGGACCTCGTCCTGGAGTTCAGGGACGTCAAGACCGGTGCCGTCCGCAAGGAACTGCGGGTGAAGACCGCTTCGGTCACCCTCACCACCTGGCACGGGGGCAAGGCGGCCGTCGCGGTGACGGCCTCGACGACGACCGCTTCCGACGGGCTGACCAAGGCGAGGACCGGCACGACCGCCGCCCTGTACGACAGCGCGGGCCGCCTGCTCGGAAAGGCGGAGCTGCCCGAGCGGGCGGCGCGGGAGGGGGAGGACGCCTCGGGCTCGGAGCCGGTCACCGGCCGGAGCTTCGTCGCCGAGGGGCATCTGGTCGAGGAGAGCGGGGACACCCTCCGGCTCACTCCGGTCGACGGCGGCCCGGCCCGCACGGTCCCCTGCGCGGGCTTCGAGAGCGGCTGCGGGTTCGTGGCGAGCACGGCGACGGTCCTCGCCGACGGCGGCAACAACCTCTTCGCCCCGTTGATCAGCGACGGCTACTACCCGGGCTTCGACAGCACCGGTCTCTCCCCGCGGATCAGCCTCTACGAGCCGGCCGGCGGGAAGAAGGTCTGGGACAGCGGGAAGGTGACACCGCCCAAGGGCGTCCGGGTCCGGGACGACGACGGGAAGACCGGTGAGGTGTCCGTGCTGCGGGTCTCCGACGGCCGGGTGCTCACCTCGTGGCGGCTGAACCCCTTGTCCGGCACCCGGGTCCTCGCCACGTACGACCTGGCGGGCGGTCCCGGGGCCGTCTCCTCCTTCGAGGGCGACGAGGACCCGGTGTTCAGCCCCCGGGGCGACCTGGCCGCCGTCTTCACCGACGACGTGGCCTCGGTCGTCAAGGTCGCCGAAGGCAAGGTGCTGTGGACCCAGGGGGAGGACGAGCACGCCCTGGTGCCGCTGCGGTTCTCGGGTACCGGCACCGTCCTGTACGGCAGGACCCTGGAGGCCGAAACCCTCCTCGCCGTGGACGCCCGCACGAAGAAGGTGCTGGCCAAGGACCTCTCCGACCGTCTCGTGCCCCGTTTCAACGCGTCCACCGGATACGGCTGGGTCGGCGCGTACAACGCGGGGCCGGGCGGGAAGGTGAACGGCTTCTTCGTCTTCCCGCCCGCGTCCTGATCCGTTTCCCGCCCGCGTCCTGATCCGCGCCGGATCACCGTCAGAGGATCACGTGGGGCACGAAGCGGGCGTACTCGTCCGTCACCAGGCCGCTCGACTCCCTGATGCCCAGGCCCGCCGGCTCGTCCTCCACGACCCAGGCGCCGAGGACGACCCGGTTGCCGTCGAAGTCGGGCAGCGGGGCCAGTTCCTGGTAGCAGCACGGTTCCGGACGCGGGGCCGGGTCGGTGCCGGGCTCGTGGATCGTGACGCCGGCGCCCTCGCGGCCCAGCAGGGGCTTGGCGACCCAGCCGGTGGTGGCCGCCAGTTCGCGCGGGCCGTCCAGATGGGCGGGGAGGAGGTTGGGGTGGCCGGGGTACAGCTCCCAGAGGATCGCCAGCAGGGCCTTGTTGCTGAGCAGCATCTTCCAGGCGGGCTCGATCCACAGGGTGCTGCCGGTGCCGCCGCCGTTGTCGAGGGTGTCCAGGACGTGGCCGGCGAAGCGGTCGGTGGTGAGCCACTCCCAGGGGTAGAGCTTGAAGAGGCTGCGGATGAAGCGGAGCCGGTTGTCGACGAAGCGGCCCGACAGGCGGTCCCAGCCGATCTCCTCCATGGAGATCCAGTCGGTTGCCAGGCCGGCCTGCTCGGCGGTCTCCTTGAGGTAGGCGACCGTCATGAGGTCCTCGCCGAGTTCGTCGTCCGAGGAGTGCGCGAAGTACAGCGGGTTGCCCGGCGGCAGGAGCACGGCCTGCTTCCGCCAGGCGTCGACGAGCCGTTCGTGGAGGCTGTTCCACTGGTCGGCGCCGGGGAAGCGTTCCTCCATCCAGAACCACTGCGGGGACGCCGCCTCGACGAGTGAGGTCGGGGTGTCCGCGTTGTACTCCAGGAGCTTGGCGGGGCCCGTTCCGTCGTGGCGCAGGTCGAAGCGGCCGTAGACGGAGGGGAGTTCGGCGCGGCGGTGCCATGCCTCGGTGACGGCGCGGACGACGCGCGGGTCGGTGATGCCGAGGTCGGCGAAGCGGTCCGCGGCGACGATGTGCGCGGCGGCGGCCAGGCACATGCGGTGGAGTTCCCCGACGACCTCCTCCAGGGCCTCGACCTCCGGCAGGGAGAAGACGTAGTAGGCGCTCTCGTCCCAGTAGGGGCGCAGGGAGTCGTCGGGGTAGCGGGTCAGGGGGTAGATCAGCCCCTGTTCCTCGACGGTCCGCTGCCAGCCCGGGCGGGGCTCGATGGTGCGGCGTTCCACGGCCGGCCGCCTCAGCCGCCGCCGCTGCCGGAGCCCGAGCAGCCAAAGCCGCCCCGGTCGACGGCCTCGGACCTGCTGAAGGTGCCGTAGTCGGCCCAGCCGCCGCTGACGTCGGCGTCGTAGTACCAGTCGGCGTTGCCCACGGACTTCGACGTGCCCTTCCTGCCGCCCTTGCCGGACGAGCCGCCCGAGGAGCCCGCGGAGGAGCCGGACTTGCAGTTCTTGTCGGCGACGACCTTGTAGCCCTTGAGGTAGTCGTAGCTGTTGCGGTCCACGCAGCGGCGGTCGGGGTCCGAACCGCACGCGCTCAGGGCCGCCGCCAGTACTCCCATGCCGCCGAGCACCACCGTGCTCGACCGCAGCCGTCGCCGCGTCTGCGCCATGTCCCGTCTCCCCCGTGGTGCGTTCTTCCGCTTTCCCGTACGTCGGTTGGACTGATCGAGTGTACGGCCGGCGTCGCGCCCGGACTCTACGGCAGCGTCCGGCACAGGGCCTCCAGGGCCCCCGCCCACGCGTGGTCCGGCGGGGTGCCGTAGCCGACGACGACGGCGTCCACGGGGTCGGCGGTGGCGTCGGGGTGGCGGAAGACCGACAGGCCGTACAGGCCCAGGCCCTGCCAGGCCGCCGCGCGGACGACCGACCGCTCGGTGCCGGGCGGCAGCCGCAGCACGGCGTGCAGGCCGGCCGCGATGCCGGTCACCCGTACCTCGGGCGCGTGGGCGGCGACGTGCGCGACCAGGGCGTCGCGGCGGCGCCGGTAGCGCAGGCGGGCGGCGCGGACGTGGCGGTCGTAGGCGCCGGAGGTCAGGAACTCGGCCAGGGTGAGCTGGTCCAGTACCCCGCTGGTGTCCAGGCCGCCGCGGGTGGCCGTGAGGTCGTCGGCGAGGCCGGGCGGCAGCACCATCCAGGCCAGCCGCAGGCCGGGGGCGAGGGACTTGCTGGCGGTGCCGAGGTGGACCACGCGGTCGGGGTCGAGGCCCTGGAGAGCGCCGACCGGCTGGCGGTCGTAGCGGAACTCGCCGTCGTAGTCGTCCTCCAGGACCAGGCCGCCGGTACGCCGTGCCCAGTCGACGACCGCCGTCCGCCGGTCGGGGTGCAGGGTCATGCCGAGCGGGAACTGGTGGGCCGGGGTGAGCAGCACGGCGCCGGTGCCCGGGGGGATGTCGGGGTCGGTGCCGTGCGCGTCCAGGGGCAGCGGGACGGTGCGCAGTCCGGCGGCGGCCAGCAGGTCGCGGTGGACGTGCAGCCCGTACGACTCGACGGCGACGGTGTGCACGCCGCGGGCCCGCAGCACGGCGGCGAGCAGGGTCAGGCCGTGGGCGACGCCGCCGCAGACCAGCACCCGCTCGGGGTCGGCGCGGACGCCGCGGGCCCGGGCGAGGTAGCCGGCCAGCGCGCCGCGCAGCTCGGGGCGGCCGCGCGGGTCGCCGTAGCCGAGGGCGTCGTTGGGGGCCGCGGTGAGGGCGCGGCGGGCGGCCCTCAGCCACTCGGCGCGCGGGAAGGAGGCCAGGTCGGGGGAGCCGGGACGCAGGTCGTGGGCGGGGCGGACGGGGGCGCGGGGGCGGGGTGCCGTGTCGGCGGGCGGTACGACGGCGCGGTCGGCGACACGGGTGCCGGAGCCCTGGCGGGCGGTGAGCCAGCCCTCGGCGACCAGGTCGGCGTAGGCGTCGGCGACGGTGTTGCGGGCGATGCCGAGGTCGGCGGCGAGGGCGCGGGAGGAGGGCAGGCGGGTGCCGGGGGTCAGGCGGCCGGTGCGGACGGCCTCGCGCAGGGCGTCGGTCAGGCCGCGGCGCAGGCCCGGACCGGCCGGTTCCAGGTGGAGGTCGACGCCGAGAGTGGCCCAGGATTTCGCCATGGAAGTGGACCATACCGGTGGGCTGCTTCGTTCCTAGGCTCGACGGCATGACGACGACCACCGGCACGACGACCACCGGCACGACGACCACCGGCACCACGACCACCGGCACGACGACCGACGCCCCGACGACCGGCGCCTACGCGCCCGAGCGGCCCGCCCGGCTGAACTGGTCCGAGCACGCGCCCGAGGTCTACAAGGCGATGCTCCGGCTCGACACCGCCGCCAGGCGGGGCCTGGACCCGAAGCTGTACGAACTGGTGAAGATCCGCGCCTCGCAGCTCAACCACTGCGCCTTCTGCCTCGACATGCACACCAAGGACGCGCTCGCGGCCGGCGAGAGCGTGGAGCGGATCGTGCAGCTCGGCGCGTGGGAGGAGTCGCGGCACTTCTACACGGAGAAGGAGCTGGCGGCGATCGAGCTGACCGAGGCGGTCACCGTGCTGACGGACGGCTTCGTGCCGGACGGGGTGTACGAGAAGGCCGCGGCCCACTTCGAGGAGGCGGAGCTGGCCCAGTTGGTCTCCGCCGTCGCGGTGATCAACACCTGGAACCGCTTCGGCGTGACCTTCCGCATGGCGCCGGGCCACTACCACCCGGGGCAGCACGGATGACGGCCCGTACGACCTTCCTGGACGACCGCGTCCGCGCCTCGCTGCAGGCGGTGGGCGCCGCCGCCAAGCGGGGGCTGGGGGACGCGGGCCTGGCGGAGCTGGTGCAGGTCCGGGCGTCGCAGCTCAACCACTGCGCGTTCTGCCTCGACATGCACCTGGGCATCGCGCGCAAGCAGGGCGTGAGCGAGGGGAAACTGGACCTGCTGGCCGCCTGGGAGGAGGCCGGTGACGTCTTCGACGCCCGGGAGCGGGCCGCGCTGGCGCTGACCGAGGCGGTCACCGTGCTGACGGACGGCTTCGTGCCCGACGCGGTGTACGAGGAGGCCGCCCGGCACTTCGAGGCCGGTGAACTGGCCCACCTGCTGGCGCTGATCGCGACGATCAACACCTGGAACCGGCTGATGGTCGCCCGGCGGATCCCCGCGGGGAGCACCGAGTGGTGAGCGCGGCGGACGGCGCCGCGCGGTTCCGCGCCCTGCACCACGGGCGCACCCCGGAGGACCCCCTGGTCCTGCCCGGGCCCTGGGACGCGGCGAGCGCCCGGGTGTTCGCGGCGGCCGGGTTCCCGGCCCTCGCGACACCGAGCGCCGGGGTGGCGGCCTCGCTCGGGTACGCCGACGGGGCGACCCCGGCCGACGAGATGTTCGCGGCGGTCGCCCGGATCACGCGTGCCGTGGACGTGCCCGTCTCGGCGGACGTGGAGGACGGGTACGGGCTGGCGCCCGGGGAGCTGGTGGAGCGGCTGCTCGACGCGGGCGCCGTCGGCTGCAACCTGGAGGACTCCGCCGACGGGGTGCTCAAGGACCCGGCGGAACACGCCGAGTGGCTGGCCGCGGTGCGGGAGGCAGCCGGTGACCGGCTCTTCCTGAACGCCCGTGTCGACACGTTCCTCCGGGGCGTCGACGCTCCCGGGGCGGCGATCGAGCGGGCCGCCGCGTACGTCGCCGCGGGCGCCGACTGCGTGTACCCGATCGGCGCCCCCGTCGCCGTACTGCCGCTGCTGCGGGCCGGGATACAGGGGCCGGTGAACGTGCTCGCGCGTCCCGGGGAGGGCCCCTCGCCCGCCGTGCTCGGCGGACTCGGGGCGACCCGGATCACGTTCGGGCCGGCGCTCCAGCGGGCCGCCGAGCGGGCGGTGCGGGAGCAGGCGGCACGCCTGTCGGCGTGAGGGTCAGGGCAGCCACTGCTTCCAGACGGACTCGTGGCTGTCCACCCACTTCTCCGCCGCGGCCCGGGGCCGCATCTTCTTCTCGGCGATCATCAGGGAGACCTGGTTCTGGTCCTCGGTCGTCCACGTGAAGTTCTTCAGGAACTCCGCGGCCTCGCCGCCGTTCTCCGCGAAGTCGGCGTTGAGGTACTTCTGCAGCGGGGTGACCGGGTAGGCGCAGTCGACCTTCTCCGGGTCGGCGTCGCAGCCCTCCTCGTACGGCGGCAGCTTCACCTCGGTCATCGGGACCTTCTCCATCAGCCACTGCGGGGTGTACCAGTAGCTCAGGAAGGGCTTCTTCTCCTTGGCGAACTGCTGCATCTGCGTGATCTGGGCGGCCTCGGAACCGGCGAAGACGACCTGGTAGTCCAGGTCCAGGTTCTTCACCAGGGCCCTGTCGTTGGTGACGTAGGACGGGGAGCCGTCCAGGAGCTGGCCCTTGCCGCCGCTCTCCGCGGTGCGCAGCAGGTCGGCGTACTTGTTCAGGTTCTTCCAGTCCGTGACGTCCGGGTGCTTCTTCGCGAAGTACGTCGGGACGAACCAGCCGATGTGCCCGGTGACGCCCAGGTCGCCGCCCGCGGTGATGGTCCTTTTGTCCTCGACGTAGCGCTGCTCCTGCTCGGGGTGGCCCCAGTCCTCCAGGATGGCGTCGACGCGGCCCTGGCTGAGCGCGTCCCAGGCGGGGACCTCGTCGACCTGGACGGTGTCGACGCGGTAGCCCAGCTCGTGCTCCAGCAGGTACTGGGCGACGGCCACGTTGGCCTGCGCGCCGACCCAGGACTGCACGGAGAGGGTGACGGTCCTCGCGCCCCGGGCGCCCGCGAACGGGGACGCCTGCTGTGTCATGTCGGCGGCGCCGCAGCCGGTCAGCAGCGCCAGCGCGGCCACTCCCGCGAGCGCGGGTGTCGTACGCGGTCGCATGTCAGGCTCCCTTCCTCGTCGTACGGCGTTCGGTGGGCTGGGTGACGCGGTCGAGCATCAGGCCCAGGCAGACGATCGCGGCGCCCGCGACCAGGCCGGTCGCCAGGTCGCCCTGGGCGAGGCCGAAGACGACCTGGTAGCCGAGGGCGCCACCGCCGACCAGGCCGCCGATGATGACGACGGCGAGGACCAGGACGACGCCCTGGTTGACGGCGAGCAGCAGGGCCGGGCGGGCCAGCGGGAGCTGGACCTGGCGCAGTTGCTGGCCGCCGGTCGCGCCGAGCGAGCGGGCCGACTCCATGGCGGCGGGGTCCACCTGGCGCAGGCCCTGGGCGGTGATGCGGACGACGGCCGGGAGGGCGTAGACGACGGCGGCGGCCACGGCGGGCGCGCGGCCCACGCCGAACAGGGCGACGACCGGGATCAGGTACACGAACTGGGGCATCGTCTGGAAGACGTCGAGCACGGGCCGCAGCAGACGTCCGAAGCGGTCGCTGCGGGCGGCGGCGATACCGGTGGCGAAGCCGACGACCAGGGTCACGGCGACGGCGGCGAGCACCTGCGAGAGGGTGTCCAGGGACGGCTTCCACACGCCGAGCACACCGATCGCGGCCGTCGCGAGGACGGCGGTGAGCGCGGTGCGCCAGGTGCCGATCAGCCAGGACAGGGCGGCGACGATCAGGAGCACGGACCACCAGGGCAGCCACTGCAGGCCGTCCCGCAGCGGGTTGAGGACCCCGCTGGTGAAGTGCGCGGCCCAGTCGGCGGTGCCGCCGACCACGGGGACGCCGGAGTAGAGGTGGGCGGTCATCCAGTCGACGGCCCGGTTGACGGGCTCGGCGATGTCCAGCTCCCACCCGTCGGGCCAGTCGAGGAAGCCCGCCAGGCGCCCGGCGAGCGCCACGGCCGCGGCGACGACGAGCGCGTACAACCAGGTCACCGGGGATTTCCCGGGCTCGCCGAGCCGCTCCCCCGCCGCGCCCGTCACCCGGTCCAGGACGACGGCGAGCAGCACGATCGGGATGCCGGCCGCGAGGGCGGCGCCGACGTCGACGGAGGCGAGCGCCTGGTAGACGCGGTCGCCGAGGCCGCCGGCGCCGATGACGGAGGCGATGACGGCCATGGACAGCGCCATCATGATCGTCTGGTTGACGCCGAGGAGGAGTTCCTTGCGGGCCAGCGGGACCCGGGCGGTCAGCAGCCGCTGGCGGGCGGTGGTGCCGAGGGACTCCACGGCCTCCAGGACCTCCTTGTCGGCGCCGCGCAGGCCGAGCGAGGTGAGCCGGGCCATGGGCGGGGCGGCGTAGACGACGGTGGCCAGGACGGCGGCGGGGACGCCGATGCCGAAGACCAGGACGACGGGGAGGAGGTAGGCGAAGGCGGGCAGCACCTGCATGGTGTCGAGCACCGGGCGCAGGACGCGGTCCATCCGGTCGGACAGGCCCGCGGCGAGGCCCAGCAGGGCGCCGACGGCGACGGACACGAGGACGGCTACGACCATCAGGGCGAGCGTCTGCATCGTGGGCACCCACATGCCGAGCAGGCCGCAGGCCAGGAACGCGGCGGCGGTGCCGGTCGCGAGCTTCACTCCGGCCACGCGCCAGGCGACCAGGGCGCCGATCGCGGTGACTCCGGCCCAGCCGACGGCGAGGAGGGCGAGGTAGACGGCGCGGACGGCGACGACGACCGCGTTGCTGACGTGGCCGAAGAAGTAGAGGAACAGGGGGTGGCTGTCCCGGTTGTCGATGATCCAGTCGCTGGCCCTGCCGAGGGGTTCGGAGACGTCGACGGTCAGCGCGCTCGGCCAGGTGGCGCCGTCCCACCGGGTGACGGCCAGGGGGACGAGGACGGCGGCCAGGGCGGCCAGGGCGAGGAGTTTGCGGACGGCTCTGTTGGCGAGGATGCCCGGCGGGGCGGACTCCCGGGCCGTGGCCGTGATCGTTGCCATCAGACCGGCTCCTCGGTGGTGGGCTCGGCGGGGGTGGGGGCGGCGGGGGTGGCCGGCTCACGGCGCTGGGCCGGTGCCGTGTCCGCCACCACCGACAGGAGGTCGGCCGCGTCCACCACGCCCAGGCAGCGGCCCCCGTCCATGACGCGGGCCGACGAGCCCGCCCTCGCCACCGCCTCGATGGCCTCCGAGACCGTGGCGCCGGGGCGGATCGCCGGGCCCGTGCCCGCCTCGTCGGCATCGGCGGCCGGGCGCATCGCCGTGCGGACGGTGAGGACCTGTTCACGGGGGATGTCGCGGACGAACTCGCGGACGTAGTCGTCGGCGGGCGAGCCGACGATCTCCTCCGGGGTGCCGAGCTGGACCACGCGGCCGTCGCGCATCAGGGCGATGCGGTCGCCCAGCCTGAGGGCCTCCTGGAGGTCGTGGGTGATGAAGACCATCGTGCGGCCCTCCTCGCGGTGCAGCCGGACGACCTCCTCCTGCATGTCCCGCCGGATCAGCGGGTCGAGCGCGCTGAACGGCTCGTCGAAGAGCAGCACCTCGGGGTCGACGGCGAGGGCGCGGGCGAGGCCGACGCGCTGGCGCTGGCCGCCGGAGAGCTGGCCGGGGCGGCGCTGTTCCAGGCCCTCCAGGCCGACCTTGGCGACGACGGCGGCGGCGCGCTCGCGGCGTTCGGCGCGGCCCATGCCCTGGACCTCCAGGCCGTAGGCGACGTTGTCCAGGACGGTGCGGTGCGGGAGCAGGCCGAAGTGCTGGAAGACCATCGCGGCCCGGTGGCGGCGCAGGGCGCGCAGCCGGGACTTGTCCATGGCGCGGACGTCCTCGCCGTCGATGGCGATGGACCCGGCCGTCGGCTCGACGAGGCGGGTCAGGCAGCGTACGAGGGTGGACTTGCCGGAGCCGGACAGGCCCATGACGACGAAGACCTCGCCCTTGTGCACGTCGAAGGAGACGTCGGCGACGGCGGCGGTGCAGCCGGTGCGGGAGCGCAGCTCGGCCGGGCCGAGCGCGGTGAGTTCCGGGTCGGCGGGGACGCGGGCGGCCTTGGGGCCGAAGACCTTCCACAGGCCGTCGACGGAGAAGACCGGGGGCCGCTCGGCCACGGTGTCGGTGGCGGCGGCGGTGTCCTTGGCGGTCGTGCTCATCGGGCGTCACTCCCGATCAGTTCGACGGCGCGCTCGCCGACCATGAGGACGCCGATCATCGGGTTGACCGCGGGCATGGTCGGGAAGACCGAGGCGTCGGCGACGCGGATGCCCTGCAGGCCGCGGATGCGCAGTTCCGGGTCCACGATGGCCTGTTCGTCGGTGGCGGCGCCCATGCGGCAGGTGCCCGCCGGGTGGTAGACGGTGTGGGCGGCCTTGCGGGCGTACTCGCTCAGCTCCTCGTCGCCGGTGACGTCCGGGCCGGGGCAGACCTCGCGCTTGAGCCAGCCCGCCAGCGGCTGGGACCTCGCGATCTCGCGGGCGATGCGGATGCCGTCGACGAGGGTGCGGCCGTCGTAGTCGTCCTCGTCGGTGAAGTAGCGGAAGTCGAGGGCGGGCTTGACGGACGGGTCGGCGCTGGTGAGGTAGAGGCGGCCGCGGGACCTGGGCTTGGGGATGTTCGGGGTCATGGAGACGCCGAACTCGGGGCGCTCGTAGCCCAGTCGCTCCGGGTTGTCCGTGAACGGTATCTGGTAGAAGTGGAACATCAGGTCGGGGCCCGCGTGTTCGGGGTCGCGGCGCACGAACAGACCGGCGTCGGAGTCCATCGCGGAGTTGTCCGGGATGGGCCCGTTCGTCTCCCACACGATGACCGACTCGGGGTGGTCGAGCAGGTTCTCGCCGACGCCGGGCAGGTCGAGCACCACGGGTATGCCGAGGGCCTCAAGCTGTTCCCGGGGCCCGACGCCCGAGTGCAGCAGCAGACGCGGGGAGTCGACGGCGCCGGCGCTGAGGACGACCTCGCGCCGGGCCCTGACCAGGATCTCCTCGCCGTCCTTGGTGCGGACGTGGACGCCCTCGGCCCGGGTGCCGTCGAACTGGAGCCTGTACGCCCAGGTCTCCAGCATGATCGTGAGGTTGGGGCGCTCGTCCATCACGGGGTGCAGGTAGGCCACGGACGCCGAGGACCGCTGGTTGTTCTCGGGGTGGTAGGCGAGGTCGAAGAAGCCGACGCCCTCGGTGAACGGCTTCTTGTTGAAGCCCTCGACGCGGGGGACCTCCAGTGTCTTCTGCGCGGAGTCGACGAAGTCGCGGGCGATGGCGTTGCGGTCCTTCTCGTCGACCGGAACGATGTTGTTCTTCAGCCGGGCGAAGTACGCCTCCATCTGCACCGCACCCCAGCCCTTGGCACCGGCGGCCTCCCACTCGTCCCAGTCGGACGGCAGCGGCTTGAAGGCGATCAGGGTGTTGTGGGAGGAGCAGCCGCCGAGGACGCGGGCGCGGCTGTGCCGGATGTGCGAGTTGCCGCGCGGCTGCTCGGTGGTGGGGTAGTCGTAGTCCAGTTCGCCGCCGAGCAGGCCCATCCAGCGGCGCAGCGTCAGCACGTCGTCGCGGCCGACGTCACTGGGGCCGCCTTCGATGACGGCGACGGTGACGTCGGGGTTCTCGGTGAGCCGGGAGGCGATCACGGAGCCTGCCGTGCCGCCGCCGATGACGACGTAGTCGTAGACGTGCGTGGTTTCGGCCATGGGGGTACTCCAGTGGGGCGAGCGGACGGTGATGGTGCGGAAGGTGCTGTGAGTGCTGTGCGTGCTGTGCGTGCCGTGCGTGCTGAAGGGGAGGGCGGGGACGCGCGGGGACGCGGGTGGGGTCAGCCGGCGAACCAGCGGACGGGCTCGGGCGCGAGGTTCTGGTAGACGTGCTTGGTCTCGCGGTACTCGGCCAGGCCGGCGGGACCGAGTTCGCGGCCGACCCCGCTCTTGCCGAAGCCGCCCCACTCCGCCTGCGGGAGGTAGGGGTGGAAGTCGTTGATCCACACGGTGCCGTGCCGCAGCCGGCCCGCGACCCGGCGGGCCCGTCCCGCGTCGGCGGTCCAGACGGCACCGGCCAGACCGTACTCGGTGTCGTTGGCGAGGGCTACGGCCTCGTCCTCGGTGCGGAAGGTCTCGACGGTGAGGACCGGCCCGAAGACCTCCTCCCGCACCACCCGCATCTCGCGGTGGCAGTGGTCGAGGACGGTCGGCTCGTAGAAGTAGCCGGACTCGGGGCGCTCGGGCGAGGGCTCGGGACGCCTTCCGCCGCAGCGGAGTTCGGCGCCCTCGGCGAGCGCGGAGGCGACGTGGTCCTCCGTCTTGGCGCGCTGCTGCTCGGAGACGAGCGGGCCGCACTCGACGCCCTGCTCGGTGCCGCGGCCGAGGCGGATCTTCCGGGCGCGACGGGCGAGTTCGGCGACGAAACGTTCGCGGACCGACTCCTCGACGATGAGGCGGCCGCCGGCGGAGCAGACCTGGCCGCTGTGGATGAAGGCGGCGTTGAGGGCCTGGTCGACGGCGGTGTCGAAGCCCGCCTCGGTCTCGCAGGCGTCGGCGAAGACGACGTTGGGGTTCTTGCCGCCGAGTTCGAGGGCGACCTTCTTGACGGTGGCGGCGGCGGCCTGCGCGACCTTGGTGCCGCTGAGGAGGCCGCCGGTGAAGGAGACCAGGTCGACGTCGGGGTGCTCGGCGAGGCGGGCGCCGACGGTGTGGCCGGGACCGGTGACGATGTTGGCGACGCCGGCGGGCAGGCCGGCCTCGACGAGCAGCCCGATCAGGGCCACGGTGGTCATCGGGGTGATCTCGCTGGGCTTGACCACGAAGGTGTTGCCGGCGGCGAGCGCCGGGGCGATCTTCCAACTGGCCTGGAGCAGCGGGTAGTTCCAGGGCGTGATCATCGCGCAGACGCCGACGGGTTCGTGCACGACGACGCTGTGGACGTGGGGCGAGCCCGCGTCGACGACCCGGCCCGGGGCCTCGCCGGCGACGAGGTCGGCGAAGTAGCGGAAGGCGTCGGCGACGCAGTCGATGTCGACGCGCCCCTCCTCGACGGTCTTGCCCGCGTCGCGGCTCTCCAGCAGGCCCAGCTTCTCGCGGTCGCGTACGAGCAGGTCGGCGACGCGGCGCAGCAGGGCGGCGCGTTCGGCGACCGGGGTGCGCGGCCAGTCGCCCGTGTCGAAGGCGCGGCGGGCGGCGGCCACCGCGAGGTCGGTGTCCTTCTCGTCGCCCTCCGCGACGACGGCGAACGGCCGGGCGTCCGCGGGGTCGAGGATCTCGCGCGTGGCGCCGGAGGACGCCGCGAGCCACTCGCCACCCGCGTGAATGGTCCGGTGCGCCTGCTCCGCCGGGCTGTGCGTGCTGTTCGCCATGGTCGGTGTTGCCTTCCGTTCCTGTCCGGTCCCCCGTGTCACCCGCGTGTCACTCTCGGGGACCGTGAGCCCCTGCCCCGCAGCCCCGTTTGCATGCCGGATCGGGGGCCGAACGTGCGGCGGATCACGAAGGAAAGGGGCGACGGGGACATACGGGGTGCGGGAACGGGCACGGGCCCCGCCCCGGTGTGAACCGGAACGGGGCCCGTGCGGGCGTCGGGGGTCGGCTCAGATGAGGCCGAGACCGCGGACCGCCTCGCGCTCCTCCGACAGCTCCTTGACGGAGGCGTCGATGCGGGCGCGGGAGAACTCGTTGATGTCCAGGCCCTGGACGATCTCGTACGAACCGTCCTTCGTGGTGACCGGGAAGGAGGAGATGATGCCCTCGGGGACGCCGTAGGAGCCGTCCGACGGGATGCCCATGGAGGTCCAGTCGCCCTCGGGGGTGCCGTTGACCCAGGTGTACACGTGGTCGACGGCCGCGTTGGCGGCGGAGGCGGCCGAGGAGGCACCGCGGGCCTCGATGATGGCGGCACCGCGCTTGGCGACGGTCGGGATGAACTCGTCGGCCAGCCACTTCTCGTCGTTGACGGCCTCGGCGGCGTTCTTGCCGGCGACGGTGGCGTGGAAGATGTCCGGGTACTGGGTGGCGGAGTGGTTGCCCCAGATCGTCAGGCGCTTGATGTCGGCGACCGTCGAGCCCGTCTTCTTCGCGAGCTGGGTCAGCGCGCGGTTGTGGTCCAGGCGGGTCATGGCGGTGAAGCGCTCGGCCGGTACGTCCGGGGCGGCGGCCTGGGCGATCAGGGCGTTGGTGTTGGCCGGGTTGCCGACGACGAGGACCTTGATGTCGTCCGCGGCGTGGTCGTTGATGGCCTTGCCCTGCGGCTTGAAGATGCCGCCGTTGGCCTCCAGGAGGTCACCGCGCTCCATGCCCTTGGTGCGGGGGCGGGCGCCGACCAGGAGGGCGACGTTGGCGCCGTCGAAGGCCACGTTCGGGTCGTCGGTGATCTCGATGCCCTGGAGGAGCGGGAACGCGCAGTCGTCCAGCTCCATCGCGGTGCCCTCGGCGGCCTTGAGCGCCGGGGTGATCTCCAGGAGGCGGAGCTTGACCGGCACGTCCGCGCCGAGCAGCTGACCGGAGGCGATGCGGAAGAGCAGGGCGTAACCGATCTGGCCGGCCGCGCCGGTGACGGTGACGTTCACGGGAGTGCGAGTCATGGCGTTCTCCGTAGGACAGGCTGGCGGTGGGGCGTCCCGGCCCCGGGCGTCTGATCGATCTCTTGGTATCAAGAGATCCATCCAGCGGTCAGGCTATCGCGCCCGTGCTGTCCGGCACGTCCGGGTCGGTGTGGCCCGGCCCACAGGACGCCCTCGAACGGGTGCGGGCCCACGGAGGGCGTCCGGGCCCACGGAGCGGGTGCGGGCTCAGGAGGGCGTACGGCCTCAGGAAGAGGTGCGGGGCCGGCGAAGAAGAGGCGGCCGCCTGTCCGGGAGAGGGGGGACGAAGGCGACCGCCGTTCGGGGATACCGTTGCCGGACTCCCGTGGGGGTACTACTCCCGTGCCCGTGACGGCGCGGGGCATGCCTGCCGGCGGCGAACTTTCTCGGTCCGCCGCCCCCGCGCCCCCGCGCGCCCTCGCCGTGCCCCCTTGCGCCTCGTGTCCCTACCTCACTTCGTGCAGCCCTGGGTGCCCGAGGCCAGCGTCGCGCACGCGGTGGCGTCGGCCGCGGAGTCCACGGCGACCATCGGGGTGTACGCCGCGGTGGTCCCGGCGGTGCCGATCGTCGCCCGCTGCTCGTTCGCGCCGCCCGCGTTCACCTGGACCTCGTCGCCCTGTGCGGCCTGGGTGACGCGGGCCCAGGCGGCGCCGCAGACCTTGCTGTAGCGGACCTCGACGGCCGCCGTGCCGACGACGGTGGTCGCGCCGGTGGTGACCAGTTCGCCGCCGCAGCCCATGGCCTCCGGGTCCTTGCCGGTGCAGGCGTCGCCGCTGCACTTCACGCCCGGCGGCAGCTCGGCCTCGCTGGTCACGGTGGGCGACGGGGAGGGCTTGGCGCCCTCGTCCGCCTTGTCGCCGCCGCCGTTCAACAGGAAGAAGGCGCCCGCCGCCACGACGAGCACGCCGACGACGCCCGCGACCAGCGCCGCCATTCGTTTGCTGCCGCCGCCCGGGGACCGGCCGGACGAACGGGGGCGGTCGTCGTGCGGAGGCTCGCCGTAGGCACCCGCGGAGGCCGCGACCGGGCCGAGCACGCTCGTCTCGTCGGGCCCGGCCGGTCTCGCCGCGGCTCCGCCGCCGGTCCGGGCGCGGCCCGCGCGGTCGCCGGTCGGTGCGGGCCCCCGGTATCCGGCGAGCCCCCAGGAGTTGCCCTCGGTCGCTCCGCCCGGGGACGGGGCGGAGGGGGTGTCGGGGGCCCGGTCCCGGATGGCGCCGAGCACGGAGTCGGGGCTGTCGGCGGCGGTCGGCTGGGCCGGGACCGTCGGCGGCAGCGTGGGCGACACACCGGCCGGCCCGGCGACCCCGGGTGCGGCCGGGGCCCCGCCGCCGTGGCGGCCGGAGCGGTTCCCCCGGTGGCTCCTGGTGCCGCTGCGGTCGCCGGTGCCCGGCGTGGCCGCGGGCGTGCCCAGCTCACCGAGCGCGGCGCGGGCCTGGGAGATCCGGATGGCCTCCATGGTCATGTCGTGGCGCATCTCCGAGCGGCTCCAGGCGCGCTCGGCCAGCTCCCACATGGTGGTCAGGTGGACCGGGTTGGTCCGCGTCACCTCGGCCAGCGCCACGATGGCGCCCTTGGGCGCCAGCAGGCGGCCGTTCAGATAGCGCTCCCAGGACGTCTTGCTGTAGCCCGTGGCGTCGGCCACCGACGCGACGCTCAGCTCGCTGCGGTCCACGAGCCGACGCAACTGGCTGGTGAACTCCCTGATCTGCGGATCGAGTTCATCCGGCAAGGCCTTCCAACGAGGCACTGCTTCCCCCTCTTCCCCCGGTGACGTGCTGGTCGTTCCCCCGCTGGTCCCCGCGCGGCGTCCGGCGCGCGGTACCCGGTTCTGGCTACCCACAGGGATGCGCCCGGTCAGGATCTCAGTTCCCGGGGTGGGGGCGCACAGGTGCACAGAGGCCGTGAGCGTGCACACTCGCACGCCCGCCGACCCGTGGTCCAGTGTCCCACCGGTGCCGCACCGACCTGTACGGAACCCCCGGAATGGCGGCGCGTGACGGAGTAGCGGAACGGTCACTTCCGTGCCACAGCGCCCTGACAGGCGTTGAACAGGGCGTTCTGCGTGCAGGAGGGTTGGTCACGGCGACGGCCCGTCCTTCCACGGGGGTGAGGACGGGCCGTCGTACGGGGAAGGGCGTCCCGCTAGCTGACCGTGAAGTGCAGGGTGTCCTTGAGGAACGGGATCTCCAGCACCGGCTTCGGCTGTGCCATCAGCGCCAGCAGGACGATGGAGAGGCCGAGGACGCCGTAGGTCGTGATGTCCGTGAAGCGCGAGCGCACGGCGAGCATGCCGACGTCGGGCACCACCCAGCGCAGCGCGGCTCCCGCCAGCAGCGCGGCGCCGACCAGCACCGTCCCCCAGCGGAAGACGTCCAGGGCGGTCAGCAGCAGGCCGAGCCCGACCAGCAGCACCACCGCGAGCACCGGCCACTGCCGGGCGGGCGCCGGGGCGTCGCCGGCTGCGGCCCGGCCACCGCCCTCGGGGCGCGCGGTGTCACGGGTGAAGAGCGGGAAGCGGCGCGTGACGCGTCGCGGCCGCCCCTTGGCGTCGGGCGCGCTGACGGGGTCGCGGACGGTGAGGCCGTCCGGGTCGCCGGCGTCCTTCGCGGGCTTCGAAGGGGTTGAGTCCTTCGGGGGGCCGGCCTTGTCCGAGACTTCCGAGACGTCCGAGACCTCTGAGGTCTCAGAGGTCTCAGAAGCCTGCGGGGCCTCCGGGGCTGCCGAGGCCGCCGAGGTCGCCGAGCCTTGTGGAGGCCGCGCTTCCGCCCGCGTTCCCGCGTCGCCCGACCGCTCGGGGGAGTTGGTGTCCTCAGCCGGCACTGCGCTCCGCCGCCTCCACCACGTTGACCAGGAGCTGGGCCCGCGTCATGGGGCCGACACCGCCCGGGTTCGGCGAGATCCAGGCGGCCACCTCGGCCACGCCGGGGTGCACGTCGCCCATGATCTTGCCCTCGGCGTTGCGCGAGACGCCGACGTCGAGGACGGCCGCGCCCGGCTTGACGTCCTCGGGGCGGACCAGGTGCGGGGAGCCGGCCGCGGCGATGACGATGTCGGCGCGCTTGAGGTGGTCGGCCAGGTCCCGGGTGCCGGTGTGGCACTGGGTCACGGTGGCGTTCTCGCTGCGCCGGGTGAGCAGCAGCGGCATCGGGCGGCCGATGGTGACGCCGCGGCCGACGACCACGACCTCGGCGCCCTTGATCTCGACGCCGTAGCGGCGCAGGAGGGTGAGGATGCCGTTGGGGGTGCAGGGCAGCGGGGCCGGCTCGTTCAGGACGAGGCGGCCCAGGTTCATCGGGTGCAGGCCGTCCGCGTCCTTGTCCGGGTCCATCAGTTCGAGGATGCGGTTCTCGTCGATGCCACGGGGCAGCGGCAACTGGACGATGTACCCGGTGCAGGCCGGGTCTTCGTTCAGCTCGCGGACGACCGCCTCGATCTCCTCCTGCGTGGCCGTGGCCGGCAGTTCGCGCTGGATGGAGGCGATGCCGACCTGGGCGCAGTCGCGGTGCTTGCCGGCGACGTACTTCTGGCTGCCCGGGTCGTCGCCGACCAGGACGGTGCCGAGTCCGGGTGTGACACCCCTCTCCTTCAGCGCCGCCACGCGGGCGGTCAGTTCGGACTTGATCGCTGCTGCGGTGGCCTTGCCATCGAGAATCTGGGCGGTCATGCCCCCATCCTCGCGGATGACCGGCCCCCGGTTCCAATCAGGCCGGTATGCGGGCACCCCGCGGGACACTTCGGGGCGCCGCCGGACACGTCCGCCCCTGTCCGCTCTTGATCGGCGGTGTTGCACTTGCACAACGCATTGCGGACGGGCTGGACAAGTAAGAGTTCGGTCAAGAACGATTGGGCAGCACAGTGCCGCGGGGCCGTACCGGGGGGACGAACCGCTTACGAAGAATCTCCTCCGAGTCGCGCCACGCGTCGTCCCCGCACTTGACAGCGACGGAGGAAGACCCGCCATGAGTTTCGGCGACCCGAACAACCCCTACGGCCCGCCGCAGGGCGGCCAGCAGCCGAACTACGGCTACCCGCAGCAGCAGCCCCAGGGCCAGCCCGGATACGGCTACCCGCAGGCTCCGCCGGTGCAGCAGCCGTACGGTGCCGCTCCCACGACCATGCCCGGTACGGTCAACACCGCCCGGGTGCTGCTCTGGATCATGGTGGGCTTCCAGGTCATAGGCACGGCGCTGTTCGGCATCTCCGCAGCGGCCGTCGACCAGGCCAAGGACGACGCCGCGTTCGAGGAGCTGGCCGACTACCCGACCGGTGTCCTGTGGGGCTTCATGGTGCTGGCGCTGGTCTGGGGCGTCTGGGCGGCGTTCCTGGCCGCGAAGTTCAACTCGGGCGGCAACGGACTGCGCGTGACCGCGCTGGTGTTCGGCATCCTGACCGCGATCATCGCCCTCTACCCGTTCACCATCGCAGGCATCGTCCACCTCGTGTTCGGCATCCTGATCGCCGTGTTCGTCGGCAACTCGAAGGGCGCGGCCTGGTTCAAGCGGCCCCGCTACTGAGCGGCCGTCCACGACTGCACAGTTCTCGCCAATCACGCCGCAGGGCCGTGTCTCACCCGAACGAGGGGGGCACGGCCCTCTCGCGTCGCCCTAGTCTGGCCCGGGTAGCCGTCAGGCACGGGGAGACGCACCTTGTACAGCATCATCGTGGTACCTCCGCCGACCACGGAGGACGACAGCACCAGGACCCAGTTCCGGCTCGCGCCCGGCGAACGGCTCGTCTTCGGACGGTCCGTGCCCGAGGGCGGGCTGCTGATCGGGCACGACGGGGTGTCGCGCAGAGCCGGTGAGATCACGGCGCACGGCACCTTCTGGACCATGAGCAACCTCTCCGCCCGCCAGACCTACGTGGTGGAGAACCCCGAGGGCGCGGGCGAGCACATCAAGGTGGCGCCGGGCCGCCTGGACGCGCCGGTGCCGTTCGAGTTCTCGCGGATCGTGCTGCCCGCCGCCGGCGACCTGCTGCCGGTCGAGGTGTGGGCGCCGCGCCACGACTACCTGCGCGGCGAGGACGGCACCGACGGCGAGCCGACCGCCCCGGCCTTCTCCGTCGACCGCACCAAGCGGTACTTCGCGGTGCTGGCCGCCCTGTGCGAGCCGCGGCTGCGGGGGGAGCCGCACGCGCCGCTGCCGACCGTGGACCAGGTCGTCGAGCGGCTCCGCCCGGGCTGGCCGGCCGCTTCGCGTACGTCGGTGCAGTGGAACATCGACTACCTCGCCGTCAAACTCCGGCTGAAGCCGGGCCCGGAGACCGCCGAGCCAGGTCCCCGGCTGAACGGCAAGAAGGAGTCGCTGGTCTCGCTGGCGCTCCGCTTCGACCTGGTCCGCGAGGACGACCTGGTGGTCCTCGCGGCACCGTCCGGCCGGGCACTGCGATGACCGAGCCGTACGCCGTCCCGGTGCCCAGGGGGTACCGGGTGGGCGGCTGGGAGGTGCGCGAGCCGATCGCGACCGGCGCCTTCGGCAGCGTGTACGCGGCCCGCCGCGTGCCCACCGGACCGGATGCTCCGGACGACGACACGGGCCGCACCGCGGCCGGCGCAGCACACGGCGGCGACCGCTCGGACGGCACGAGGCGCACGGACGCCGGCAGGGGCGCGGGCAGCGACAGGGGCCCAGGCGGCGGCAGCGACACCGGCACAGGCAGCGGCACCGGCACCGGCACCGGCACCGACCTCACCGCCGCGGACGCCCCCGACCCCGCGGACCGCACCGTCCGCCCCGCCGAGGACGCCCCCGGTGGCATCGCCCCCGGCGCGGGCCCGCCGGACGCGGTCGCGCTGAAGTTCCTGCCCACCGGTACCGGCACGCCGCGCCAGCTCTCCCACCTGCGGGACCTGGTCGAGCGCGAGGTCGAGCTGTTGCGCAGGCTGCGGCGGCCCCGGCTGATCCGGATGTACGAGACCCTCACCGTCGACGATCCCGGCCGGCCCCGGCTCGACGGCGCCACCGTGCTCGTCCTGGAGCGGGCCGAGGGTTCGCTGTCCGCCCTGCTCTCCGCCACGCCCCGCCCGCGGTCCGGGCCGGCGCTGCTCGCCCAGATCTGCGAGGGCCTGCACCAGTTGCACCGGGCGGGCTGGGTCCACGGCGACCTGAAACCGGCGAACGTCCTGCTGATGAAGGACGGTTCGGTACGCCTCGCCGACTTCAACATGGCCGCCGAACTGGAGGGCACCCACGCCTACACACCCGCCTTCTCCACCCCCGACTACACCCCGCCCGAGCTGCTGTGGTCCGAGATCGGCGAACGGGGCCGCCGGATCCGCCCCTCCGCCGACGTGTGGGCCTTCGGCGTCCTGGCCCACCTGGTGCTGACCGGGTCGTTCCCGCTGCCCGGCGGCACCCCTACGGCCCGCCGCGACGCCGCCGTCGCGTACTCCCGCGGCTCCCACGAGTTGCGCCTGTCCCCCGAACTGCCGCCGCCGTGGCGGGAGGTCGTGCGGGCGTGCCTGACCCGTACGCACGCCGACCGGATCGGCACCGACGCCCTGCTGCGCCGGGTGGCGGAGGCGACGGGGAACGCGCGCGACCCGGGGCAGCCCTCGGTCCGTACGCGCGCCCGCTCCCGCGCCCGTTCCCGGCCGAGGCTCCTGGCCGCCGCGGCCGCGGGACTGCTCGCCCTCGCCGCCCTCGGCTACGGCGTCGCCCGCTGGACCGGCGAGGGCCGGGACCCCGCCGCGCGCCCCGGCGGCACCGCGAGCGCCGTCTCCGCCGCCTCCTACGGCGCGGCCGAGCTGCGCACCGACCGGGACGTGCCGCCCGCGTACCGCCTGCTGATCGTGGAGACGGCGCACGACTGCGGCCACGCGGAGGTCAGCCCGGCCCTGATCGCGGCGATGCTGAAGGTCGAGAGCGACTTCGACCCGGACCTCGCCGATCCGGCCAGGGACGAGTACGGCATCGCCCGCTGGACGCCGAGCGTGCTGCGCTGGTGGATGAATCCGGACGGCACGCCGGGCGAGACCGTGCCCCAGCCGCCGTTCCCGCCCGCCGAGTCCATTCCGGCGATGGGCCGTTACCTGTGCTGGATCACGCCCCGCCTCGACGCCGGGCTGCCGGGCGACCGCAGGGTGCTGGTCGCCGTCGCCTACCGGACGTCGTACAAGAAGGTGAACGACGCGGGCGGGGTTCCCCCGAAGTACCGCGACTACGCCGACCGCGTCGCTCACCGCCTCAAGGAGTACACGCCCCGGGGCGGGACGTGACCCTGAGAGTTCCGAGGTACCGGGCGGCGGGCGTCCGGGGGCACGGTGTGAGCACACCGCTTCGGCGGTGCGACCGGTACGACACCGACCATCACGGGGGAACAACGATGAACCTCGTCAAGCCCGCAGCTCTCCTCCTCGCGGCCGCCGCGCTGGCCGCCGGCTCCACGGTCTCGGCCACGGCCGCCGACAGCCCGGACGGCACCCGCGTCACCAGCCTCCAGCAGAAGGCGGGCCAGGTGCTGGCCGACGCCCCCAAGCCCCTGCGCGTGACCGCCGACGCGGTCGAGTACGAGGGCCTGACCGTGACGAACGCGCCCGTGACCAAGGGCGCCCAGGACCTGGCCTGCGGCTACGGCCACCTCTGCATGCTCGTCAACGGCACGAAGTTCGACTTCTACAAGTGCCAGACGTGGAACCTGACCAACTGGACCGGCAACGGCCCGTTCACCAACAACCAGACGCCGGGCACCGTCGCCAAGTTCTTCAACAAGGACGGCAGCGTCCGCTGGACGTCGACCGCCTACGAGGCGGGCACCGCGTCCTGGGACCCGATCTGGTCGCTGCGCCCCTGCTGATCCGCCCACCGGACCGGCGAGACGGCGGCCCCGGTGCCCTCCACCACGGAGAGCACCGGGGCCGTTCGGCGTCCGGCGTCCGGCTTCCGGCTTCCGGCTTCCGGCTTCCGGCTTCCGGCTTCCGGCTTCCGGCTTCCGGAGGGACCGTCAGTGGAAGAAGTGCCGCGTCCCCGTGAAGTACATGGTGACGCCGGCCTTCCGCGCGGCCTCGACGACCAGCTCGTCGCGGACCGAACCGCCGGGCTGGACCACGGCCTTGACGCCGGCCGCGGTGAGGATCTCCAGGCCGTCCGGGAAGGGGAAGAAGGCGTCGGAGGCGGCGTACGCCCCCCGCGCGCGCTCGGCGCCGGCCCGCTCCACCGCGAGCTTCGCGGAGTCGACCCGGTTGACCTGGCCCATGCCGACGCCGACGGAGGCGCCGTCCTTGGCCAGCAGGATCGCGTTGGACTTGACGGCCCGGCACGCCTTCCAGGCGAAGGCCAGCTCGGCCAGCTCCGCCTCGGACAGGGCCTCGCCGGTGGCGAGGGTCCAGGTGGCGGGGTCGTCGCCCTCGGCCTGGAGGCGGTCGGTGACCTGGAGGAGGGCGCCGCCGTCGATGGGCTTGACCTCGACCGGGGCGGCGGGCGCCTCGGGGGCGCGCAGCACGCGGATGTTCTTCTTCTTGGTGAGGGCTTCGAGGGCGCCGTCCTCGTAGTCCGGCGCGACGACGACCTCGGTGAAGATCTCGGCGACCTGCTCGGCCATCTCCTTGGAGACCGGGCGGTTGACCGCGATCACGCCGCCGAACGCGGAGAGCGGGTCGCAGGCGTGCGCCTTGCGGTGCGCCTCGGCGACGTCCGCGCCCACCGCGATGCCGCACGGGTTGGCGTGCTTGATGATCGCGACGCAGGGCTCGGCGTGGTCGTAGGCGGCACGGCGGGCGGCGTCCGTGTCCGTGTAGTTGTTGTACGACATCTCCTTGCCGTGCAGTTGCTCGGCCTGCGCGAGGCCGCCGCCGTCGGGAGAGGTGTAGAGCGCGGCCGGCTGGTGCGGGTTCTCGCCGTAGCGCAGGGTGTGGGCGCGCTCGTAGGTCGCGCCGAGGAAGTCGGGGAACCGGGACTCGTCGACCGGGGCGTAGTCGGAGGCGAACCAGGAGGCGACGGCCACGTCGTAGGCGGCGGTGTGCTGGAAGGCCTCGGCGGCCAGGCGCTTGCGGGCGGCGAGGTCGAAGCCGCCGTCCTTGACCGCGGAGAGCACGTCGGCGTACCGGGCGGGGCTGGTGACGACGGCGACGGAGGGGTGGTTCTTGGCGGCGGCGCGCACCATGGAGGGGCCGCCGATGTCGATCTGCTCGACGCACTCGTCGGCGGTGGCGCCCGAGGCGACGGTCTCGCGGAACGGGTAGAGGTTGACCACGACCAGGTCGAACGGGGCCACGCCCAGCTCGTCCAGTTGCTGCCGGTGGCTGTCCAGGCGCAGGTCGGCGAGGATGCCGGCGTGCACCTTGGGGTGCAGCGTCTTGACCCGGCCGTCCAGGCACTCGGGGAAGCCGGTCAGCTCCTCGACCTTGGTGACGGGGACGCCGGCGGCGGCGATCCGTCCGGCGGTGGACCCGGTGGAGACGAGTTCGACGCCCGCCTCGTGCAGCCCGCGGGCGAGGTCCTCGAGCCCGGTCTTGTCGTAGACGCTGACGAGCGCGCGGCGGATGGTCCGCTTGGTGCTCCCGGCGGTGGCGGTGGCGGTCACTGGATAACTACCTTTCGTCCCTCAATGCGATAGCCGTTGCGGGCGAGCCGCCCCACGACATCGACGAGCAGCCTTCGCTCGACTTCCTTGATGCGCTCGTGCAGAGCGGCACCTTCGTCTTCGTAGTCCTCGTCCCGGACCTCCACCACGCCCTGCGCGATGATCGGCCCGGTGTCGACGCCGTCGTCGACGAAGTGGACGGTGCAGCCGGTGACCCTGGCGCCGTACGCGAGCGCGTCCCGCACGCCGTGGGCCCCCGGGAAACTGGGGAGGAGGGCGGGGTGGGTGTTGACGAACCGGCCCCCGAACCGCGCGAGGAACTCCTTCCCCACGATCTTCATGAACCCGGCCGAGACGACGAGGTCCGGTTCGTGGGCGGCGACGGCCTCGGTGAGCGCCGCGTCCCACTCCTCGCGGGTCCCGTACTCCTTGACCTTGCGGACGAAGGTCGGCACCCCGGCACGCTCGGCGCGGGCGAGTCCCTCGATGCCGTCGCGGTCGGCGCCGACGGCCACGATCTCGGCCCCGTAGGTCTCGGCGCCGGTGGCGGCGATCTCGTCGAGGAGCGCCTGGAGGTTGGTGCCGGATCCGGAGACCAGCACGACGAGGCGCTTGGCTCGCCGGTCCACGGGCTTGGCGGCCACGGTGGGGGCCTTTCTCGGGAAGCGATCTCTTTGTACGGTCGTACGAATGCTTCGCGTCCCTGGATACGGGGAAGTCTACGAAGCGGCCGACCGTCAGCAACGATACCGGCACACCGGACGGCCCCCTCGGGACGGGGGCGTGACCGGGAGGTAGCGTCTGCGTGGAGCCGGAGCGGGAACGCCGCCCGCGCGTCAGGCGTTCACCAGACGTACCGACCGGTTCGCGTACTCCACGAGTCCGCCCGTTCCACCAGCCGCCCGTCCATCGTCGCCAAGGGGAAGACGCTCAGTTGATGCCGGACCGCAGCCTGCGACTGCTCACCCTGCCCCAGCAGTCGGCGCAGCCAGGGGAGCGCAGCACCGTGTTGCTGCGGGAGCGCCCCTCGTCACCGCCCGACTCCTCCCCGGACCGGGGCAGCCACGGCGGACGGGACGGCGCCACCGACCAGGACAACCCCTTCGCCCCGCCCCCGGAGGGCACCCCGGACCGCCCCTGGCAGCCGCGGCACCCGTCGGGCGACGACGACTCCCGGGGCGACGGCGAGCGCTCCCCCTGGGGCGGCCGGTGGAGCGACCGGCAGCCCGGCCGGTCCTCCGGCGGCTTCGGCGAGCGGCCCGGTGGTCAGGGCGGGGGCCCGGAGGGTCAGGGCGGCGGCCCGGGCCCGCGCTGGGACCCGACGGACCCCGCCCAGCGGCGTGCCCGCTACGCCCTGCTGAGCGGTCTGTGGGCCCTCTTCTTCGCCCTCTTCACCTGGCCGTACGTGGCCCTGCTGCTCGGCGCCCTGGCCCTGTACTGGGGCATCAGCGCGCTGCGCGCCAAGCCCCGCGCGTCCTCCGACCCGGACACCCCGGCCCCGCCTCCCGAGCAGACCACCCGCCCGCAGCGCACCGCCGCGATCAGCGGCCTGGTCATGTCGTCCCTGGCCATCCTCCTGGTCGCCGCGTCCTTCGGCGCCCAGCTCGTCTACAGCGACTACTACACCTGCCGCGAGGACGCCCTGACCCACGCGGCGGACAAGTCCTGCGAACGGCATCTGCCGGAACAGCTCCGGGACCTGCTGGGCTCCAACTGACCCGTCCGGCGTCCCGGGGACGGAGGACGAGGGCCCGTCCAGGCCCGGACGCGCGAGTCCGGGGCAGCAGTCCCGAGGGTGGGGAACCCGAGGTCGGGAAGGGGAAGGGCGGCGGGGGCGAGTCCTCCTGCGGACCCCACGGACCCCACGGACCCCACGCTCACTTCCCGCCCCGGGCCGCCCCCTCCCCGGGAGAACCGTCGACCGGCAGAAGGTCGTACGCGTCGCTCCCGCCGACGGCGTCGTCCTCGTCGTACAGTCCGGCCGGCACCGTACCCCCGCCGGCCTTCCGCTCCGTCGCCTCGGCCTCGCCCCGCCTCCACCACCGCCCGCCGGAGGGCAGCGGCACCCGCGCCCACGACCACCCGCTCCCACCCCCGTCGGCGCTCCCGTCGACCGTCCGGGCGGCAGCGCCCCGTCCCCGCCACGCCCGCCCCACTACGGCCACCGGCACCGCCACCGCCCCGGTCCACGCCAGCGTCGCGCCCCCGGCCTGCCACCACACCGGCCCGAACCGGGCGAGCGCCGCGCTGCCGAGCGGCCCGCCGGCGAACGCGGCCAGCAGGGCGACGAAGGCCGCGCACAGCACGGCGGCCACCACGGCGGCACCGACCGTCCGCCGCCACGGCCACAACACCCCGTCGGCCGGACCGCCCACCGCGCCCGGACCACCTACCACACCCGGCGCGCCCGCGGCCCCCCGCACGACGCCCCGCACACCGGCCGCGCCCCCCGTCGCCGCCCGCGCCGTGAACCACCCCACCGCCGCCCCCGCCACCAGCGGCACCGCCCCGGCCGCCCAGTGCAGCGGCGTACCGGGGCCCGCGTCCGGCACCGCCGCCAGCAGCGGGAACGGCGGCAGCAGCGGCGCCGGAGCGGAGGAGGCGGGGGCCACCACGTGCCCGGTGCCGAGCACGAAGCCGGGGCCGAGGGCGTAGACCGCCGCCCACACCGCCGCGTTCGGCACCAGGGCCAGGCAGAGCAGCAGCACGGCGAACCGCCCCGACCACCCGTCGGTCAGCCGCAGGAACGACTCGGCCGCGGCGGCCCCGTGCCACACGAGCGACACGGCGAGCAACAGCGCTCCGCCGCCGACGAGCACCGCCGTACCGGCGCCCGCGGCGCGCGTCGCGGCGCCCAGGCGCGCGTCCGGCTCCACCATCAGTTCGCGCAGCGTCCGGGGCAGTACGCGCAGCGCCCGCCCCACCGGCCCGCCCGGGCGGCCGAACGCCGTCCACACGCCGGCGCCCGCCGCGGCCATGGCGACCAGCGGCAGACACACCGCCGCCCACCACGGCGAGGGCCGCAGCGCGCCGCCCTGCGCGTACAGGACGACGGGCGCGGCGACGCCCAGGTAGCCGAGGACCACTCCGGTCCAGGCCAGGCGCGCGGAGACGGGCGGCGGCCCGGAGTCCGGCGTGCCCGCCGGCCACGCCGGGCGCACCCCGGCTCCCGCCTTCGGGGGCGCGCCGACGGCCACGCCCACGCCGTCCCCGGGGTCCGTGGCGTCCCGGGCGGCGCGGTGCAGCAGCCACACCGGCAGGAGGAGGAACAGCAGCGGCGTGACGCCGACGGGCGCGGGCGTGCCCGAGAGCGTGTCGGCCCGCACCAGTTCGGCCCCGTGCGCCAGCGTCCACAGGGCCGCGGCGACGCGGAGGGCGCCGCCCGGTCCGCTGTCGGGGTACGGCGAGCTGATCCACAGCAGCGTCACGAGCGCGGCGCACGCCGCGAGTCCCAGCAGTGCCGCGAACGCGCCGCCCAGGAGACCGGCGGCCAGCCCGGGCGACCGGTCGCGCCACCGGGTGCGCAGTCGGGAGAGCGGGGCTGGACGGGCGGTCGTCTGGATCACGCCCGCCATGCTCCCAACGACACGCGCTTTCCCGGCGTAACGGGCGAAGCTCCGTGGTGTCGCTCAATATATGTTTATGTACTTTTTCGTACGAAGGGGTGTCCAGTGACCCGCCGCCCCGCGACCCCGCTCCCCCCTCCCAAGGAACGCCGACACCTGCGGGAGACCGCCGCGTTGACGCAGGCTCAGTTGGGGGAACGGGTGGGCGTCGCTCCCGGGACGGTCCGCGCGTGGGAGAGCGGCCGCACGAATCCGCGGGGCCGGAAACGGGAGGCGTACGCGAAGCTGCTGGAGACGCTGGCCGAGGAAGCGGCAGCCGGGCGGGGAGCCCGTGACCCGGCGTCAGCACCGGAGACCGGCCCAGGGGCGAACCGGACGGAGGAACCCGAGCCGCACCCGGGGCCCGAGCCGCACCCGGAGCCCGAGGCCGGCTCGGAGCCCGTCCCCGGGCCCGCGTCCGAGCCCGTCTCCGAGTCGCTTCCCGAGCCGCGCCCCGCCCCCGTCGCGCTGACGCCCGCTCAGGCATTCGACGCCTTGTACGAGTTCAGCGCCCCCGCCCTGGTACGGCAGACCTTCCTGCTGACCGGCCGTCGCGAGCAGGCGCGCGAGTCGGTGGAGCGGGCCTTCCAGACGGCCTGGGAGCAGTGGCCGGAGGTGGCCCGCGACCGGGACCCGGTGGGCTGGGTGCGGGCGGCGGCGTACGAGTACGCGCTCTCCCCCTGGCAACGGCTGCGTCCGCGCCACCGGCGCCCGGAGCCGCCCCCCGCCGACCCCGGCGACCGCACCCTGCTGAACGCCCTGCTCAGACTCCCGCCCAGGCACCGCCGCACCCTCGTGCTGTACGACGGTGTGGGCCTGGACCTGCCGGAGACGGCGGCCGAGACGGAGGCGAGCACCCCGGCGGCGGCGCACCGGCTGCTGCGCGCCCGCGAAGCCGTCGCCGACCGACTGCCCGCGCTCGCCGACCCGCAGGTGCTGCACCGGCGGCTGGCCGAACTGGCGTCGCGCGAACGGCTGGGGGCGGCACGGCCGCCGTCGGTGCGCAGGGGCGGCGAACGCCGGGCGAGGTTCCGCACCCGGGCCGCGATCGCCTTCACGGTCGCCCTCATCGGGACCACGGCCCTGACCCTGCGCACCGCGCCCACGCACTACGAACCGCCCGTGTCCCCCGGGCAGGCGGTGCGCGGGGTGCCGCCCAGAGTGGCCCAGGGGTCCCTGTCGGACGAGGAGCAGGAACTGCGGCGGAAGCTGCGGGACCAGTGGCAGGACGGGCCGGAACGGCTGCGGCCGGAGCTTGAATGAGGCAGCCCGCCCGCGGCCCGGCGACCGCGGCCCGGCGCCAGCGGTCCGGCGCCCGGAACACCGAGGCCCGGAACGCCGAGCGGCCCGCCCCCTGTGAACGGAGGGCGGGCCGCTCGGTGCGGAACGGGCCGGTGGGACGGCGGTGTCAGCCGGCCAGGATGGCGCGGGCGAGCTTCGCCGTCTCGGTCGGCGTCTTGCCGACCTTGACGCCGGCGGCCTCCAGGGCCTCCTTCTTCGCCTGGGCGGTGCCGGACGAACCGGAGACGATGGCGCCGGCGTGGCCCATGGTCTTGCCCTCGGGCGCGGTGAAGCCCGCGACGTAGCCGACGACCGGCTTGGTCACGTTCTTCGAGATGTACTCGGCCGCACGCTCCTCGGCGTCGCCGCCGATCTCGCCGATCATGACGATCAGGTCGGTCTCGGGGTCGGCCTCGAACGCGGCGAGCGCGTCGATGTGCGTGGTGCCGATGATCGGGTCGCCACCGATGCCGACGGCGGTCGAGAAGCCGATGTCACGCAGCTCGTACATCATCTGGTACGTCAGCGTGCCGGACTTCGAGACCAGGCCGATGCGGCCCGGCTTGGTGATGTCGCCCGGGATGATGCCGACGTTGGACTGGCCCGGGGTGATGATGCCGGGGCAGTTCGGGCCGATGATCCGGGTCTTGTTGCCCTTCTTGCCGGCGTACGACCAGAAGGCGGCCGAGTCGTGCACGGCGATGCCCTCGGTGATGACGACGGCCAGCGGGATCTCGGCGTCGATGGCCTCGACGACGGCGTCCTTGGTGAACTTCTCCGGCACGAAGATGACGGAGACGTCGGCGCCGGTCTTCTCGATGGCCTCCTTGACGGTGCCGAAGACCGGTACCTCGGTGCCGTCGAAGTCCACGGACTGACCCGCCTTGCGCGGGTTCACGCCGCCCACGACGTTGGTGCCGTCGCCGAGCATGAGCTTGGTGTGCTTCATGCCGGTGGCGCCGGTCATGCCCTGGACGATGACCTTGCTGTCCTTGTTGAGCCAGATAGCCATGGTGTGTTGGTGTCCTCGTCCTGAGTGCTTACTTGGCGGCGGCGTGAGCCAGCTCGGCGGCCTTGTCGGCCGCGCCGTCCATGGTGTCGACGCGCTGGACCAGCGGGTGGTTGGCGTCGGTGAGGATCTTGCGGCCCAGCTCGGCGTTGTTGCCGTCGAGACGGACGACGAGCGGCTTCTCGACCTTCTCGCCGCGGTCCTCCAGGAGCTTCAGCGCCTGGACGATGCCGTTGGCGACCTCGTCGCAGGCGGTGATGCCGCCGAAGACGTTGACGAACACGGAGCGGACGTCCGGGTCGCCGAGGATGATCTCCAGGCCGTTCGCCATGACCTGGGCGGAGGCGCCGCCGCCGATGTCCAGGAAGTTGGCGGGCTTGACGTTGCCGTGCTTCTCACCGGCGTACGCGACGACGTCCAGGGTGCTCATGACGAGACCCGCGCCGTTGCCGATGATGCCGACCTCGCCGTCGAGCTTGACGTAGTTGAGGTTCTTCTCCTTGGCGGCGGCCTCGAGCGGGTTGGCCGCGGCCTTGTCGTGGAGGGCCTCGAAGTCGGGGTGACGGAACTCGGCGTTGTCGTCCAGCGACACCTTGCCGTCGAGGGCGATGACGTCGCCGGAGGCGACCTTGGCCAGCGGGTTGACCTCGACCAGGAGGGCGTCCTCCTTGATGAAGGTGTCCCACAGCTTGACCAGGACGTCGGCGACCTTGTCGGCGACCTCGGCCGGGAACTTCGCGGCCTCGACGATCTCCCGCGCCTTCTCGGGCGTCACACCGTCGATCGCGTCGATCGGGGTCTTGGCGACGGCCTCCGGACGGGTGGCCGCCACCTCCTCGATCTCCATGCCGCCCTCGACGGAGGCGATGGAGAGGAAGGTGCGGTTGGCACGGTCGAGGAGGAAGGAGACGTAGTACTCCTCGACGATCTCGGGGGCGGTCTCGGCGATCATCACCTTGTGGACCGTGTGGCCCTTGATGTCCATGCCGAGGATGTCCGTCGCGCGGGCGACGGCCTCGTCCGCCGAGGCGGCCAGCTTCACGCCACCGGCCTTGCCGCGGCCACCGACCTTCACCTGGGCCTTGACGACGGACTTGCCGCCCAGACGCTCGGTGATCTCGCGCGCCGCCTCAGGCGTGTCGATGACTTCACCGGCCAGCACCGGTACATCGTGCTTGGCGAAGAGGTCCCTCGCCTGGTACTCGAACAGGTCCACGCGCTTCCGTCCCTATCAGTGATCTCGCGGTTCGTTGGATGCGTGGGCGTGCCGCGAAGGGCAACGTGACGTCCGCCGTGAGGTCACAAGGGGGGCGCACACGGTGTCCGAGCGCGCGGCATGTCCGTCTCGCAGGTTATCGCCGCTTGCATGGGGTCTCTAAATCGTGGGTCACACCTGAGCGGTGATGCCTGTCACATGATGCCGTCCTCACTGGCACGGGGTGCCGGGTGTGAGCGGAGCGGCGGGCGCTTCGCGCCGGGCGAGGGCCTCACCGGGCTGGGGTTGACCCGGTGAGGCCCGACTCCCCCGGCGGGCCGCGTGGGTGCGGGCCGCCGGGGTGCGGGCCGGACGGTCCCCACCCCAATGGGGGCCGTCCGGCCCCGACCGCGGGGAGGGCACGGCCGGACGGAGGCCGACGGTTTTCGGTCTCCGTCCGGGGCCTGCCGTCCCGCGGAGTCTGGGCGTGCGTGCCGTGAGGCCGTGGGCACGGGCCGCGAGGTGACGGACGTGAGCGGTGCGCCGTGCGCCGTGCGCCCATCACCGCGGCGGGGCGCGTACGCCGGGCTCGTGTGCGCGTACGCCGGGCGTCCACGGGGGCGTCCACGATGGGGCCTGGGGCCAGGGCCGGGGCGGGCGGGGTGCACGCCGGCGTGGCGCGCGAGCGTGGGGTTCGCGGCGAGCGGGGGTGCGCGGCGGAGGGGGGCGGCCGTTCTAGGCGGGGGAGACGGGGACGTCCCGGTACGGCTCCCTGACCCCGGCCGCCTCGGTCCGCTCCGGGGCCCCGGGGGCGAGCCGGAACGCGATCCCGAACTGCGGGGTGACCGCGCGTGCGTCCCCGTGGCGCGGGGTCGCCTGGTCGGCGCCGGACGCGGTGCCGAGCGCGCCGTCGGGGTCACCGGTGGGTGCGGGGCGGGCGGAACCGGCGGGGGCGTATGCGGTGGGCGCGGTGTGCCCGGGCCCGGCTCGGTGCTCGTGGGCGGGCGCGGCCGGTGCGGTGAGGGCCTGGCCGGGGACGGGCTCCGGACCGTACGCGACGGCGGGGGCCGGGGTTCGTCCTCCCCCGACGACTCGGGCGTCGGCGGCACTGGGCGGGTCGGCGGTGCCGGAGACGCTCGGTGCCATCGGCGCGGATGCGGGCTCGGCCGCGGGCCGGGGCGCCGGGGCGGCCGATCCTGACCGACCGGACGTGTCGCCGACGACGCCGTTCCCCGACGGGCCGGGGAGCACCCGCAAGGGCGGCACCTCGGCCGGAACCCCGGTCCGCGCAACCGCGTCCAGCCGCTCCGTCACCGTCCCCACCACGTCGCCGACCGGCCCTACGACCCGGTCGGCCACGGTCCGGACGGCGTCCTCCGAGGCGGGAGGGAGGTCCACGAGCGCCATGTCGGAACCTGCTTCTGAGGGGGCGTCGAGAACGCGGCCGACCGTGTCCGTCAAGGGCCCGGGCGCTTCGTCGGCCGCCTGCGCCCGCCCTCCGCAGAGCAGGCCCAGCACGAACAACCCGCCCAGCAGCAGCGCCACGTGCAGCGCACGCCGCCCGGCCGCCGTGCGCAGGAGGCGCGAAGCGGCACCGGGCAGGACTGCTGACGAGACCAAGAGGGGGAAGTACCTCCCGTGCGACGGAACGGACCGCGCGTCGAATCGATCGTCAGATGTCGAACGTCAGATGCCGAAGACGTCGGATCCGGAAGGTCGGTTACGGAACGTCTGATACCGAACGTCGAACAACGCATCGACGCGCCGCGCGATACTCGCACGGGGGTACGCGGGTTGCGCAAGCCCCGCCCCGCCGACGGTCCACCATATCCGATTCGGCCATGGAAATCGGGGCACCGGGGATCGCCGGGTTCGCCGTGTCGTCAGCCGGCGTCCGGTATCGGCAGGGGCCTCCCCTCGATCGCCGCCGCCATCACCTCCGGGAAGTGGTCGGGCGTGCACGCGAACGCCGGTACGCCGAGCGCGGCGAGCGCCGCCGCGTGTTCCCGGTCGTACGCCGGCGTCCCCTCGTCCGACAGGGCCAGCAGCGCCACGAACTCCACCCCCGCCGCCCTCATCGCCGCGACCCGCTTGAGCATCTCGTCGCGTATGCCGCCCTCGTAGAGATCGCTGATCAGCACGACCACCGTCTCAGCGGGCCGGTTGATTCCCGACTGGCAGTAAGCCAGGGCGCGGTTGATGTCCGTACCGCCGCCCAGCCGGGTGCCGAAGAGCACGTCGACCGGGTCGTCGAGCTGGTCGGTGAGGTCGGCGACCGCCGTGTCGAAGACGACGAGCCGGGTGTCGAGCGAGCGCATGGACGCCAGCACCGCGCCGAAGACCGACGCGTACACCACCGACGCCGCCATCGACCCGGACTGGTCGACGCAGAGGACGACCTCCTTCTTCACCGCGCGGGCCGACCGGCCGTGGCCGACGAGCCGCTCGGGTACGACGGTGCGGTGCTCCGGAAGGTAGTGCTTGAGGTTGGCCGCGATCGTGCGGTGCCAGTCGATGTCGTGGTGACGGGGCCGGCCCGTGCGGGCGCTGCGGTCCAGTGCTCCGCTCAGCGTGGCACGGGTGCGGGCGGCGAGCCGCTTCTCCAGATCCTCGACGACCTTGCGCACGACGGCCCGGGCCGTCTCCCTCGTCGTGTCCGGCATCGCCTGGTGCAGGGACAGCAGGGTGCCGACCAGGTGCACGTCGGCCTCCACGGCCTCGAGCATCTCCGGCTCCAGCAGGAGAGTGGCGAGCCCGAGCCGGTCGATCGCGTCCCGCTGCATGACGCGGACGACGGAGGAGGGGAAGTAGGTCCGGATGTCCCCCAGCCAGCGCGCCACCGCCGGTGCGGAGGCCCCGAGCCCGGCCGCACGGTCCTTTCCCCGGCGGGTGGGCGCGTCGCCCTTCGCGTAGAGGGCGGTGAGCGCGTCGTCCATCCCGGCGTCCCGTCCGGAGAGCACGTGGCCGGTGCCGTCGGCCGGGTCGCCACCGCCGAGGACGAGACGCCACCGCCGCAGCCGCTCCTGTGCCGCCCCGTCGTCCTCCGGCCCGGCCGACGGCGTGCCTCCGGCCGTGCCCGCGCTCACGGCCCCGGCCACCACCTGCCCGGCCGCGGGTCCGGCCGGGTGCCCAGTCGCGTGCTCAGCCGTGGGTCCGGTCATGTGCTTAGCCGTGGGCCCGGTCATGTGTCCGTGCGTCTGCCGGATCACCCGTCCGGTCATGTCGTGTGCACCCCCATCAGGTCGTCGTCCCGCACCGGGTCCCGGCCCAGGATCAGCCGGACCACCGGCAGCACCGCGTCGGCCCGCGCGGTGTCGAGGCCGGCCGCGAAGCCCGGTACGCCGGTACCGGCCCCCGTCACACTCCCCCGCGCCCTCGGTCCGCGCCTGACCAGGTCGCCGATGCCGCGGCGCACGCCCGGCTCGTGGGCGGAGAAGGTGCGGCGCAGCAGCGGCAGGACGTCTGTGAACGCCTCCGCCGGCACGCCGGTCAGCCAGGTGTCGATCAGGGCGAGCAGCCGCTCGTCGTGCAGGAGGAGCATGCCGCCGCCCGAGCCGACTCCGACGAAGCCCTCGACCCAGGCCGCCGCGTGTGCCGGTGGAGTCCCCGGGGACAGCGCCAGCCCCATGAGCCGCGCCGCCTCGTCCGGTGCCAGCTCGCCGTCGTCCAGCAGGAGCCGTACGGCTCGCCCGCGCACCACGCCGGGCACCGTGTCCCGTGCGGAGAGGGTCCGCAGCACGTCCCGCCAGCGGGGCCGAGGGTCGCCGTGTCCCGGCGCGGGGGCGCCGCCGAGCAGGCCCACGGCCGTGTGCACGGCGTCCACATGGCGGCGCATCTCCTCGGCCGCGTCGGCGTCCAGGGCGGCGCAGGCCGCGGGCAGCCCGACGAAGACCCGCTCGGCGAGTCCCGCGGCGACCTCGGACAACGCCGCGGTGTCCGTGCCGCGCACGTCTCCGTACCGCAGCGAACGGACGAGGGCGGGCAGGGCCTCGGCGAGGTGACCGACGTCCGTGTCGAGTGCCGCCCGGTCGGCGAGTATCCGCATCACCGGGGAGAGCGCGTCCGGCAGGTCGGCCAGCAGGCAGCGTTCGGCGAGCACGGTGACCTCGGCGAGGCCCTGCGCGGCGACGGCGTCCGCCTCGGCCCTGGCGGTGGCGGCGGAGAGCACGGTGGTGCCCCACACTCCGGCCTCGGCGACCCGCACCGACAGCTCCGGCTCCCAGCGCAGCCGCCACGTCTCCCGGAAGGTGCCCGTGCTGCGCGAGGCGGCCGGTTCCCCCCAGCCGATGCCCAGCAGCCGCAGCCGGTGCAGGAGTCTGCTGCGCCCGGCGTCGGTCTCCTTGCGCAGGTCGAGTTCCAGCTCGCGCCCCGCCGCCTCGGGCTTGAGCCGCAGCCGCCGCTGGCTCCGGGCGAGGTCCCGCTGCAACGGCACCGCGGGCGCCCCCGCGGGAACCTCTCCCAGCGCGTCCCCCACCACCAGCCGGTCGTGGACCAGCGCCAGCGGCACGTCCGAGCCGTCGCACAGCACCGCCCGCGCGGCGTCCGTCACCTCGGTCAGCCCGGGCAACGGCCGTCCACGGACCGCCGCGAGCGTTTCGGCCAGCCGGACCGCCTCGATGACGTGGGCCGGGGAGACGACCCTGTCCTCCTCCCTCAGCAGTCCGGCCACTCCGGTCAGCCAGCGCTCGACGGGCCGGTCGGCCGCGGCGAACAGATGCCCGTACCAGCCCGGCGACTCGATGCCCGCGCCGTACCCGCCGGCTCTCGACAGTCTGCGGTGCGTCCAGGGCACCCAGGTCATGTCCACCTTGGTCCTGGGCAGCCCCTTCACCAGGGCCCGGTCGGCGGCGACGGCGACCCGGCGCCGCAGCGCGGGCACGTGCCAGGCTCCGCAGACCACGGCCACGCCCTGCGGGAACTCCCGCCCCGCCGCCCGGATCCGGAGGCGCATCCAGGCCTCGCGCACGAGGTCCCGTCCGTGAGCACCGCCCCCTTCGCCACCGTCCTCGCCTCCGCCGCCCTCGCCGTCCTCCTCGGTCTCCCGCAGTGCCGTCATGGCCTCCTCCAGCGCCGCGAACGGAGCGAACGCGTCCCCCTCTCCCGGGCCCCGGTGCTCGATCACGTCCTCCCACCAGCGCTCGGGGTCGTCGTGCCCCGCGGCCGCGGCGAGGACGGCGAGCGGATCGGCCCGGACGTCGGAGAAGGCCGTACCGGGTCCGCCCCGGGCGTCGGGAGCGGTCGTACCGGGTGCGCCCCCCGCACCCGGCCCGCCCGCCTGCCCCTCGGTATCCAGGTACGGGTCCACGTCCACGTGCTCACCCTCGTCCGCTGCCCGCCGGGCCAGCGTGTGGGTGGCGGGGAGGTCGATGAAGCGGGCCGGGACGTCGTGTTCCAGCGCCCAGCGGACGGCCACCCACTCGGGGGAGAACTCGGCCAGCGGCCAGAACGCCGAGCGGCCGGGCTCGTCCACGGCGTGGGCGAGGAGCGCGACCGGCGGCCGCATGTCCGCGTCGGCGGCCAGCGGTATCAGCGCGTCGGCCTCCGGGGGCCCCTCGACCAGCACGACGCCCGGCCGGGCCGCCTCCAGCGCGGCCCGCACCGCCCGGGCCGAGCCGGGCCCGTGGTGACGTACGCCCAGCAGCAGCGGCCCTCCTCCCGGGCGACCGGCACCGGCCGCCCCGCCGGAGGCACGGCTCGGGCGGCCCGCCCCCGCCCGGTCAGCGCCCGCCACGCCGTCCCCCTCGCGGCCCCCGCCGCCGTCGGCTCCAGGTCGAGTCCCCGTCGTCCCCCGTCGTACCGGCCACAACTGCCTCCGTCCCCCGGCGTGTCCACACCCGTGTGCCCCTCACGCGGACACCTCCCGGCAGGCCCGGTAGAAGTCCTGCCAGCCGTCGCGTTCCCGCACGACCGTCTCGAGGTACTCCTGCCACACGACACGGTCGGTCCCCGGGTCGCGGACGACCGCGCCGAGTACGCCCGCCGCGACGTCGCCGGGCCGCAGCACCCCGTCGCCGAAGTGGGCCGACAGGGCGAGCCCGCCGGTGACGACGGAGATCGCCTCGGCCGTGGACAGCGTGCCGCTGGGCGACTTCACCTTCGTACGGCCGTCGCTCGTCAGTCCGTCGCGCAGCTCGCGGAAGACGGTGACGACACGGCGGATCTCCTCCGTGCCGTCGGGCAGCGACGGCAGGTCGAGGGAGCGGCCGATCTGGTCGACGCGGCGCGTGACGATGTCGACCTCGGCCTCGGCGCTCACCGGCAGCGGCAGCACCACGGTGTTGAAGCGGCGGCGCAGGGCGCTGGACAGGTCGTTGACCCCCCGGTCGCGGTCGTTGGCGGTGGCGATCAGGTTGAACCCGGGGACCGCCTGCACCTCCTGGCCCAGTTCCGGTATGGGCAGGGTCTTCTCCGACAGGACGGTGATCAGGGTGTCCTGGACATCGGCCGGGATGCGGGTCAGCTCCTCCACCCGGGCGGTCATGCCCTCCGCCATGGCCCGCATGACCGGGCTGGGCACCAGGGCGTCCCGGCCGGGGCCGTGGGCGAGGAGCTGTGCGTAGTTCCAGCCGTAGCGGATCGCTTCCTCCGGGGTGCCGGCCGTCCCCTGCACGAGCAGGGTCGAGTCGCCGCTGACGGCCGCGGCGAGATGTTCGGACACCCAGGTCTTCGCCGTGCCGGGCAGTCCGAGCAGGAGCAGCGCCCGGTCGGTGGCGAGCGTGGCGACGGCGACCTCGACGACGCGGCGCGGGCCCACGTACTTCGGGGTGATCAGCGTGCCGTCCGGCAGGGTGCCGCCGAGCAGGTAGGTGGCGACGGCCCACGGCGACAGCTTCCAGCGGTCCGGACGCGGACGGTCGTCCTGCGCGGCGAGCGCGGCCAGTTCGGCCGCGAACGCGTGCTCGGCGTGCGGACGCAACACCTCGGTCCCGGGTGTCCGTGCTTCACGTACAGGCATGGCTGAGTCCCCCTCCAGCTGGGCCGGTTCGATCTGCCGTCCACGGTGCACCACGCCACTGACAATCGCTCTGACCTGCACAAACTCCCTCGTCGGGGCCATTGTCAGTGGCGGGATCTACCTTCGATGGCATGGCTCGGCAGCAGGTGCGGGGATCACGGACCAGGTGCCGGGACCAGCGCCTGACGCGGCGTCACGCGGGGTCGGCGGCAGGCTCGGCACGGCGAAGGCCGGGGCCCGGGGGCAGGGAGTGCGACGAGGGGGAGGTGTGAGGGCCGTGCAGGGACCGAGCGGGGAGGGCGTGGCGTCAGAGGCGCAGGCGCCGGTCCGGGGGAAGCAGGCACCGGTCCGGGGGAAGCGGTGGGCCGCCGGACGGCACGACGGGCGGGTGGAAGAGGGGACGGCGGCCACGTCCGCCCCCGCTTCCACCGCCGTGACCGGTGACGCCGAGGCGGCGCGGCGCCGGGCACAGCGGCGGGCCGAGCGCATCACCGCGGGCGCCACGGAGCTGGAGCAGCGCCTCGTGGATCTCCTGCGCGGCGGCCTGGCCGGCGCCGGGCAGGCGGGGGACGCCCTCTGGGAGGAGACGGCCGCCCGCATGGTCGACGCCCAGGCACCCGGACTGGCCGCGCGCGCGAGGGAACTGGGGTCCATACCGTCGTCGGGTCCCGGCTGGCCGGTGCGGCTGCTCGAGGAGTGCGCGCTGCTCCACCTGCTGGACCGGGGCTGGCTGCGCCGCGAGGAGCTGCCGGACGGCCTGGCGGCGACGGTCCGTGCGCGCGTGGGCCTGCAGGCACCCGCGGAGGGCCCGCCGGTACGGGACGACTGGCTGGTCCTCGCCCAGTACGACACCGCGGACGCCCGGCTGACGGCCCGCCACGTCTGGTTGTACGGGCGGAAGTCGGACCGCACGGCGCTGCTCCTCTCCTACGGGGCCGCGGGCCGGGCACCGGAACTGACGCTGCCGGTGGGGCTGACCCTGGACGCGGAGCTCTCGGCGTACCCGGGCGGCACGGGACGGCAGCGAGCCTCCCTGGGCCGCCGGTTCGCGCCGCCCCGTTCCGCGCCGACACGCCCGAAGGGGCTCACGACCTCGCAGGCGGCCGCCCGTTACGGCGACGCCCTCCGCGACGACCCGTGGCTGGACTCGGTGCCGGTGACCCTGGACCGGGTCGTCCCGGTGCCGGACGGCGACGGCTGGCAACTGGCGGACGCCGACGGGGACACGGCCCTGCCGCTCACCCGGTCCGCCGGAAGCCGGCCGGGGCTGTGGCGGCTGGTCGCCCTGGCGGGCGGCGCGCCCGTCATGGTCTTCGGCGAGTGCGGCCACCGGGGCTTCACACCGCTGACGGCCTGGCCGGCCGGACCGGGAGCGGCGGTGCCGCTGTGCTGCCCCGGTCCGGCCGACGTCGGCCGGACCGGAACAAGCCGGACCGGAACAAGAGGGGGAACCGCATGACCAGGACACCCGCCGTCACGGACACACCCGCACCGGCGGCGGCCACCGCACGGGAATCGGCCGCGTGCCCCGCGCTCCCGGCACCCGCCGCGGTACCGGCAGCCGGGCCCGGCGCGTGGGAGGGGCTGGTCACCTCGGCGCTGCTGGGCACCGACCGGCGCACTCCACCGGGCTGCGAGCACGGACCGGGCGCCGCGACCGCGCTGCTGGACGCGGCGGCCGCGGAGACCGTCCGCCGTCGCGCCGGGCTGCGCCCGGCCCGCGCGGCCCGGCGCCCCGACCCCGCGCCCGCGGACCCCCGCCCGCCGCTGCCCGGCCCGGCCGCCCGCCGGCTCATGATGCTGCTCACCGACCGCCCGGGAACGGCGGGCGGCGGGCGCAGGGGCAGCGCACCCGATCTGATGGAGTTGCTGCCCCAGTGGCTGGCGACGGCGAACGCGCGCGGTTTCGCGGCACCGCCCGAGGTGCTTCCGGCGCTGCTGGACGCGGCGCGGGGCCGTACGGACCTGCGGCCGGCGGCGCTGGCGTTCGCCGGGCCCCGCGCCCTGTGGCTGGCCCGGTTCAACCCGGACTGGCGGTTCGCCCTGCGCGCGGCCCAGGGCGGCGTCGCCGCGCTGTCCGGACCCGGTGCCGCCGAGCGGGTACGGCGGCTGTGGAACGAGGGCCTGTTCGCCGAACGGGTCGCTCTCCTGGCGTCCCTGCGCGCCCGGGACCCCGCCGGCGGGCGCGAGTTGCTCCGGTCGACCTGGGCGGCGGAGCGGGCCGAGGACCGGCTGATGTTCTGCGACTCACTGCGTACGGGACTGGAAGCCGCGGACGAGCCGTTCCTGGAGCAGGCGCTGACCGACCGCAGCCGCAACGTCCGGGCCACGGCGGCGGAGTTGCTGTCGGCACTGCCGCACTCGGCACTGGCCGCGCGGATGGCGGCGCGAGCCGCGACGTGCGTGTCCCTCGACCGCACCCTCAGCCCGCCGGCGATCGTCGTCGAGGCTCCCCACGAGTGCGACGCGGGCATGGAGCGGGACGGCGTGACGGCCAGACCGCCCGCCGGGCGGGGTGAACGGTCCTGGTGGTTCGGCCAGTTCATGGAGGCGGCACCGCTCACCACCTGGCGGGACCGGCTCGGCGGGCGGACTCCCGAGGAGATCGTCGCGCTGCCGGTGTCGGACGGCTGGCAGAGCGAGCTGCACGCCGCGTGGTGCCGCGCGGCGGTACGGCAGCGCGACGGCGCCTGGGCGCGGGCGCTGCTGGGAGCGCCCACGGCGCCCGAGGCAGGCGGCCCGGGAGCGGTGTCCCTGGCGGAGCGGGCGAAGCTGCTCGGCACCCTGGAGGCGGCCGAACGCGCCGAGTGGGTCGCCGGGTTCATCGCCACGCACGGCCTGTCCGAGGCGTTCCAACTGCTCGGCATGTGCGCGGTGCCGTGGGCCCCGCCGCTCGGCCGTGCGGTGGTCGACGCGCTCAACATCGCGCGGGACGCCGGGAGCTACCCCTGGAGCTTCAGCGGCGTCATGGGCCTGGCCGAGCGGTGCCTCGACCCATCGGAGGCGGGGCGCCTCGACGGACTGCTGGCGATACCGGACGAGCCGGAGGACGCGTCGCCGGGGGCCGGCGGGTACTGGGCGGAGGCGTTCCACCGGCTGGTCAGGACGCTGCGGCTGCGTGCGGCGATGGCCGAGGAACTCCGGGCGGGGCAGGGGTAGGGGCGCAACGCCGCACCCGCACGGGACCCGTCGTCGCCGACACGGCCGTTCCCGCCGTGCCGGTGCGGGATCAGCATCGCATCGGCACGGCGGCAGGCGTCCGGGTCAGGCCCCCGCGGGCTCCCGCACGTTCGCCCGGACCCAGTCCACGATGGACGCCGTGGTGGCCCCGGGCGTGAAGATCTCCGCGACGCCCTTCTCCTTCAGCGGGGCGATGTCCGCCTCCGGGATGATCCCGCCGCCGAAGACCAGGATGTCGGCCGCGTCCCGCTCCCGGAGCAGCTCGATCACGGCGGCGAAGAGCGTGTTGTGCGCTCCGGAGAGGATGGACAGCCCGATCGCGTCGGCGTCCTCCTGGATCGCGGTGTCGACGATCTGCTCGGGAGTCTGGTGGAGCCCGGTGTAGATGACCTCCATACCGGCGTCGCGCAGGGCCCGCGCGATCACCTTGGCCCCGCGATCGTGGCCGTCGAGCCCCGGCTTGGCCACTACCACGCGGATCGGACCGGCTGCCACACCCATCACTGCCTCCATGAAGCGACTACATCCATCCGTACCGACAAGTACCGCACACTTCGTGCCCTGGCGCGGAGCCCCCGCACCACAGCGTCCGGGGAAGTGAACGAACGTTATCGCCCAGCATCCCGCAACCGGCAGTTTCGCGGTGAATACAGAGGGGGAAATCACATGGCGGGACATGTTCGCCGCGCACCTCTCCGTGCGCGGCGGAAATCCGCGCACGGAGCGCCGCAGCCCACGCACACCACGGGCCTCCATCGGCCTACGCGACCCCATACGACCATTCTCACCTGCATAAACCTCCCGAACCTCACCCATCACTGGTGTCACGGCGCTCCACGAGGGCACACGGGGGACAGAGGCGTCCCTGCGCGTGCCGACAGGAGGTCGGCCCATGAAGGTCACCACGGCAGCACTGCCCCTTTTCCCGCTCGTCCAGCGTCTCCTGCCCGGCCTGCCGGGACTTCCCGGAATTCCTGGGATCCCGGGGATCCCGTCGCTGCCGGGACTCTCCGACGTGGCGGCCCTGCCGGGCCGGCTGACCGGGCTCTCCCTGACCCTCCTCAAGGCCGGCGCGCTCGAAGCCGCGATCTTCGCCGGGCACGTCCTCCTCTATCCCTCGGGGATCGTCCAGGAACGGCGCCCGGCCGCCGGGGCCCCGCGGCCGGCGGACACCCCGGCACCGCAGTCGTCGCCCGAGGCCGCTCCCCGGCTGCCGGCCCCCGTCCGCCCGCCGGTCGTCCTGCTGCACGGCTTCATCGACAACCGCTCCGTCTTCCTGCTGCTGCGCCGCAGCCTGGCCCAGCACGGCAGGCACGCGGTCGAGTCGCTGAACTACTCCCCGCTGACCTGCGACATCCGCACCGCCGCCGAATTGCTCGGCCGGCACGTCGAGGAAATATGCGAGCGCACGGGCAGCGAGCGCGTCGATGTCGTCGGGCACAGCCTCGGCGGCCTGATCGCGCGCTACTACGTGCAGCGCCTCGGCGGAGACCGCCGGGTCCGCACCCTCGTGACGCTCGGCACCCCGCACGCCGGCACCAAGGTGGTCCCCCTGGCGAACGCGCACCCGATCGTGCGCCAGATGCGCCCCGGATCCGCGGTGATCGAGGAGCTGACCCGCCCGGCGCCCGGTTGCCGTACGCGCTTCGTCAGCTTCTGGAGCGACCTGGACCACGTGATGGACCCGCTGGAGACGGCCTGCCTCACCCATCCCGACCTGGATACGGAGAACGTACGGGTGAGCGGCATCGGCCATCTCGCGCTGCCCGTGCACCCCGCCGTGGCCACGGGGATACGGCAGGCACTCGACATCGACCCGTCCGGGGCCGACAAGGAAACGGGCAGCCGTAGGGGCCCGGGGCGGGGCAAGCACAGCGGCGGGCTCACCGTCGCCTGAGAACGAAACAACCCGTTCGGACTCGAACAAAGGTCGAACACAAAGCCAAACCCGCGCCCGCCCTCCGCCAAAACACGGCCGATTGCCCGTTTCCTTCGCGCGTGAAACCTGCCGAAGATTGTCGTGTCCGTATACCGCCGGGTACAGTCACCGCACTGCTCTCGCAGCCCCTGTTGTCGAGGCGAAAGAGAAGTTGGTGAACGACCGTCACCCGTCGGGGACCATGAACACCCCGGCATCGGCTTCCGACGCCGCTTCGGCGCACTACGCGTCGTACGGCACGGGGGAGGCCCAGTACGGCGACCTCACCACGTACGGCGGCTACGACGCCACCGGTTTCTCCACCGGCGGTTCCGGTATCCCGGCCTACGACGCCGATCCCCTGTTCGGCAGCATGCCGGGCCACGGCGTCGGCACCCACGAGGCCACGGGCTCGTACGACACGGCCCAGTGGTCGACCGGCGGGATGCAGACCCTCCACTACGACGCCTACGCGGCCCAGCACCAAGCCGCTTACGACACCGGCGCCTACGACACGACGACGTGGACGACCGGCCACCAGCAGACCGGCCCGGAGACCGGCGGCCAGTGGGACACCGGCGCCTGGAGCGCGCCGGACCAGTCGGGCGACCCGGCCGACGGCACCCAGCAGTGGCACTGGGGCACGCAGACCTTCGAAACCGGGACCTTCGAGACCGGAACCTTCGAGACCGGCTCGCACGACACCGGCGGCACCACACACGCCACCGGTACCCACGACACCGGTGCCTTCGAGACGAATTCCTTCGCCACCGGCACCTTCCACACCGGCGCGTTCGCGGGCGGTCCCGTGGACACCGGCGCCTACGACGCCACGCAGTGGAACACGGACGGCACCGCCACCGGCCCCTCGGAGGACCCCGCCGGACCGTCCGGACCGGCCCAGCACCCCGCCCCGGACGACACCGAACCGGCCGCCACCGGTGAACTTCCCACCGTGACCGCCCTCCTGGACGATCAGGAAGAGGTCACGCCGGCCGCGCCGGTCCCCGCCGCGCGCCCCGGCTCCCGCGCCGGGGCGCGTTCCCGTCGCCGCCAGCCCGCCAAGCGCTCCGCGCTGCTGACCATCGCGGTCCCCTCGGCCTGCGTGATGAGCGTCGCCGGTATCGCCGCCGCCTCCGTCGGCAGCCTGACCGGCGACGAGGGGGCCGACACCGCGGCCTCCGCACCGGACCCGGGCAACGCGAAGGCCGCGCCGGTGAAGCCGTCCACCGCCAACAACAAGCTGGACACCCAGCTCGCGAGCCTCGCCGCCGGAGCCGACGACTTCGCGGACCGGGCCAGCCGGACCCAGGAGCGCATCGACCTCAAGGCCGAGCAGGCCGCGGAGAAGAAGCGGGCGGCGCAGGAGGCGGCCCGCAAGGAGCGGCTGCGCCCCAAGTTCGCGCTCCCGGTGGAGCAGCACGGCCTCAGCGCGTACTACGGGCAGGCCGGCATCAACTGGATGTCCGTCCACACCGGCATCGACTTCCCCGTGTCGTACGGGACGAAGGTCATGGCAGCGACCGACGGCACCGTGCGGACGCAGTACAACAGCGCGTACGGCAACATGATGATCGTGACCGCCAAGGACGGCACGGAGACGTGGTACTGCCACCTCTCCAGCTACCAGGTCCCCTCGGGTACGACCGTGAAGGCGGGCGACGCGATCGCGTTCTCCGGCAACTCGGGCAACTCCACCGGTCCGCACCTGCACTTCGAGGTGCGTCCCGCGGGCGGCTCGTCGATCGACCCGCTCCCGTGGCTGCGCAGTCACGGCATCAGCCCCACGTGACACCACGCCCCGCCCGCACAACGCCGTAACGTCTCAGCAGCCGCAATGCCTCAGCAGGCCAGGGCGTGGGCCCCGGCCTCCGCCCGGACCCGCCGCCGCCCTTGCCGCTCCCTCAGAGCTTCTCCACCGGCGCGTACCGCAGCAGCAGCCGCTTCGGCTTGGTGTCCCCGAAGTCGATCGTGGCCTCGGCGTTGGAGCCGGTGCCCTTGACCCCGACCACCGTGCCGAGCCCGAACTGGTCGTGCGTGACACGGTCGCCGACCGCCAGCGAGACCGTCGGCTTCTCGGCCCCGGCCGCCCTGCGGGTGGCGAAGCCGGACGCGCCCGACGCCGAGGAGCGGGAACGGGACGAGGACAGCGAGGCCGCCACCCCCGAGACCGGTGCCGAGGGCGCGGGCCCGTTGGCCCCGGTGCGCTTCCACTCCAGGTGCGGGGCCGGGATCTCCTCCAGGAACCGCGAGGGCGGGTTGTACGACGGCTGGCCCCAGGCACTGCGCAGCGTCGACCGGGTCAGGTAGAGGCGCTCGCGGGCGCGCGTGATGCCGACGTAGGCGAGGCGCCGTTCCTCCTCCAGCTCCTTGGTCTGGCCGAGCGCGCGCATGTGCGGGAACACGCCGTCCTCCATGCCGGTGAGGAAGACGACCGGGAACTCCAGGCCCTTGGCGGTGTGCAGGGTCATGAGGGTGACGACCCCGTCGCCGTCCTCCTCGTCGGGGATCTGGTCGGAGTCGGCGACGAGCGCCACCTTCTCCAGGAAGTCGGCCAGCGTGCCGGCCTCCTCCCCCTCGGCCCGCTCCTGCTCGAACTCCAGGGCGACGGCGGCGAGTTCCTGGAGGTTCTCGATGCGGGTCTCGTCCTGCGGGTCGGTGGAGGCCTGCAACTCGGCCAGGTACCCGGTGCGTTCGAGGATGGCCTCCAGGACGGTCGCCGGGCCGGCGCCGGACTCGACGACGGTGCGGAGGTCCTCCATGAGCGTGTTGAACCGCTTGACGGCGTTCGCGGAGCGGGCGGCCATGCCGTACGCCTCGTCGACGCGCCTGAGCGCCTGCGGGAAGCTGATCTTCTCGCGCTGGGAGAGGGCGTCGATCATCGCCTCCGCGCGGTCGCCGATGCCGCGCTTGGGGACGTTGAGGATGCGGCGCAGCGGCACCGAGTCCTCCGGGTTGGCCAGGACCCGCAGGTAGGCCAGGACGTCCCGGACCTCCTTGCGCTCGTAGAAGCGGACGCCGCCGACGACCTTGTAGGGCAGGCCGGTGCGGATGAAGACCTCTTCGAAGACACGGGACTGGGCGTTGGTCCGGTAGAAGACGGCGACGTCACCGGCCTTCGCCTCGCCCGCGTCGGAGAGGCGGTCTATCTCGTCGGCGACGAACTGCGCCTCGTCGTGCTCGGTGTCGGCCACGTACCCGGTGATCCGCGCGCCGTTGCCCTGGTTGGTCCACAGGTTCTTGGGGCGGCGGGACTCGTTGCGTTCGATGACCGCGTTGGCGGCGCTGAGGATGGTCTGCGTGGAGCGGTAGTTCTGCTCCAGCAGGATCGTCGTCGCGTCCGGGTAGTCCTCCTCGAACTGGAGGATGTTGCGGATGGTGGCGCCGCGGAAGGCGTAGATCGACTGGTCGGCGTCGCCCACCACGCACAGCTCGGCGGGCGGCACCTCGGCCTCCGGCGGCACGTCGACCGGGTGCTCCGAGGGGACGCCGACCAGCTCGCGCACCAGGGCGTACTGGGCGTGGTTGGTGTCCTGGTACTCGTCGACCAGGACGTGCCGGAAACGGCGGCGGTAGTGCTCGGCGACGTCCGGGAAGGCGCGGAGCAGGTTGACCGTCGTCATGATCAGGTCGTCGAAGTCGAGGGCGTTGGCCTCGCGCAGCCGCGACTGGTACATGGCGTAGGCCTGGGCGAGGGTCTTCTCGAAGCCGTCGGCGGCCTGGGCGGCGAAGTCCTCCTCGTCGATCAGCTCGTTCTTCAGGTTGCTGATCTTCGCGCTGAAGGACTTCGGCGGGAAGCGCTTGGGGTCCAGGTCCAGGTCGCGGCAGACCAGCGCCATGAGCCGCTTGGAGTCGGCGGCGTCGTAGATCGAGAACGACGAGGTGAAGCCGAGCTTCTTCGACTCGCGGCGCAGGATGCGGACGCAGGCGCTGTGGAAGGTCATCACCCACATCGCGTTCGCCCGCGGGCCGACGAGCTGCTCCACGCGCTCCTTCATCTCGCCCGCGGCCTTGTTGGTGAAGGTGATCGCGAGGATCTGGCCGGGGTGGACACCGCGCTCGGCCAGCAGGTGGGCGATGCGGTGGGTGAGGACGCGGGTCTTGCCGGAACCGGCGCCGGCCACGATGAGCAGCGGGGAGCCGGAGTGGACGACGGCGGCCCGCTGGTTCTCGTTCAGCCCCTCCAGGAGCGCGGCCGGGTCCAGGGCGGGACGCGGGGCGCCGTCACGGTAGTGGGTGTCCCGGTCCGGAGGCACGTCGAACTTCCCGCCGAACAGATCGTGCGGAACCTGCTCCGGTCCGTGATCGTCCTCGGGCGGCGGCGGGGGTTCCTCCTCGTGACCGCGGGGGGTCTGGAGGCTCGCCAGGAAGCTGTCGTCAAAGAGGCTGCTCATCGCTCTCCGAGTCTAGGGCGCCCCACCGACAACCTGGGGCCACCCCGGAAAATGCCCGGAATCACCGGGCCGGGAACGGTCCGCGACCGGCGGCAGCACGAAGAGTGACGCCCGCGGCCGGTCGACGGCCGCCCGCGCGGAAGGTCACGAAAATGTATCGGGCATATCACCCACCAACCTTCACAGCGGCCACACGAGTTGGCTACGGTGCGGGGCAGGCCGCCCGACCCCCACCGGCGAACCCCGCCGGGCCGTGCGGCCTCCGCCGAGTCCGGCCCTGCCCGCGCGGCACCCGGAGCCGGGGACCCACCGAGACCTCGGGGTGAATCGGCCGCACCGCCCTCGACGAGACGCGAGGGCGGGCCGCCGTAGGGCAACCCTTCCGACCCACCGCCCGAACCCTCCCCCAGACCTGGACGGCCCGGGGGGACCCCCATCGCCAACCCGGTAGGCGGACCACTGGAAGGAGTCGCCTCCTTGGCGTCGCACCGCAAGTCGCGCCCCACCGGTGTCCGCGTGGCGGGCATACGGACCCCGGCCCTCGCCACCGCGGCCCTCACCTCCGTCGCCCTGCTGTCCCAGACGGCCCACGCCACGCCCTCGGACGACCGGCCGACGCTCGAAGAGGTCCAGAAGAAGGTCGACGACCTCTACCGCCAGGCCGGGTCGGCGACCGAGAAGTACAACGCGGCCAAGGAGCAGACCTCCAAGCAGCGCAAGAAGGTCGACGGCCTCCTCGACGACGTCGCCCGGCGCACCCAGAAGCTCAACGACGCGCGCGACGAGCTGGGCTCCTTCGCGTCCGCCCAGTACCGCACGGGCGCCGCGGTCCCGGAGACCGCGACCCTCCTGCTCGCGGACTCGCCGCAGGACTACTTCGACCAGAACCAGCTCATGGACCGGCTCACCGGCCGGCAGAAGAGCGCCGTCGACGACTACGTCACCCAGCAGTCCGAGACGATGAAGAAGCGCCGGGAGGCCACCGAGAGCCTCGAAACGCTCACCGCCTCGCAGAACGACCTGAGGACGGCCAAGGCGACCGTCCAGAAGAAGCTGGCCACCGCGCGGGAGCTGCTGTCGGAGCTGACCGCCGAGGAGAAGGCCCGGCTGGCGGCGATCGAGAAGAAGAAGCAGGAGGAGGCCGAGCGCAAGGCCGCCGAGCTGGCGAAGAAGCAGGAGGCCGAACGCAAGCGACAGGAGGAGGCCGCCCAGCAGCAGGAGAGCGGCAACGGATCCTCGGGCGCCTCCACCGGCACGGGTTCCTCGGGCTCGTCGACGCCGGGGACCTCGAACGGCACCCAGGCCGAGAAGGCGATCGCCTTCGCCCGCGCCCAGATCGGCAAGCCGTACGTCTGGGGCGCCACGGGCCCCGGCTCGTACGACTGCTCGGGCCTGACCCAGGCCGCCTGGAAGGCCGCGGCCGTGACGCTGCCGCGCGTCACCTACGACCAGGTGAACGCCGGCACGACCGTCCCCGTCTCCCAGGCACAACCCGGTGACCTCGTCTTCTTCTACGACGACATCAGCCACGTCGGCCTGTACATCGGCGACGGCATGATGATCCACGCCCCGAAGCCGGGGGCGTACGTCCGCGAGGAGTCGATCTTCTACGACGGCGAGTCGTCGGTCTACAGCGTGGTGCGCCCGGCCTGATCGGTGCGGGTCTCTAGCATCGGCGGCATGTCATCGGCCACCCATCCCTCCGCGCTGCGCACCTGGTGGGCGCAGCGTCCACCGGCGGCCGGGGCCGCGGTGATGGCGACCGGCATCGTGTCGGTCGCCCTGCATCTGACGGGCCACGAGGTCCTGTCCCGGATCGCTCTCGTGCTGGCCTGTGTCGCCTGGCTGATACTGGCGGCGAACTTCGTCCACCTGCTGCTCGCGGACCGGGCGCAGTGGATGGAGCGGGCCGGGACGCCGGGCGCGCTGACCGCCGTCGCCGCGACGACCGTGGTCGGCACCCGTTTTTCGCTGCTCGGCTGGTCGCTCCCGGCTGCGGTGCTGCTGGGACTGGCGGCACTGCTGTGGCCGGCGCTGCTGTTCCTGGTGGTGCGGCACTGGGGGCGGCGGATGCCCGGGGCCGTGTTCCTGGGGTGCGTCGCCACGCAGGGGCTCGCCGTGCTCGCCGCGACGCTGTCCGCGGCCACCTCGACGCCGTGGCTGGCGCACGCGGCGCTGCTGCCGTTCTGGCTGGGGATCGTGCTCTACCTGATCGCGCTGTTCCGCTTCGACCTGCGGCAGGTGGCCCGGGGCTCCGGGGACCACTGGGTGGCGGGCGGCGCGCTCGCCATCTCGGCCCTCGCCGGGGCCAAGCTGCTCGCGGCGGCTGGGACCGGCATGTACCTGTGGAACCGCGACGACCAGGCCGTCCTGCACGACCTGACCGTGTTCCTGCTCGCCCTCGACCTGGCCTGGTACGCCGTGCTCCTGGCCGCCGAGATCGCCTGGCCCCGTCCGCGCTACGACGTACGCCGCTGGTCGACGGTCTTCCCGCTCGGCATGACGGCGGCGGCGACGCTGTCGGTGTCCGCCGCCGTGGGCGTGCCGTGGCTGGACGCGCCCGGCCGGGCGCTGACGTGGATCGCGGTGGCCGGGTGGCTGGCGGTCGCGGCGGGGGCGGCCGCACGGGCCAGGGCCGAGCTGCGGTCCGCGCGGGCGGACGCGGGAGTGGTCAGGTCCACAGCACCGCGATGAAGACGTTCACCAGGGTCAGCCCGCCGACCAGGGCGAACAGCGGCTTCTCCACCCTCTCCTCGTCCCGCTTCACGTAGACCAGGCCGAGGATCACGATCAGGACGGCGAGCTTCACGCCGATCTTGACGTTGTCGACGGAGTAGTCCTGGGCCTGGTTGAGGCCGACCAGGACCGCTCCGGTGACCAGCATCGTCAGCGCGCCGTGCAGCATCGCGGGGGTGAACCGGGCCGCGCCCTGGGCCATCGCCTTCATCTGGGTCAGGAAGCCACCGAGCAGGGCGGCGATGCCGATGATGTGCAGGCCGACGAAGATGTGGATGAGTACGTCCATGGGGCCGGAGCCTAATGAGCGCCGGAAAGCGCCCGGACACCGGCCTGCCCCGGCGCCCCATAACAGCTCCCGTTCCCCGCCCTCCCCGGATCCGGCACATCGGTCATCGCCCTGTGTGAAGAGGGCGGGCCCTGGAGCGAACAGCGATCACTTACGGTCGTCGCGCGATCCGGTACCGCCACTTCCGCGCATCCCGTCACCGGACCGTTACCGAGCCGCCTAGCGTCCTGGCCCAGGCAACCGGAGCGGACCGGAGCCGACCCGGCAGGCGCCGGAGTCGAGTCGTACGGAAGGACGTGGATCGCAGGTGGGAACGCACCGCAGGCCGCGACGGCGCGCGACGGGCGGCGGCAGAGCCCGTACGGCGGCCACGATCACCCTCGCGGGCGCGGCCACCGCGACGGGGCTGGGCGGGACCGTGCACGCCGATCCGCAGCCGACGGCGGCTCAGGTCCGGGCCAAGGTGGACAAGCTCTACCAGGAGGCCGAGGCCGCCACGGAGAAGTACAACGGCGTCAAGGAGAAGGCCGACGCCGCCGAACGGCGCCTGGAGAAGCTGCGGGACGAGGCCGCCCGCAAGGAGGACCGGCTGAACTCGGCACGGGAGGCGCTGGGTTCGGCCGCGGCGGCGCAGTACCGCAGCGGCGGCCTGGACCCGGCGCTGCAACTGGCGCTCTCCTCCGACCCGGACCGGTATCTCGACGGCGCCGCCTTCGCCGAGCGCGCGGGCAGCCGGCAGAAGGCGACGGTGGGCCGCGTGCGCGAGGAACTCCGCGACATCGAGCAACTGCGCGGCGCCGCCCGCATCGAGGTGACCTCGCTGACGTCACGGCGGGCGGAGCTGGCACGCCACCGCGAAACCGTCACCGGCAAGCTCGAGCAGGCCCGCCGCCTCCTCTCCCGGCTGACCGCCGAGGAACGCGCCGTCGTCGGTGAGGGAGCAGGTAACCGTGCCTCCCGCGCCTCTTCTTCCGGCCCCAGGGAGGGCCTGTCGGCCTCGGCCCAGGCCCCCAACTCCCGCGCGGCGGCCGCCGTCGCCTACGCCTACCAGAAGCTCGGCAGCCCCTACGTGTGGGGCGCGACCGGCCCGAACGCCTTCGACTGCTCGGGCCTCACCCAGGCCGCCTACCGCGCCGCGGGCGTCTCCCTCCCCCGCACGACCTACGCCCAGATCGGCGCGGGCCGCCGCGTCTCCCGGTCCGAACTCCTCCCGGGTGACCTGGTCTTCTTCTACTCCGGCATCAGTCACGTCGGCATCTATGTCGGCAACGGCCGGATGATCCACGCCCCGAACCCGTCGGCACCGGTCCGCGTGGCCCCGGTCGACGAGATGCCGTTCGCGGGGGCTACGCGGGTGGTGTGACTCGAACGGCGCCTCCCACGCTCCCCACCCGGCCTCGGCTTCCCCGGACGGCTGGGCTCGGAGCCGAGTGAGCATGGAGTCGGCACAATGCGACCGTGGAAATCCGCTGGCGGGCGCGTCGGGGGGTCGGCACCGTCACACCAGCCGTCGTGCCGTCGCCCACCGTGTCAGCTCGTGCCGGTTGGAGAGCTGGAGCTTGCGCAGGACCGCCGAGACGTGGGACTCGACCGTCTTCACCGAGATGTAGAGCTGCTTGGCGATCTCCTTGTACGCGTAGCCCCGGGCGATCAGGCGCAGGACCTCGCGCTCGCGCTGGGTGAGCCGGTCGAGGTCCTCGTCGACCGGCGGGGCGTCGGTGGAGGCGAACGCGTCGAGGACGAACCCGGCCAGGCGCGGGGAGAAGACGGCGTCGCCCTCCTGGACGCGGAAGACGGAGTCGACCAGGTCCGTACCGGTGATGGTCTTGGTCACGTAGCCACGGGCACCGCCGCGGATGACGCCGATCACGTCCTCCGCCGCGTCCGAGACGGACAGCGCGAGGAACCGGACGGGCCGCTCGGCGTCGCTCATCAGGGGCGCGCAGCGGCGCAGCACCTCGACCCCGCCGCCGCCGGGGAGGTGGACGTCGAGGAGCACGACCTCGGGGCGCGTCGCGGTGATGACGGTGACGGCCTGGTCGACGTCGGCGGCCTCGCCGACCACCTCGACGCCGGTCTCGGCGGTCTGGCCGATCTCGGCCTGGACGCCGGTGCGGAACATGCGGTGGTCGTCGACGAGCACCACGCGTACCCGGCGCTCCCCCGCGCCGTCACCGGCCGCCTGTGCGGGCCGGGCCGCCTCGCCCGCTCCCGCCGTTCCCGCCGTTCCGTTCGCCTCGGTCGGGTCGCTCATGACGTCTTCTCCGCCCTCTCCATTTCCAGTTCGACCTCCGTGCCGCCGTCCGGCACCGCGCGCAGCCGTGCCGTGCCGCCGTTGCGCTCCATGCGGCCGATGATCGATTCTCTGACGCCCATGCGGTCGGCGGGTATCGAGTCGAGGTCGAAGCCGGGGCCGCGGTCCCGGACGGACACGAAGACCGTCCTGCCCTCGACTTCGGCGAAGACCTGTACGGCGCCGCCCTCGCCACCGTACTTGGCCGCGTTCACCATCGCTTCGCGCGCGGCCTGCATCTGTGCGCTGGTCCTCTCGTCGAGCGGGCAGTCGCCGACGACGACCACCTCGATGGGGACGCCGTGCTTGTCCTCGACCTCCGCGGCGTTGCGCCTGACGGCCTCGGCGAGGGTGGTGGGCTCGTCGTCCTCGTCCTTGCCGTTGCCCTCGGGCTTGTAGAGCCAGGCGCGCAGGTCTCGCTCCTGGGCCCGGGCCAGGCGGCGCACCTCCCCCGCGTTCTCCGCGCTGCGCTGGATCAGGGTCAGGGTGTGCAGCACCGAGTCGTGGACGTGGGCCGCGACCTCGGCGCGCTCCTGTGCACGGATGCGCATCAGCCGCTCCTCGGAGAGGTCCTGCGTCATCCGCACCAGGTAGGGGCCGGCGAGGAGCGTTATCCCGACGAGGACGGCGAGGGCCGCCTGGAGGACCGAGCCGAGGTGGGCGGCTGATCCCTGGAGGACGAAGATGCCGGTGACACCGGCCGTCACCAGCAGGACGCCGGCCACGGAACGCAGCAGTGTGACGGTGCGGCGGTGGCGCCCCACCTCGGCCCAGCGGGCCCTGCGCGCGTTGTCCGCCTGGCGCCAGACGAGGGCGACGCCGGCGCCGACGAGCACGGTCGGCCAGAGGTAGGCCTTGGCCCCGCCGCCGAGGTCGACGTTGCCCACGAAGACCAGGGCCACGACGACCATGAGGAGCAGGGCGACCATCTGCCCCTTGTCCGGCTTGCGGGCGACGAGTCTGCGGCGGCCGTCCGGCGCGGTCTCGGAGGTGACGAGGGACGGGGGCTTGCGCGCCTCCACACCCCCGACGCCCAGCGGCACGAAGAACCAGAAGGCCGCGTACAGCAGCGCGCCCAGGCCGTCGGCCATGAACAGCCCGACGAAGGCGAACCGGACCCAGATGACGGGCAGCCCGAGATGCCCGGCGAGCCCCCGCGCCACGCCACCGAGCCAGCGTCCGTCGCTGCTGCGGTAGAGCTTGCGCGGCGGCCGCGGTTCGACGACGGGTGCTGCTGCGGCTTCCGGCATGACATCGATACTCACACGGGTGCGGGAGCCGGGGCATCAGGGTCGTTCCCCCACTCTCCCCTGATCTTCGAGCCGCCGTGGGCGGCGGGGCCTCGAACGCCTCCCCGGCCCGGAGTCAGGGCCGATATCAGGGTCCGACCAGGGTCGAACCGACTGCCGCCACGGCGCCGCGCCCGTCACCATGGACTCATGACAGATCACGAGCACGCCGCGACGGGTCCGGGACCCGGCTCCGGCCCGCGCCCCGCGCAGGGCGCCGGGCCGCAGGATGCCGCGCCCGCCGCGGACGCCGGCGCGGGCGGCTCGGGCGCCCCGGCCGGCGCGGGCACCGCGGGCGGTGCGGACGCCCCCGGGCCGCCGCACCGGTTCCGGCGCGACCGGCGGCACAAGTCGCTCGCCGGTGTGTGCGCCGGCCTCGGGCGGCAGTGCGACCTGGACCCGGTGATCTTCCGGATCACCCTCGCCGTCCTCTCCGCGACCGGCGGCATCGGCCTCATCTTCTACGGCTTCGCCTGGCTCTTCGTCCCCTACGACGACGAGGAGGAGAACGAGGTGCGCAAGCTGCTGACCGGCCGGGTCGACGGCCAGGCACTGGCGGCCGTGCTCTTCGCCCTGGTCGGCTGCGGGGTCTTCCTCACCATGCTGCACAACGGCGGCGTGCTGACCTTCGCCGTCATACTCTCCCTCCTCCTCGCGGGCGCGGGGTACTGGTCGCGGCAGCGCAGAACGCCGGAACCGGACCCACTCGCGGCCCAGGCCGCCGCCGACGCGCCGCCCGAGGCCAAGGCGCCTCCGATCATGTACACCTGGCCGTCCTGGTGGCGCGACCCGATCGTCAAGGACGGCACCCACGACGGCGGCACCGGATACATGTGGGGTCCGCCGGACCCCCTGGACCGTGACGTCGCGGCGGCCGTCAACATCGGCCGCGGGGTCCCGGGCCGCCGCGACCACGGGCTCGCGGACGAGCGGTGCTCCCGGTCCGCGCGGACACGGGGGCCCCACGGCATCGGCGGCTGGGTGTTCCTCCTCGCCCTGCTCGCGGGATTCCTCGGGACGCGGCTGACCTGGGACCAGCACCCGCTCGGCGCCAGTCTGCAGACCGGCCTGGCGTGCGCGCTCGCCGTCTTCGGCCTCGGTATCGCGGTCAGTGCCTTCCTCGGGCGTACGGGAGCCGGTTCGGTCTTCCTGGCGATCGTCACGGCGGGCCTGCTGGCCGCGACGACCGCGGTGCCGGAGAACGTCGGCACCGAATGGGTGCGGACCACCTGGAAACCCCTGGTGGCGGCCGATGTGCGCGACCAGTACGAGGTGGGGGCGGGCAGCGGCACCCTCGACCTGTCCCGGCTGGACCTGGCCGAGGGACAGACGGTGAGCACCCGGGCCGACGTGGGCATGGGCCGAATACGGGTCGTGGTGCCGCAGGACGTGACCGTGCGGCTGAGCGTCGAGGTGGGCGTGGGCGACATCCAGCTCCCCGGCGACGACAAGAAGGACGTGGACGTGGCACCGGGCAAGCACAAGGAGATCACCCTGTCCCCCGCCGAGGGCGGCAAGGGTGCCGGCATCCTCGACCTCGACCTCCAGGTCGGCCTCGGCCAGGCGGAGGTGACCCGTGCTGCGTCATAGGTTCCAGCCGGGACGCCTGGTGGCCGGTGTCTTCCTGATGGTGGCCGGGGTCGTCTACGCCGGCGACGGGACCGGCCTGTGGGACACGCCGTGGTACGCGCTGGTCCCCCTCGTCAGCGGCGGGCTCTGCATCGCGGCCGTGGTGGGGATGGTGGCCCGTTCCGCCCACCGGCGCCGCGGCGCCCCGAGCGCCACGGCCCCCGACGAAACCGGGACGGGCCTCCGCCGCTGACGGCACGGCACCCTCGGACTACCGGTACCCACCCGTCCGCCCCCGGCGCCGGGCGCGCAGCACGGCGTCCAGTGACAGCAGCGGGGCGCCCGCCAGGACGAGGGGGAGCCAGGCCATGAGGTAGGGGAGATCGTTGCCGTAGTAGTACGGGTCGGAGGCCCAGCTCACCGTCAGCCACAGGCTGAGCGAGATCAGCGCACCGCCGAGCGCCGCGAGGCGGGTGAGGAGTCCGAGCAGGACGCCGATGCCCACGGCCAGCTCGCCCAGGGCGATGGCGTAGCCGAAACCGGCGGGGCTCTTCAGGGCCAGGTCGACCAGTGCGGGGACGGCCGAGGAGTCACGGACCGCGCGCATCGTGTCGCCGACGGAGCCCGCGCCCCCGTCCTTCATGAAGGCGCCGTCGAAGAGCTTGTCCAGACCGGCGTAGACGAAGGTGACACCGAGGAAGATCCGCAGCGGGAGGAGGGCGTACCGGGCGGCGTTGTCCCGCCGGTCTCCTCCGCCCCGGACCCCGGGTGAGGTGTGGACATCCGTTCGCATCCCGTGCGTCATCACTGCCAGCCGCCTCTCGCCACGCATGCCCGGACCCAGCCCCCTCACCAGACCATACGTACGACAGGTGGGCCCCGCTCAAGCCTCCGCGGCCGGTTACTTGCTGTCGGTTTCGACAGGTTGCCGGGGCCGGCCGCGCCCGGTGAGCGGGGAGAAGGGTGCGAGGTGTCAGTCCGTGACGTCGATCGCGTAGCGGTTGGTCTCCGCGCCCGCGCCGGTGACCACCTGGACCTCCACCCGGCCCGGTTCGACGTCCGCCGGGACGGGGACCGTCAGCAGGTCGTCCGAGGGGTTGCTGAAGCCGCCCGTCACCGGGACCAGGGGGACGTGGACGTTGACCGCACCGATGCGGACGACCATCCGGGAGAGCCGGTCCGCGCGCTGGGCGCCCGGCGGCACGAAGCCCGCGCCGCGGATCTCGATGTCGTCGCCGGTGCGGATCGGCGCGTCCAGGTCACCGGCCTCCCGGGCCCGGACCACGGAGAGGATCACCGGCCGGCCGCCCTCGGAGTACTTCCCGGCCAGGTAGGTCGCCGCCGACACGAGTACCACCACCGCGAGGCCCCACGGCAGGTCGGGCAGTTGCTCCGGGCGCCGGGCCAGCCGTACCGCCGCGAAGACGAGGGCCACGGTGCTGATCACGACGTACTGGATGTCGGCGAAGGTTCCGCGGCCCGCGTCGTCCGTCAGCAGGTCGGAGGCGCGCGGCCGGTCGGCCCGTACCTTCTGCAGCCGCTGTCCCAGCACGCGGAGCCCGACCACCCGCCGCACCAGGACCGCGATCCCGCAGACCACCGCGAGGACGGTCACCGCGCCGGCGCCCCGGGCGAGTTCGAGGCCGGAGATCAGCGCGTCCCGCCGGTCGTGGCCGGAGGCGACGGCCAGTTGCCCGGCCAGTACGAGCACCGCGTAGGCGACGAAGACGACCCAGGCCGCCGCCACGGCACGCGAGGTGGACAGGCGGTTGTCCTCACCGATGACCGGGGCCAGCGCCCCGCCCCGCGCCCGGTGGAACCACGACGCCGCGGTCAGCGCGCCGGCCACCACCAGGGCCGCCGCGAGCCCGGCGGTGCGCGCCGCCGACCAGCCCGCGCCGACCGCGGTCAGGGCCTGCCCGAGCAGCAGCAGGACGACCGCCGCCCACACGGCGACCGTGGTGCGCCGGCCCAGCCCCGCGAGCCAGGCGTCGCCCTCGGCACGGCCCCGTTCGGCGACGGCTTCCGCGGACTGGGTCAGCTCCTCCGAGACCCACTGGCGGGAGGCGGAGGCCGAGTGGGCCACCGCGGCCGGCAGCCCCTGCCCGGCCGCGAACTCCTCCCGCCGCAGCAGGAACGCGGCGACCGCCCGGCGGTGCCCCTCGCGGGCGCCGTGCGGGCAGTCCCCGCAAGTGCAGCCACCGCCGTGCTGCGCCGCCTCGTACCCGCCCCTGTCCGGCCCGCTCCCGCCTCTGGCCTCCTGCACCGCCACGCCCGACGCCCGCCTTCCCGCACCCTGTGAAAGAAACCGTCCGGAAACCCGGGAGCAGAGGGCCGTGGGAGCCGCTAAGTCCCTTGGGACGCAAGCGAATTGTGCCGCACCCGGGCCCGCCGTCGCCCGCTGCCCCGCTTTACGGGTGCTCAGGACGGGTGATGCGCGCATCGCCGTGTTGACCCACCCGCGCGTGCACCCCGCACGGCACGGCGCGTCCGGTGGGTGGTTACCCGACAGAAGGTGTCGGTTTTTGTGGCCACACTCGCCGTATGACGTCAGGAACACCTGGGAGCACATCTGTGAGCACACCCGTGAGCACGCCCGTGAACTGGGCCGGTTTCGCCGCCGCCGAACCCGCGCTGGCCCGCACCGCCGAGGCACGCTTCGGCGCGTACACGCACCACGTCCTCGCCACCCTCCGCAAGGACGGCTCGCCCCGCACCACCGGCCTGGAGGTGCGTTTCCTGGGCGGCGAGCTGTGGCTCGGCATGATGCCGGGCTCGCTCAAGGCGCTCGACCTGCGCCGGGACGCCCGCTTCGCGCTCCAGGCGAACCCGGGGGAGGGCACCGGCATGGGCGGCGGGGACGTACGGATCACCGGACGGGCGGTCGAGGTGGAGGACCCGCAAACCAAGGCCGGGTACGTGAAAGAGGTGGAACCGCCGGAGCCGTTCCACCTCTTCCGAACCGAGCTGACGGAGGTCGTGCGGACCTTCGTCGAGGACGACGCGTACCTCGTCCTGGAGATCTGGCAGCCCGGAAAGCCCCTGCGCACCGTCAGGCGCGCGTAGGGGTCACTCCCACTCGATCGTCCCCGGCGGCTTCGAGGTCACGTCGAGGACGACGCGGTTGACGTCCTTGACCTCGTTGGTGATCCGGGTCGAGATCTTGGAGAGCACGTCGTACGGCAGCCGGGACCAGTCGGCCGTCATGGCGTCCTCGGACGAGACCGGGCGCAGGACGATCGGGTGGCCGTAGGTGCGGCCGTCGCCCTGGACGCCGACGGAGCGGACGTCGGCCAGCAGCACCACCGGGCACTGCCAGATGTCGCGGTCGAGACCGGCCGCGGTCAGCTCCTCGCGGGCGATGGCGTCGGCCTCGCGGAGCAGGTCGAGCCGCTCCTTGGTGACCTCGCCGACGATGCGGATGCCGAGACCCGGGCCCGGGAAGGGCTGGCGCTGGACGATCTCGTCCGGCAGGCCCAGCTCCTGGCCGACCATCCGGACCTCGTCCTTGAACAGTTGCCGCAGCGGCTCGACCAGCTCGAACTCGATGTCGTCGGGGAGTCCGCCCACGTTGTGGTGGGACTTGATGTTGGCGGTGCCGGTGCCGCCGCCGGACTCGACGACGTCCGGGTAGAGCGTGCCCTGGACGAGGAAGGCGACCTCCGGGCCGTCCTCCTTCATGATCTCTAGCTGCGCCTGCTCGAAGACCCGGATGAACTCGCGCCCGATGATCTTCCGCTTCTCCTCGGGGTCGGACACCCCGGCGAGCGCCTTGAGGAACCGCTCCTCGGCGTCCACGACCTTGAGCTGCACGCCCGTCGCCGCCACGAAGTCCTTCTCGACCTGCTCGGTCTCGCCCTTGCGCATCAGGCCGTGGTCGACGTACACGCAGGTGAGCTGGGAGCCGATGGCCTTCTGGACGAGGGCCGCGGCGACCGCGGAGTCCACGCCGCCGGACAGGCCGCAGATGGCGCGCTTGTCGCCGACCTGCTCGCGGATGGCCGCGACCTGCTCCTCGATCACGTTGCCCGTGGTCCAGTCGGGGCTCAGGCCCGCGCCCCGGTACAGGAAGTGCTCCAGCACCTGCTGCCCGTGCGTGGAGTGCATGACCTCGGGGTGGTACTGGACGCCGTAGAGCTTCTTCTCGTCGTTCTCGAAGGCGGCGACCGGGACGACGTCCGTGGAGCCGGTGACGGTGAAGCCCTCGGGGGCGGCGGAGCAGGCGTCGCCGTGCGACATCCACACGGCCTGCTCGGCCGGGGTTCCCTCGAAGAGGGTGGAGGACGGCTTGGAGACCGTGAGGTCGGTACGGCCGTACTCACGGGCGCCGGAGTTGTCGACGGTGCCGCCGAGGGTCTGCGCCATGAGCTGGAAGCCGTAGCACATGCCGAAGACGGGGACTCCGGCCTCGAACAGGGAGCGGTCGAGGGTCGGGGCGCCGGGCTCGTACACCGAGGAGGGGCCGCCCGAGAGGATGATGGCCGCCGGGTTCTTGGCGAGCATCTCCTCGACCGGCATGGAGCTCGGCACGATCTCGCTGTAGACCCGCGCCTCGCGGACACGGCGGGCGATGAGCTGGGCGTACTGCGCGCCGAAATCGACGACCAGGACGGTGTCGGGGGCGGCGGCAGCGGGAGTCGCTGATGACACGGGGTGCCTTCCGGCGGTCGGGCGGGGGGCTTGTGCCCCCGATCCTACCGAGGTGGGCGGGTGCCCCGGCCCGCCGCCGGGTCGGGCCGACCGGTCTCACCATGCGAACCGGCTTGGACACCGACCGTCGCCGGGGCATACTGGGGCCCATGCGCAAGCACCAGACCTTCCTGTTTACCTATGGCAACCGGCCCACCGGCTGCCATGGTCGTGCTGCTTGAGCAACTGACAAGCGACTTCCCAGGCGCCCCGGGCCGACAAGGTCCGGGGCGCCTGGCGTTCGCGGACCGTGCCGGTCCCGGGTGCCGCCACTCTTCGGCGAGGAGCCACCGACATGACCGTCACCGCAGCGAACAAGACCGTCGGCGCGGCGAACGAGACCGTCACCGCAGCGGACAAGACCGGCGCCCACACCCCCGAGGCCGCGGATGTGATCACCGGCGCCCGGGAGCGCATCGACGCCCTGGACGACCGGATCATCGGGCTCATCCAGGAACGGATGGCCGTCTCCGCCGTCATCCAGGACGCGCGGATCACCTCCGGCGGCCGGCGGGTGAACCTCTCGCGCGAGATGGAGGTGCTCGACCACTACCGGCAGGCGCTGGGCAAGCCGGGCACCGCGCTGGCGATGACGATGCTGGAGCTGTGCCGCGGACGCGTCTGACCCGTCTGACCCCTGACCCACCCGTCTGACCCGTCTGACCCGTCTGACCCGTCCGACGGTGCGGCCGGGGGTCGCATCTGAGTTCGGCGCCTTCTCACCCGTACGGCGCGTGACCGGTGGGCGAGCGGCTTCGTTGGTCCCGGTGTCCGTGTCAGCCAGGGGCGGGCCCGAAAGAACCACGCGTGGCTCGCTGGAGCGATGAGACGTACGGATCGTGCCGTGCGTCGTGGGACCTCGCTCCAGGAAGTGACCGGACGGCAGGGGACAGCAGCCCGGTCACCCAAGAGAACGGCCGGCCCCGGGGACGCCCGGGGCCGGCCGACGGGAACGGGTCCCTCGTTCGGCGAGCATCGAAGACGACAAGCATCCAGGGCAAGCGGCGCAACCCCCCGGCGCCGCTTCCGAGGCACCGGCGCTGCCCTGACGCCGGTGCCGGCCGAGAGGGAGGGCCCTGCGGCCGCAGTTCCGCGGGGCCCTTCGCCGTGCCGCCCTTCACCGTGCCGCTCGTCGTCGGCGCACCACCACGGCCCCAGCAGTGACACAGGCCACATAAGGATTCTGTGAAAACGGGGACAACCATTCACAGGTTTCGCTGATCACACCAGGCATGAAGCTTCGTCGCGTCCTGGCCGCAGCCGCCGTCACGGCGGTGGTCGCCCCCGCTGCCCTCCTCGCGGCCCCGTCCGCATACGCGACCGACGACGCGTCGGCGTCCCCGTCGGTGTCCGCGCCCGCCTCTCCCTCCACGTCGGCCTCGTCGGACGACGCGGACGCGGCGGCGGGCGAGACCACGACAGGCCCCGCTCCCAGCGACCCGGCAGGCGGTTCTCCGAGCGCCACGGACGCGGCGGACGGCACGGACGAGGAGGACGACGCACCCGCCCCGGACGACTCGGAGTCGGCCACGTCCTCCCCCGCCGACCCGGCCCCGGCCACCACCGCTCCGCAAGACCCGGAGCAGACGGGGGCCCCAGGGGAGTCGGAGGTCCCCGACCCCGAGCCGTCCGTGTGCGAGGACACCAAGGTCGACGTCGACATCGAGGGCCTGCCCGGCGAGATCGCGGCGGGCAGCGGCTGGCACGAGTTCTCGCTGACCGTGGCCAACAACTCCGGTTCGACGCTGGAGAACCTCGAGTACCTGGCCGGCGCCTCCGCCGACCTCGACGGCGAGGAGCTGTTCGAGAGCGACAAGGTCGCCCTCCAGGCGTGGAACCCCGAGGACGAGTCCTGGCAGGACCTCAGTGAACTCGGTTACGCGGTCGGATACATCGGCTACACCGACGAGCTGGCCCCCGACTACGAGGTCGAGATCCCGATGCGGATCAACGTGCGGGCCGGCGCTCCGGTCGGCGCGGGCTTCACGCTCGGCGCGACGATCTACGGCGACGCGGACGGCTCGTGCACCGGCTTCGGCGACGTCGCCTACGAGTTCCGGATCGTGGCCCCCGGCACGGACACGGAGGGCACCAGGCCGCAGGAGGGCGGCAAGGCACCCGTCGCGCCCGTCGACGTCCCGCAGAAGACGGCCGCCAATGTCCCCGAGGTCACCGGCAGCCTCGCCTCGACCGGCTCCAGCTCGGCGCTGCCCGTGATCGGCCTGGTCGGCGGGCTCGCCGTACTCGTCAGCGGCGGTGCGGTGTTCGCGGTGCGGCGGCGCAGGAGCGGCTCGGACGCGTAACGGCCGCGACGGCGGCACGGCACAGGCTGGGTGGGTGGAACCCGCGCTCGGAGGGGGGTGCGGGTCCCACTCACCTTTTCGTCTCCCCGGAAGCCGCCGGCTAACCGCCGACGAACCATCGTGACCGCCGATGAGCCGCCGATGAGCCGCCGGTGCGCCGCTACTTCTTCGGCGGCACCGCGGGCACGTCCAGGAGCGGCAGCCGCAGCGCGCCGAAGGCCTTCTCCGGGACGGCCGGGGAGTGGGGCGCGACGGCGGCGAGACGTTCGTACCCGGTGCCCTGCGCGGGACGTGGGTCGCGCTCGCCCTTGTTCGGCCAGTACGCCATCGCCCGTTCGGCCTGCGCCGTTATGGTCAGGGACGGGTTGACGCCGAGGTTGGCCGACACGGCGGCGCCGTCGACGACGGAGATGCCGGGGTGGCCGTAGAGCCGGTGGTACGGGTCGATGACGCCGGTCTCGCGCGAGGCGCCGATGGGACAGCCGCCGAGGAAGTGCGCGGTCAGCGGGGTGCCCATGAGTTCCCCGACGTTCGAGCCGGCGAAACCGTTGATCTCGGCGGCGAGTGCGGAGGCGCCCTCCGTGGCGGCCCTGATCTGCTTGGGATTGGGCGCGCCGTGGCCCTGACGGGCGGTGAGCAGGCCCTTGCCGACTCCCGTCGGTTTCAGGTGCGTGGTCAGGGAGTTGTCCAGGGACTGCATGACCAGGCCGATGATGGTCCGCTCGGACCACTTGCGGTTGGACAGTGAACGCAGGACCAGCAGCGGGTGCTTGGCCGCGTGGCCGAGGAAACCCAGGACGCGCGAGGCGCCCGAGGCGGTCTGCCCGGCGTAGGGGACCTGGAGGATGGACAGGCTGCCCATCGAGTTGGAGCCCTTGCCGTAACGCACCGGCTCGATGTGGGTGTTGGCGTCCGGGTGGACCGAGGACGTGATGGCGACGCCGCGTGTGAAGTCGGCGCGGGGCTCGCCGGTGGCGCGGCGGTAGCGCCGGTCGTCGGTCTGGGCCCCCACCAGCGCCTCGGAGTTGGTGCGGGTCAGGTCGCCGAGCCTGTCGGACACGTGGGGCAGTTGTCCGCCCGCCTTCATGCGGTGCAGCAGGGTCTGGGTGCCGTAGGTGCCGGCGGCTATGACGACCCGGCGGGCGGTGAAGGTGCGGCCCGCGTCCCCCTTCCGGCGGTTCTTGCGGTCCGGGGGGAGCGTGGCGACCGCGAACCCGCCGCGCGAGTCCTCGGTGACGGAGACGACCGTGGTCATCGGGTGGACGACCGCGCCGGCCTTCTCGGCGAGATACAGGTAGTTCTCGTTGAGGGTGTTCTTCGCGCCGTGCCGGCACCCGGTCATGCACTCGCCGCACTCGCTGCAGGCCCTGCGGTCGGGGCCCGCCCCGCCGAAGTAGGGGTCGGGCACCCGCTCCCCGGGCCGGGCCGTCGCCTTGCCGTCGGCGTCCTCGCCGTCGCCGAAGAAGACGCCGACCGGCGCCATGTGGAAGGTGTCGCCGCAGCCCATCTTCTCGGCGGCGGCCTTCAGGTGGACGTCGGAGGGCGTCGTCGTCGGGTTGAGCCGGACACCCAGCATGCGCCGGGCCTGGTCGTAGTACGGCGCCAGTTCCTCGTGCCAGTCGGTGATGCCGCGCCACTGGGGGTCGTCGAAGAAGGGCTTCGGCGGCACGTAAAGGGTGTTGGCGTAGTTGAGGGAGCCGCCGCCGACGCCCGCGCCTGCCAGGACCATGACATTTCCGAGCAGGTGGATGCGCTGGATGCCGAACATGCCGAGCCGGGGCGCCCAGAGGTAGTTCTTCAGGTCCCAGGAGTTCTTCGGCAGCGACTCGCGGGTGAAACGGCGGCCGGCTTCCAGGACGCCGACGCGGTAGCCCTTCTCGGTGAGGCGGAGGGCGGAGACGGAGCCCCCGAATCCCGAGCCCACGACGACGACGTCGTAGTCGTAGGCGTACCCGTTCTCGTCCCGGGTCTGGACGGACTTCTCCTGCGACACGTGCTCTCCTCGTTGAGAACGGGTACGGGTGGCGGCTGCTCGGGACGGCTCAGCGGAGGCGGAACGCCTTCATCAGACGCAGGCTCCGGCTCATGAACGCGGCGTACTTCTCGTCGTCCATGCCCAGCGACGGCGCCATCGGCAGCAGGCGCTGGTGGGCGACCGTCTGGGCCTCGGTGTACTTGAGGATGCCCTCGGAGCCGTGCCGGCGGCCGAGGCCGGAGTCCTTCATGCCGCCCATCGGGGACTGGACGCTGCCGTAGGCGGGCGCGTAGCCCTCGTTGATGTTGACGGTGCCGGTGCGCAGCCGGGCGGCGACCTCGCGGCCGCGCCGGGCGTCCTTCGTCCAGACCGAGGAGTTCAGGCCGTACGGCGTGGAGTTGGCGTGCTCGACGGCCTCCTCCTCGGTCGAGAAGCGGTACACGGAGACGACCGGGCCGAAGGTCTCCTCGGTGCACACGGTCATGGGGGCGGTGACGCCGTCGAGGATGGTCGGCTCGTAGAAGTACGGTCCGATGTCCGGGCGGGCGACGCCCCCGGCGACCAGCTTGGCCCCCCGCTCCACGGCGTCCGCCACGTGCGCCTTGACGGTCTCCAACTGCCGCTCCCCCACCAGCGAGCCCATGTCGGCGCCGTAGGAGAGGGAGGTGCCCAGCCGCATGGCCCTGGTGCGGGCGGCGAAGCGGTCCAGGAAGGCGTCGGCGACGGACTCGTGGACGTAGAGCCGCTCGATGGAGATGCAGAGCTGGCCGGCGGAGGAGAAGCAGGCGCGGACGGCGCCCGCCGCGGCCTTCTCGATGTCGGCGTCCGCCAGGACCAGCATGGCGTTCTTGCCGCCGAGTTCGAGGGAGACGCCGACCAGGCGGGCGGCGGCGCCCTGGGCGACCTCGCGGCCGGTGCGGGTGGAGCCGGTGAAGGAGACGTAGTCGGCGTGCTTGACGACCTCGGGGCCGACCACGGGTCCCTCGCCGAGGACGACCTGGAAGACATCGGCGGGCAGACCGGCCTCGATGAGCAGGTCCCGGGCCCACAGGGCGGTCAGGCAGGTCTCGGTGTCGGGCTTCATGACGACCGCGTTGCCCGCGACGAAGGCCGGGAGCGCGTCGCCGACGGACAGTTCGAGGGGGTAGTTCCAGGGGGCGATCTGGCCGACGACGCCGCGCGGGTGGCGCAGCTCGGTGACCTTGGTGAGGGTCGGCACGGCGCCCGTGTGGCGCTTGGGGCGCAGGTACGCGGGGGCCTTGCGGCCGTAGTGCCGGGCGGCGACGGCGACGGCCTGGACCTCCTCGTGGGCGTGCAGGCGGGCCTTGCCGGTCTCCAGTTGGATGAGGTCGAGGACCTCGGCCTGGCGCGCGAGGACCAGGTCGTGGAAGCGCAGCAGGACGGCGGCGCGCTGCCGCACCGGGACACGGGCCCAGACGGCCTGCGCGGCACGGGCCCGCTCGAAGGCGCCGGCCACGTCCTCGGGCGTCGACTCGGGCAGGTCGGCCAGCTTCTCGCCGGTGAACGGGGTGTGGTTGGCGGTGCGGCCGGACCCGGCCACGCCCTTGGTGAGCTGGGCGACCAGCTCGGGCGTGACCACGTCGGCAGCGGTGCGGGCGCCCTCCGGGGCGGGGGCGAGGGGATTCGTGCCGGTGAGTTCCGGGGCCTGCGCGTCCGTCATGGCCGCAGGGTATGACGTCGGGCGCGCTTTGTGTACCCGTCGGTAACAGGGATTCACCGTGCTTCACCGGGCGCTCACACGACGCCAGTGATCGCTGGCAACAAACCCGCTGATCAGGGCGTTACGTCGAAGGGCCGACGGCCTTGTCGACCTCCCAGTTGGCGATCACCGTCCGGGCGATCTCCCGTGCCTCGTCGGCGAAGTAACCCTCGCGGGGGTAGTCGACGGACACCTTGCACATGTCGCCGTTGCCGGTCCGGTAGTACAGGATGTGGAACTCGCGGGCACGGGGGTTCTGGGTGTCCGCGGTCGTGTACTCGATGACGTTCTCGGCGGCCTTCTCGCCCTTGTACTCCGTCTCGCTCGGCTCGCCCCTGGGCGCGGGGTCGGCGGCGAAGCCCAGGGAGTAGTCGCCGTCCTTGAGCGTCTCCCAGTCCGCCCAGGCGTTGGCGCCGGCGGTGTCGGGGATCTTGTCGCCCTCGTCGTCGGCCTTGACGTCCCGGTCCACGATGACGGTGACGGCGCCGCTCGGGTCGGTGAACGTCTCGTTGGTGCCGTCCCAGTCGTCCGGGTGCTTCGCCTTCACGAACTCCTCGGGCACCGCGACGCTCATGCCCACCTTGCCGTCGAGTTCGTGCTGCTGCCAGCCCTTGGGCAGCGTGCCCGCGAAGGGGTCGGCGACCACGAGGTACGACGCCACCGCCGCCGCGGCGACGACCGCGCCGAGGGCGATCCAGGCGTTGCGGCCCAGCCGCACGCTCCAGCGGGAGACGGGCGCCGTCCCCGGCCCCTGGGCTCCCTGGGGGCCGTCCGTCCGGACCACCTGGGTGGGCTGCGGCGCGGGCGGGTGCGCGGCGGCGTCCAGCAGGGCGCGGACGCGGGCGGCGTCGGGGCGGCGTGCCGGGTCCTTGTCCAGCAGGCCGGTGATCACCTCGGTCAGCGGGCCCGGCGCGGAGGCGGGCGGCGCGGGCGTGGCGTTGAGCACCGACTGGAGCGTGGCGGGGGTGTTGCTGCGCCGGAACGGCGAGACGCCCTCCGTCGCCGCGTACAGCACCACGCCCAGCGACCACAGGTCGCTCGCCGGTCCCGGGCGGCGGCCCAGCACCCGCTCCGGAGCGATGTACTCGGGCGAACCGACGAAGCCGCCGGTGTCGGTCAGACTGGTCTCGCCCTCGATCTGGGCGATGCCGAAGTCGGTGAGGACGACCCGGTCGTACCGGCCGAGCAGCACGTTGTCCGGCTTCACGTCCCGGTGCAGGACGCCGGCGGCGTGCGCGGCCTCCAGCGCGCCCAGCACCTCCAGGCCGATCCGGGCGGCCTCGCGCGCGCTCAGCGTGCCTTCCTGGAGGACGTCGCCGAGGGAACGCCCGTGGACCAGCTCCATCACGATCCACGGCTGTCCGTCCACGACCGCCACGTCGTGCACGCCGACCACCGAGGGGTGGTCGAGCCGGGCCGCGGCGCGGGCCTCGCGGCGCATCCGCTCGAAGGCGTTGTCCCGTTCGCGTTCGGGAAGATGGTCGGGGACGCGGGGTTCCTTGACCGCGACCTCGCGGTCCACGGTCTCGTCCTTGGCCCGCCACACCGTGCCCATGCCGCCGTGCCCGAGCTTGGAGATGAGCCGGTAGCGTCCGGCGATGAGCCGCCCGGCCCCCGGCTCCTGCCCGGCGGCGGAGGGCGCCGCCGGGGCGGGCGCCGGAGCCGGGAACGGGCCCTCGGACGGCGACGGCGAGGGCGAGGGAGACGGCGAGGGCGACGGCACGACCTGGGTCGGCGCCGCGTACGGATTGCCCGGACGAGGCACGGCGGCGGGCCGGTTCGGCGGTTGCAGGTCAAAACTCGTCGGCTCGTCCGGGCCTGTGCGCGGTCCCCCGTTGCTGCTCATGGGTCCATCCATATCGCGCCGGGCGCGTTCCTTTCCACCGCGGGGGCGCGCGGTCACAGACCCGTGACGCGGGTTGCCGCTTATCTCCCTTTTAGGTGCCGGAACCGGGCGCGGACGGGGGCACAGGTCCCGTCGTCGGCGCCCCGGTCGGTGCCGGTGTCGGCTCCGCCGTCGGCGTCACCGGCACCGAGGTCGCCGGTGTACCGCCCCCGTCGCCGCCCCGGTCCGCCAGCAGCGCGGCGGCCGACACCCCGGCGCCCGCAGCGGCGACGACCAGCAGCGCGGCCGTGAGCACGGTCCGCCTCGCGCCCCACCGCACACGCGGCGGCCCGCCGGCCACCGCCGCCGCTGCCGCCGCCGGGGTCGCGGGCGTACGGCCGGTGCTGAGGAAGGCGCGCAGCATCCGCTGCGCCGACACCGCGTCCAGCCGCCGCCGGGGATCGCGCTCCAGCAGGCCCCGTACGACCGGCAGGAGCGGTCCGGCCTGCGCGGGCGGGCGGATCTCCTCGGTGACCACGGCGTGCAGGACACCGCCCAGCGAGTCGCGGTGGAAGGGCGAGACGCCGCTGAGGACCGCGCACAGCAGCACGCCCAGCGACCACAGGTCCGACTCCGGGCCGGTCCCGGCTCCGGACATCCGCTCCGGGGCGGTGTACTCCGGGGAACCGACGAACGAACCGTTCTCGGTGAGCGTGGTGGAGCCCGCGACCTGGGCCACGCCGAAGTCGGTGAGGACGACCCGGCCGTCCTCGGCCAGCAGCACGTTCGACGGCTTCACGTCCCGGTGCAGGATCCCCGCCGCGTGGGCGGTGTCCAGGGCGTCGAGGAGGGCGATGCCGATGCGGGCGGCCTCGGCGGCGTCGACGGGGCCGAGGCCGAGCACGCGGTCGGCGAGCGAACCGCCGTCGACCAGTTCCATGACCATGTACGCGCGTTCGTCGTCCTCGACCACGTCGTGCACGACGATGACGTGCGGATGCCGCAACTGCGCGACCGCGCGGGCCTCGCGCAGGGTGCGTTCGCGGCGCCGCCGGGCCTCGGCCGCGGAGAGGGTCTCGTCGAGGGGCAGCGCCTTCACGGCCACTTCCCGGCCGAGCAGTTGGTCGGTGGCCCGCCACACGATGCCCATGCCGCCGCTGCCGAGCCGCTCGTGGAGCCGGTACCGGCCCGCGATGACACGCCCTCCCGCCCCCTCGGTCACCATGCGCCCCATCATGCACCACCGGACGCACCGGCTCCGGGTCGCTGTCACACGGGTGGCCGACAACCGACGGGCACGGGTGCCCCGTCGCGGCCCCGCACGGCTCAGCCGGTCTTCTCCTGCCAGCTCTGCAGCACCGCCCTGAACCGCTGCTGGGTGGCCGGCCAGTCGCTCGCCGGTCCGGACATGTTGAGTGCGTACTCGACGCCGTCGCGGGACATGTACGTCTGCGACACGGCCCGGCGCGGTCCCGGGAACTCGGTGTCCTTCGCCAGCGCGGTCCAGGTGTACTCCCAGCGGGCGCTGTCGAGGTCGCGGTAGCCGACGCGTTCCAGGGCGACGCGCCGGTAGTCGACCAGCCTTCCGCCGAGCTGCGCGTCCAGGTCCTGCTGGTGGACGTACGGGTCGTTGTAGTCGGGGGCGGTGTCGACGGATATGCGGATGACGTGGTCGCCGCCGTCGGGGGTGTAGTCGATCTGCCGGAGTTCGCCGCTGTCGCCGTCGAAGTCCCTGCGCTGCCAGTCCTCGGGCAGGGAGAGGCTGAAACCCAGCGGGTCGTCGTGGCGCACCCACCCGGCCGGGACGGCGCCGCCGGGACCCTGGCCGGTGGTGGCGGAGGCGGAGGGGTCCGGGGAGGCGGAACCGGACGGCCCGGGGGTGGGGTCGGAGCCGGCCGACGTGCCGCCCCCGTCGCGCTGTTGCAGCACCACGGCGGTGCCCGCGCCGATGAGCGCGGCGACGGCGACGACCCCCGCGAGGGTACGCATCCGCGTCCGCCGTGGCCGCCGGGGAGCGGCGGCGGGCGCGGCGACACCGCCCACGGGTCCGGCCGCCCCTCCGGCGGCCGGGTGACCCGGCGCCGCGGGACCGACCGTGACGGGGCCACCCGCGGTGGGGCCGACCGCAGTGGGACCGACCGTGGTGGGCCCGGTCACCGGCGGGTACGGCGTGGCCGTGGTCCCGCCCACGGGTCCCGGTGCCCCCGGCGCGCCGGACATCTCCTGGTGGACCGTGTCGCCCGAGCGCGACGGCGGGCCCGTGTAACGGGTGGTCGGCACGTACGCCTGGGCCTCGTCCGGGCGTCGCCCCTCGGCCGCCTGGGCGAGCAGGTGCTCGGTCTCGGTGGCGTCGGGCCGGTCGGCCGGGTCCTTGCGCAGCAGGGCGCTGATGACGGGCGCGAGCGCACCGGCGTGCCGGGGCTCGGTGGCCTCCTCCTCGACGACCGCCTGCATGGTGGTGAGCGGGGAGGTGCGGCGGAACGGCGACCTGCCCTCCACCGCCGTGTACAGCGTCGCGCCGAGCGCCCACAGGTCGGAGGACGGGCCGGGATCGTGGCCGCGGACGCGCTCGGGCGCGAGGTAGTCGACGGAGCCGACGACCTCTCCGGTCCGGGTGATGGTGGAGTCGCCCTCGATCTGCGCGATGCCGAAGTCGGTGAGCAGGACGCGTCCGTCGTCCGCGAGCAGCACGTTGCCCGGTTTGACGTCGCGGTGCAGGACTCCGGCGGTGTGGGCGGCGCGCAGGGCGCGCAGCACCCACAGGCCGATCCGGGCCGCCTCGCGCGGCTCGACCCGCTCCTCCTCCTTGACCGCGTCGGCCAGCGAGCGTCCCTCGACCAGCTCCATCACGATCCACGGCCGGCCGTCGTGTTCGAGTACGTCGTGCACGGTGACGACGGCCGAGTGGTTGATCCGTGCCGCCGCGCGCGCCTCGCCCCGGGTGCGCGCCAGGAGAATGGCCTGGTCGCTCTCCGAGACGTAGAGCGCGGCGGTCAACTCCTTGATGGCGACCGTCCGGTGCAGCACCTCGTCGTGTGCGCGCCACACCCGGCCCATGCCGCCGCTGCCGATGGCTTCCCCGAGCCGGTAGCGTCCCGAAACGAGCCGGCCCTGCATCTGATTCACGTTGCCCCGCAATGGTCTTGTCAGGGTCAGACTAGGGACCGGCCCCTCTTCGGGGAACGGCCGGGGTGGCATGGAAACCGCTCTGTGACGGTTGTCGCTTTCCGAGGCGGGAGGCAACCACCGGGCCGAACTGCCCTCAGCCCGTGGCCCGGTAGGTCGTCATGGCCTGCTCGAACAGCCGGGACACCTCGTCGCGCTCCGCCTCCGGACCGCGGACCTGCACCACGTGGTAGCGCCCGTCGATCAGCATGGCGACGTTGCGCACGTACAGCTCTCCGGCGGCTCCGGTCCAGGTGAACTGCCCCTCGGCCATGGTCCGTCCGCCGACCTCGATGGTCTTCAGGCCGCTGGAGGTGGCCCAGCTCGAGGCGCGGTACGAGGCCAGCTCGGGTTCACCGTCGCGCTGGTACGTCATCGGGTCGTCGCCGAACTCCGAGGCGCGGTCGCGGCCGGGCACGACGATCAGCTCGAAGTCGCCCTTGCCGTAGACGACCTGGCCACTGCCGTTGCGGGGCGTGCGGTTCCAGCCCTCGGCGACGGCGACGTGGAAGCCCTCCGGGTCCTTGCGCAGGGTGAACCCGTCGGCGACGTTGGACTGGGTCTCGGGGCCGCCGGCCGTCCGCGAGCCCCCGGGATCGGGCTGCGGCGACGTACCGTCCGGTCCCGGTTCGCCGTCGGTCTCCGGCGACTTCGCGGGCGGCGCCTGGCTCGCCTCCCCGGCGGCGCCGGTCCGGTCGGCGGCCCCGGCGCCGCTCGTGTCGCTCCTGGGCATGAAGAACATGGCGTACGCGACCGCGCCGGCCAGCGCGAGGAGTATCAGCAGGAGCAGGGTCCGGCCGAGGCTGCGCGGGGAGCGGCCGGTCTCCGGTCTGCCGCGCTTGTGCCGTCCGTGGTGCGCGGGCAGTCCGGCACGGCGCCTGCGCACCAGTTCGCCCCGGCGGCGCACGATGGGCAGCCGTCCGGTCTCCACGGGCGGCGCGGAGACGACGTGCAGCCCGGCCTCCGGCTCGGGCGCGGACCGTACGAGGGAACGAAGCCAGCCGCTCAGCTCCTCGAACTCGATGCGCTCGGTGGGGTCCTGACGCAGCAGCGACTCGACGACCGGCCGCAGCGGCCCGCACTCCTCGGCGAACGCCGGGGGCTCCGCGCACACGATCTGCACCAGCTCGGCGGTCGACTCCTCCGGGTAGGGCGCGTGGCCCTGCACGGCGCGGAAGAGCAACGCGCCGAGGGCCCACAGGTCGGTGGCGGGGCCGACGGGCGCGGCCAGTTGCCAGTTCTCGTGCACGGGTCCGGCCTGTTCGGGCGCCCAGCGCTCGGTCACGGGCCCCACCACGGCCATCCGGGTCTGCCGGGCCCGCTCGGCGGCGAGCGCGCTGCCCGGCCCACGCGGCACGGGGATCCGGGCGGCCCGGCCGTCCCAGCCCGCGGCGGGCGGGGCGCCGCGAGCGAGGTCGCCGAGGTCCTCGCCCGGTACGTGGCCCGCACCCGGCTCCAACTGTCCGGAACCGACGCCCGGCTGCGGCACGTCCGTCCGGCGGCCGGGCTCCGCCGGTGAGGCGGGGGACGCGGGCCCGGTACCGGCCTGCCACGGCGGGGCGTCGGACCGGCCGGCGGCCCCAGGGCCGCCCTCCTGGCGTGCTGCGGGCAGGGCGCGCCCGGCCGTCGGTCCACCGGCCGGACGGGGGGCCGGGAACGCAGGGTCGCCGAGGGCGCGGGGCGCGGCGCCGTGCCAGGAGGTGGTGCGTACGCCGTAGGGGTCGGCGATCTGCCCGGGCGGGGCCGGCTCACCCGCCGGCGCGGGGTCACCGTCGTCGCCCGGACCGCCGGACGCCGCACCGGTCCCCGCGGCGTGCGCCTCCCGGCCGGCACCTTCGCCCGACCGCCCGCCCACCGCGTCGTCCCCGGCCCCCGCACCGGCGACGGAACCCTCTCGTCCCCCTTCCGCACCGAACCCGCCCGCGTCGGCGCCCTCCACGCCGCTCGCCTCATCCGGCCCGGCACCGTACGGAGACCGGCCGTCACCACCGCCGTACCCGGCCACCGGCCCGGCGACGGAACGCGCCCGCCCGTCTCCGGCACCGAACCCGCCCGCGTCGGCGCCGTGCGGGGACCCCTCCCCGACGGGACGGGAACCGGGCCCGTCGGGACGTGCGGCGGGGGCGGGGCGGGCGCCGGGCAGGGCCGCGCGGCCGTTCTGGGCCTGCTGGACGCGGGCCGCGGCCCTGGCGCCCGCACGGTAGGCGGCGATCGCACCGGCGCGAGCGGCCCGCGCGTCATCGCCGGGGGCGAGCGACGCGGGCGCGAGCCCGGCGGGGGCGCCGCCCGGACCGGGGGCCTCGGGCACCGGGAGCCCGCCGACGCCCCGCGCCTCTATGGCGGCCCGCCGGGCGGCCTCCGGGTCGGCGTCCCCGGGCCCGAAGACGGCGGTCCGGGTGCCCCCTCCGCCCGGGCCGAAGGTCCCGTCCGGGGCGACCGGATCGACCGCGGGGCCCGGCTCCTCCTCGGGCGGCGGCACCGGGTCGTACCCGCACAGCGCCTCCTCCGCCGCTCCGACCGCCAGGCCGGTCAGCACGACGCGCCCGTCGTCGCAGACGAGCACGGTGCGCGCGGTGATGTTGCGGTGCACCCAGCCGTACGCGTGCAGCACGCGCAGCGCCAGCAGCACGTCGGAGGCGACCTCGGCCGCCCGGTAGGGCGTCAGGGCCTGTTCGGCGAGGAGCGCGGCCAGCGGCCTCGCGGCCACCAGCTCGCTGACGATCCACAGCGAGCCGCCCTCGGCGAAGACGTCGAAGACCTGGTCAAGGCGAGGATGGTCGGGCACCGCCGCCGCGGCCTGCGCGGCCTCGACGGCACGCCGGACCACCGGGTCGGCCGGCCGCCCGGGCCCGCCGCCCGCGGCCGGTGTCCGCCGGCCGGGGTACCGGGCGCCGCCGTCGCGGGCCGTGAAGCCGTCGGGCAGGCCGTCCGCGTCGATCACCTCGGCCTCGACGACCTCCGGCAACGGCACCTGGCGGACCAGGACTTCCTGTCCGCTGTAGGTGTCGAAGGCCCGGCTCTCGGTGAGCTCGTACTCGTCGGACGGCGGCAGCGGCAGGCGGTAGCGGTCGGCGAGCACCCGTCCCGCGTAGTCGTCCACGTCGCCACCCCCGGCAGCCGTCGGTCAATTCCGTTCGCACGGCGGGCCGTTCCGGCTGCGTACGGTCCGCAAGCACTCACGATACGTGCCGGAGGCAACCCGCAATGAGCTGATGCCAGATATCGGGCGGGTCAAACCCGGGACCCGGCGCCCCGGTTCCCGTCCGCCTCCGCTCAGGACTTGGGTTCGAAGGTCTTGGCCAGGGTCCGCCAGGTGTCGCGGCGCAGGTCGTCGCCCCAGTCGTCGGCCTTCGCGGTGTACATGAGCGCGTAGCCCTGGTGGTCGTCGACGACGAAACCCCGGTCCACGGTGCGGTACTTGGTGCCGCCGTCGGTGTAGGTGAACTCCCAGTCGGCCGCGTTCCAGCCGCGGTAGCCCACCTTCTCTATGCGGATCTTCCGGTAGTTGGAGCGCACCATGTACCGCTCCTGGTTCTTCCAGTCCGCCACGGGGTCGCCCTTGGGCGTGGAGGTCCAGGCGACCAGGAGCTTCTGTCCCCGGGGCCCGGTGAACCGGTCGCCGGAGGAGCCCGTGGTGGTGAACTTCCAGCCCTCGGGCAGTCCGATGCGGTAGCCCTGGTCGCCCTGGTGGGTGGCGGCCGCGTCCTCGTCGTCGGACGTGCCGGCGTCGTCGCCCGTCTCGCCGGACGCGCTCGCTCCGCCGTTGGGGGCGCCGCTCGCCTCCCCGGTGACCGCCGGGTCGGAGGCGGAGCCGTCGGTGCCGGTGCCGCTCTCGCCGTCCTGCTTGGTGTCGCCGCTCGCGTCGGCGGAGGCGACCGCCTTGCCGCCGCTGCCGCCCTCGGCGCCCTTGTCGTCGTCGCCCCCGCCGAGCGTGAGGGCCAGCACGGTGCCGAGCACGGCCAGCGCCACGACCACCGCGATGACGATCAGTGTCCGGCGCGGCACCACGTCGGTGAGCGGAGCCCGGGGCACGGACCGTGCGGGCAGGTCCGGCGGCGGTACGACGGGCCAGCCGGAGCTTTTCGCACCCCCGGCGGCGTTCGGCGCACCGGCCGCCCCGCCGGCGGCGTCGGCGCGCGCACCGGCACCCGGGCCCACCCGGGGCGCGGGCGCGGCGGAAGCCGCTCTCGGGGAACCCGCCGGCGTGCCACCGCCGGGCTTGGGCCGCGAGGCGGCGGCACCGGCGGCACCGGCCCCGACGGCGGCCTTGCGCACGGAACGCAGCGCTCCGCGAAGCTTCTCCCCGGCCTCCTCGGCCCGCTTGGCCCCGGTGCCCGGGGCGCCGCCGCGACGCCCGCGCCCGTCCGGCTGCGGGGGCAGCGGCACGACCTTGGTGGCGTCGAGCGGTTCGCTCCCGGCCGTCGGCTCGGGGGCGTGGATGATCTTGTTGAGCATCGCGCGGGCGCCGGCGTCGTCGAGCCGCTGGGCGGGGTCCTTGTTGAGCAGCCCGTAGATGACATCCCGCAGCGGGCCGGCGTTCTTCGGCTCCTCCAGGTTCTCCGTCATCACCGCGGTGAGCGTCGCGATCGCCGAGCCCCGGTCGTAGGGCGGGGTGCCCTCGACGGCGGCGTACAGCAGTCCGCCCAGCGACCACAGGTCGGCGGCCGGACCGGGCTTGTGGCCGCGGGCCCGCTCGGGCGAGATGTAGGAGGGGGCGCCGACGAGCATGCCGGTGGAGGTGATGGAGGGGTCGCCCTCGACCTGGGCGATGCCGAAGTCGGTGAGCACGACCCGGCCGTCCTCGGCGATCAGTACGTTCGACGGCTTCACGTCGCGGTGCAGGATGCCCTCGCGGTGCGCGGAGCGCAGCACGTCCAGGATGGCGAGGCCGACCTCGGCGGCCCGCTTCGGCTCCAGCAGACCGTCCTCACGGATGGCCTCGGCGAGCGACTTGCCCTCGACGAGTTCCATCACGATCCACGGCCGGTCGTCCTCCTCGACCACGTCGTACACGGTGACGGCGCTGTTGTTGCGGATCCGCGCGATGGCCTTGGCCTCGCGCAGCGTGCGCGTGATCAGGCGCCGCTTCTCCTCCTCGTCGATGTTCCCTGGGAACCGCAGCTCCTTGACGGCGACCGTGCGTCCGAGGGTCTCGTCCTCTGCGCGCCACACCGTCCCCATGCCGCCGCGGCCGAGCACGTCTCCCAGCCGGTACCGCCCGGCGAGGAGACGTGCGCTCTTGTCCGTACGGGATGTCCCCGCCCGCTCCGCCTCCGACATGCGTCCCCTCATGCAACCCGCCCTGACAGAGCCTTCATTGTCCCTCACCCGACAAGTGCTCTACGCCCAGGGTGCCCGCAGGGTTCCCGCCCCGCCCTCCTACCGTGCCACGATGTCCGGCGCCCCCAGCCGGGCCGCGTCGGCCGTCAGGTCGTCCGGCTGACGCTGCGACTCCCGCTCGGCCTCGACCCGCTTCTCGTAGTGCTGGATCTCCCGTTCGACCTGCCCCTTGTCCCAGCCGAGCACGGGTGCCATCAACTCGGCTGCCTCACGGGCGCTGCGGGTCCCCCGGTCGAAGGTCTCGATGGAGATGCGGGTGCGCCGGGTCAGTACGTCGTCCAGGTGACGCGCTCCCTCGTGCGAGGCGGCGTAGACGACTTCGGCGCGCAGGTAGTCCTCGGCTCCGGTGAGCGGCTCGCCCAGGGAGGCGTCGGCGGCGACGAGTTCGAGCAGTTCCTCCGTCAACGCGCCGTAGCGGTTGAGCAGATGCTCCACGCGTGCGACGTGCAGGCCGGTGCGCGCGGCGATCCGCGCCCGCGCGTTCCACAGCGCGTGGTAGCCCTCCGCGCCCAGCAGCGGGGTCTCCTCGGTGACGCAGTCGGCGACCCGCAGGTCGAGCCCGTGCACGGCCTCGTCCACGGCGTCCTTGGCCATCACCCGGTACGTCGTGTACTTGCCGCCGGCCACGACGACCAGGCCGGGCACGGGGTGGGCGACGGTGTGCTCGCGCGACAGCTTGCTGGTGGCGTCCGACTCACCGGCCAGCAGCGGACGCAGCCCGGCGTACACGCCCTCGACGTCGTCGCGCGTGAGGGGCACCGACAGCACCGAGTTGACGTGTTCCAGCAGGTAGTCGATGTCGGCGCTGGAGGCGGCCGGGTGGGCCTTGTCGAGGTCCCAGTCGGTGTCCGTGGTGCCGATGATCCAGTGCCGTCCCCAGGGGATGACGAACAGCACGGACTTCTCGGTGCGCAGGATCAGGCCGGTGCTGGAGTGGATGCGGTCCTTGGGCACGACCAGGTGGATGCCCTTGGAGGCCCGCACGTGGAACTGTCCGCGCTCGCCCACCATCGCCTGGGTGTCGTCGGTCCACACCCCCGTCGCGTTGACCACCTGCTTCGCGCGGACCTCGTACTCGCCGCCCGCCTCGACGTCCTGCACCCGCGCGCCGACCACGCGTTCGCCCTCGCGGAGGAAGGAGGTGACCCGCGCGCGGTTGGCCACCTTGGCGCCGTACGCCGCAGCGGTGCGCACCAGCGTGGCCACGAAGCGGGCGTCGTCCATCTGGGCGTCGTAGTACTGCAACGCGCCGACCAGCGCGTCCTTCTTCAGCGCGGGCGCCACGCGCAGGGCGTGACGGCGGGTCAGGTGCCGGTGCAGGGGCAGGCCCCGGCCGTGCCCGCGGGCCATGGACATGGCGTCGTAGAGCGCGACGCCGGAGCCCGCGTACAGCCGCTCCCAGCCCTTGTGCTGGAGCGGGTACAGGAACGGCACCGGCTTCACCAGGTGCGGCGCGAGCCGTTCGAGGAGGAGGCCGCGCTCCTTCAGCGCCTCCCGCACGAGCACGAAGTCGAGCATCTCCAGGTAGCGCAGGCCGCCGTGGATCAGCTTGCTGGATCTGCTGGAGGTGCCCGAGGCCCAGTCCCGCGCCTCGACCAGGCCGACGGACAGGCCGCGCGTCACGGCGTCGAGCGCGGTGCCCGCACCGACGACTCCGGCGCCCACCACGAGCACGTCGAGCTCGCGCTCGGCCATGGCGGCGAGCGACTCGGCGCGCTGCGCCGGCCCAAGGGTCGCTGTCCTCACTGCTGCCTCCCGCTGTCGGTCGCGCCGGCCGCACCCGTCGGGCGAGCCCGGTTCCTGGTACCCACCATGCCCAGATTCTGACCCGCCTGCCCGACTTCGGCAGCCGCACGCCTCAACCTGTGGACAACCCCGGGCCGCGCCCCGCGCCCGCCTGTGGACAACCCGCGGGCCGTGGAGCGCCCCCGCCACCGGCTCCCTCCCGACCGGCCTCCGACCTGCGCCGATCCGTCGACACTCGCCGGGACTCGGCGGATCAATCCCGCAAATCGGTCATATTTACTCCTAGTCTGACGTTGTGCTCGCCCATCCTGTCCACCGGGCTTGCGCACCTGTCCCGCTCCGGCTACTGGGAAGGACGGCCCACGCCATGCCCGCAGATCTCGCCGTCATCGGACTCGGCCCGTACGGCCTGCCCCTGGCCCAGGCCGCCGTCGCCGCCGGCATCCCCACCCTCGGCTACCGCACCGGCCCCGAGGCCGACCCGCTCACGCCCGCCGAGGTGCGCCGGATGCTCGCCACGGGCTTCCGCACCCCGACCGGACCGGCCGAGCTGGGCCGTGTACGCACCGCCGTCATCTGCGCGCCGACCCCGCCCTCCCCCGACGGCGGCCTGGACCTCGGCCAGGTGGAGGCCGCGGCCCGGACCCTGGCCGCCCACATGCGCCCGCACACCACGGTCATCCTGGAATCGCCGGTGCGCCCCGGGACGACGGAGGAGTTCCTGCGCCCGCTCCTGGAGCAGGGCTCGGGGATGCGGGCCGGCCGCGACTTCCACCTCGCCTACTCCCCCAGCCGCGTGGACCCCGGCAACCGCGACTTCACCCCGGCCAACACCCCGAAGGTCATCGGCGGCCTCACCCCCGCCTGCACCGAGTCGGCCGCCGCCTTCTACAGCCGCCTCACCGACAAGGTGGTCCGCGCCCGCGGCCCGAGGGAGGCGGAGACGGTCCAGCTCCTGGAGACCAACTTCCGGCATGTGAACATCGCCCTGGTCAACGAGATGGCCGTGCTCTGCGACGACCTCGGCGTCGACCTGTGGGACGTCCTGCGCTGCGCGGAGACCAAGCCGTTCGGCTTCCAGGCCTTCCGCCCCGGCCCCGGTGTCGGCGGCCACTCCGTCCCCCAGGACCTGACCGGCCGGGCCCCGCACAGCCTGCGCATGGTCGAGCTGGCCCAGCAGGTCAACGCCCAGATGCCCCGCTACGTCGTGCAGCGCGCCGCCGCCCTCCTCAACGAGCACGGCAAGTCCGCGCGCGGCGCCCGCGTCCTCCTCCTCGGCGTCACCTACAAGGCCGACCTGGCCGACCAGCAGGCCACCCCGGCCGAGGAGATCGCGACCCGCCTGATGTCGATGGGCGCCGCCGTCAGCTACCACGACCCGCACATCCCGTCCTGGAACGTCGCCGACCGCCCCGTGCCCCGCGCCGACTCCCTCTACGAGGCCGCCGCCGACGCCGACCTCACGATCCTCCTCCAGCAGCACCGCACGTACGACCTCCAGGGCCTGTCGGTCAAGGCCCAGCTCCTCCTGGACACGCGGGGGGCCACGCCCACGGGGGCGGCGCACCGGCTCTGACCGCGCCGCCCGGACACGCGAGGGGCCCGGAGCGTCCGCTCCGGGCCCCTCGCTATGGCATTCGGGTGACTACCGCCGGTGCTGCGAGTCCGCGACCGTCACCTCGACGCGCTGGAACTCCTTCAGCTCGCTGTAGCCGGTGGTGGCCATCGCGCGGCGCAGGGCGCCGAAGAAGTTCATCGAGCCGTCGGGGGTGCGGGACGGGCCGGTGAGGACCTCCTCGATGGTGCCGACCGTGCCGAGGTCGACCTTCTGGCCGCGCGGCAGCTCGACGTTGACGGCCTCCATGCCCCAGTGGTGGCCCTTGCCCGGCGCGTCGGTCGCGCGGGCCAGCGGGGAGCCCATCATCACGGAGTCGGCGCCGCAGGCGATCGCCTTGGGCAGGTCGCCGGACCAGCCGACGCCGCCGTCGGCGATGACGTGGACGTACCGGCCGCCGGACTCGTCCATGTAGTCCCGGCGGGCCGCGGCCACGTCCGCGACCGCGGTGGCCATGGGCACCTGGATGCCCAGCACGTTGCGCGTGGTGTGGGCGGCGCCGCCGCCGAAGCCGACGAGGACGCCCGCGGCGCCGGTGCGCATCAGGTGCAGGGCCGCGGTGTAGGTGGCGCAGCCGCCCACGATCACCGGGACGTCCAGCTCGTAGATGAACTGCTTGAGGTTCAGCGGCTCGTGCGAGCCGGAGACGTGCTCCGCGGAGACGGTGGTGCCGCGGATGACGAAGATGTCGACGCCCGCGTCCACGACGGCCTTGGAGAACTGGGCGGTGCGCTGCGGGGAGAGCGCGGCGGCGGTGACCACGCCCGAGTCGCGCACCTCCTTGATGCGCTGCCCGATCAGCTCCTCCTTGATGGGGGCGGCGTAGATCTCCTGGAGACGGCGGGTCGCGGTGTCCGCGTCGAGGCCGACGATCTCGTCGAGCAGGGGCTGCGGGTCCTCGTGCCGGGTCCAGAGCCCTTCCAGGTTGAGGACGCCGAGGCCGCCCAGCTCGCCGATGCGGATCGCGGTGGCCGGGGAGACGACCGAGTCCATGGGAGCGGCCAGGAACGGCAGCTCGAAGCGGTAGGCGTCGATCTGCCAGGCGATCGAGACCTCCTTCGGGTCCCGGGTACGGCGGCTGGGGACGACGGCGATGTCGTCGAAGGCGTACGCCCGGCGGCCGCGCTTGCCGCGCCCGATCTCGATCTCAGTCACGTCTGTGGCCTTTCCCTGATGCGTTGCAGCGCCTTCCAGTATCCCCGACGGTCCCGCCGGGGCACCGCAGAGGGCGGCCCCGGACGGTCCGGAGCCGCCCTCGCGAGGCCGCTGCCCGTGTGCCTGCGGCTACGGCCGCCTACTTGCTGCGGCTGTAGTTCGGCGCCTCGACCGTCATCTGGATGTCGTGCGGGTGGCTCTCCTTGAGGCCCGCGGAGGTGATCCGGACGAAGCGGCCCTTGGTCTCCATCTCGGCGATGGTGGCGGCTCCGACGTAGCCCATGGTCTGGCGCAGCCCGCCGACGAGCTGGTGCAGGACGTTGGCGAGCGGGCCCCGGTAGGGGACCTGGCCCTCGATGCCCTCGGGCACGAGCTTGTCGTCGGAGGCGACCTCGGCCTGGAAGTAACGGTCCTTGGAGTACGACTTGCCCTGGCCGCGGGACTGCATGGCGCCCAGCGAGCCCATGCCGCGGTACGACTTGAACTGCTTGCCGTTGATGAACTGCAGCTCGCCCGGCGACTCCTCGCAGCCCGCCAGCAGGCTGCCCAGCATCACGGTGTCGGCACCGGCGGCGAGCGCCTTGCCGATGTCGCCCGAGTACTGCAGACCGCCGTCGCCGATCAGGGGCACGCCGGCGGCGCGGGCGGCGAGGGACGCCTCGTAGATCGCGGTGACCTGCGGGACGCCGATGCCGGCCACCACACGGGTCGTACAGATGGAACCGGGGCCCACGCCGACCTTGATGCCGTCGACACCCGCGTCGATCAGGGCCTGGGCGCCGTCACGGGTGGCGACGTTGCCGCCGACGACGTCGACGCTGACGCTGGACTTGATCTTCGACATCCAGCTCAGCGCGTTGCTGTTGTGGCCGTGCGAGGTGTCGACGACGAGGAAGTCCACCCCGGCCTCGGCGAGGGCCTGGGCGCGGTCGAGGGCCTCAGGGCTGGCGCCCACGGCGGCACCGACGAGCAGGCGGCCCTTGGCGTCCTTGGCGGCGTGCGGGTACTGCTCGGCCTTGACGAAGTCCTTGACCGTGATCAGGCCCTTGAGGACGCCGTCGCCGTCGACCAGCGGAAGCTTCTCGATCTTGTGGCGGCGCAGCAGCTCCATGGCGTCCACGCCGGAGATGCCGACCTGGCCGGTGACCAGCGGCATCGGCGTCATGACCTCGCGCACCCGCCGGGCGCGGTCGGTCTCGAAGGCCATGTCGCGGTTGGTGACGATGCCGAGCAGCTTGCCCGCGCCGTCGGTGACCGGGACGCCGCTGATGCGGAACTTGGCGCACAGGGCGTCGGCCTCGGCGAGGGTGGCGTCCGGGTTGATGGTGATGGGGTCGGCCACCATGCCGGACTCGGAGCGCTTCACCAGGTCGACCTGGTTGGCCTGGTCCTCGATGGACAGGTTGCGGTGCAGGACGCCGACGCCGCCCTGGCGGGCCATGGAGATGGCCATCCGGGACTCGGTCACCTTGTCCATGGCCGCGGAGAGCAGCGGGATGTTGACCCGCACGTTGCGGGAGATGCGGGACGAGGTGTCGACCGCGTTCGGAAGCACCGCGGAGGCGCCCGGCAGCAGCAGCACGTCGTCGTAGGTCAGCCCGAGTGTCGCGAATTTCTCGGGCACTCCGTCGACGTTGGCAGTCATGACACCTTCCCCAAATGGCCTTGATCGGTGCGGATGTCCATGCTAACGGGAAGTGGACGTGGCTCATTCCACGATCAAGGAAGCCTGGGGCCTTCGTGCTTTCGTACGAGGAGCTTCGGTACGTGGAACGCTTCCGCGCGGAGCCGGCCGCCACCGCGCGATGCCGCGCCGTGCCGTGCCGCGCGGTCTACTGCTCCGCCAGCGCCCGCAGCCGGCTCAGTGCCCGGTGCTGGGCGACCCGCACGGCCCCCGGTGACATTCCCAACATCTGCCCGGTCTCCTCCGCCGTGAGCCCGACCGCGATGCGCAGCAGGAGCAGTTCGCGCTGGTTCTCGGGGAGGTTGGCCAGCAGTTTCTTGGCCCAGGCGGCGTCGCTGTTGAGCAGCGCCCGCTCCTCGGGGCCCAGCGAGTCGTCCGGCCGCTCGGGCATCTCGTCGGACGGAACGGCCGTGGAGCCGGGGTGGCGCATCGCGGCGCGCTGGAGGTCGGCGACCTTGTGGGCGGCGATGGCGAAGACGAACGCCTCGAAGGGGCGTCCGGTGTCCTTGTACCGGGGCAGTGCGAGCAGCACCGCGACGCAGACCTCCTGGGCGAGGTCCTCGACGAAGTGCCGGGCGTCGCCGGGCAGCCGGGACAGCCGCGTGCGGCAGTAGCGCAGCGCCAGGGGGTGGACATGGGCGAGCAGGTCGTGCGTGGCCTGCTCGTCCCCGTCCACGGCGCGGTGGACGAGCCCACCCACCGTCCCCTGGTCCGGGGGCGCCTCGTCGTCACGCATCGGTCCATGGTGCCTTGCGGCCGTCCGATCCGTGGCTCCGTGCCCGTTGTTGTGCACCGAAGCGTTATGAGCAGGTGCGCCGGAACTCATCCCCTGCGCCCTCCCCTTCCGCTCGACCGACTCGTCCCCGAGGAACTCCACACCTCAAGGATGCGTCATCCGCGGCGAAACGAGCAGCGGGCGTCCGGCGGGTCGCCTTGTCACCCCCGCTCACCTCGCGATAAGCGGGGACCCGCGCGTCCCCGACGGACCCTCTCGGACTCCATCGCACGGAGATGTCCCCAGAGGGTGTCGTTTGGATCATGCCGGCGTCGCGGGGTCCGGCCCACGCATCTGCGGCGTCGTGGTCGGCTGTCGGGGCTCCGCCCCGCCGCCCTCCTGAGCCCCGCGGCTGCACGCTCCTGCGCGCTCGGCCTCCGCCCGCGCGGGAGGTACGCCCACCGCCCCCGCCCGGTTCGGCCCGCACGGCACCACGGCCGCCCGGAGCCGGCCTGATCCAAACGGCACCCCCTAGCGGACCAGGCCCCACCGGAAGCCGAGCGCCACCGCGTGGGCCCGGTCCGAGGCGCCGAGCTTCTTGAAGAGCCGGCGGGCGTGGGTCTTGACCGTGTCCTCGGAGAGGAACAGCTCGCGGCCGATCTCCGCGTTGGAACGGCCGTGGCTCATGCCCTCCAGGACCTGGATCTCACGCGCGGTGAGCGTGGGCGCGGCGCCCATCTCGGCCGAGCGCAGCCGGCGCGGGGCGAGCCGCCAGGTCGGGTCGGCGAGGGCCTGGGTCACGGTGGCGCGCAACTCGGCGCGCGAGGCGTCCTTGTGCAGGTAGCCGCGGGCACCGGCGGCGACGGCGAGGGCCACGCCGTCCAGGTCCTCGGCGACGGTGAGCATGATGATGCGCGCACCGGGGTCGGCGGACAGCAGCCGCCGGACGGTCTCGACGCCGCCCAGACCGGGCATGCGCACGTCCATCAGAATCAGGTCCGAGCGGTCGGCTCCCCAGCGGCGGAGGACTTCCTCGCCGTTGGCGGCCGTCGTCACGCGCTCGACGCCGGGCACGGTCGCGACCGCGCGGCGGAGCGCCTCTCGGGCAAGCGGGGAGTCGTCGCAGACGAGGACGGAAGTCATGGCCGTCCTCCGCAGCTCTTGCGCGTCACGTTGAGCCTCCAGGCTGGTACGAAATCGTCACCTGTGCGGTCGACCGTCCCGGACGCCCGCCCGAGCACTTGTTCCTTCAACCGCCTCCGCACTCTCAACGATGGTCACTCGAAAGAGTTACGGGGCTGTGTGTCGTCTTCGGCACTCTACGTGAGGGGGCGGCCACGCAGCACACATGCGCGTCGGACCCGCGCCGTTTCATCACAAGCAGTGCCCCATTTAGCCGCTTTTCTTCCACTTGGCTGGTGTCTGCGGCTAGATTCGCAATGAGTCATATTTTCATCTCCTTAGATCGTAGTTGTACGGTCGTGGACACCGTATCCACCCAGAACGGCTACAAGGGGTCACGCAATGGCAGATTTCTCCCGCCTTCCCGGACCGAACGCGGACCTGTGGGACTGGCAGCTCCTGGCCGCGTGCCGCGGGGTGGACAGCTCGCTCTTCTTCCATCCGGAAGGCGAACGCGGTGCGGCACGGAGCGCTCGCGAGAACTCGGCCAAGGAGGTCTGCATGAGGTGCCCGGTCCGCGCCGAGTGCGCGGCGCACGCGCTGGCGGTGCGCGAGCCGTACGGCGTCTGGGGCGGCCTGACCGAGGACGAGCGCGAGGAGCTCATGGGACGGGCCCGCAACCGCCTGGTGGCGGCGGCCTCGGCGCCGGCCGGCGGGGAGGCGGCCTCACCTCACTGAAGGAACGTTTCTCCCGCCGGACTCCGGAGACCGTGGGACTGCGGACGCGGTCAGCGCGCCGCCGGCTGGCGCGCGCCCGCCCGGGCCAGCTCGTCCAGGGTCGCCGTCACGGCCGGCACCTGGGCCAGGTCGGGCAGGGTGAGCGCCACGATCTCCCGCCGCACGGCCGGCTCCAGCGTGACCGTCCGGGCACCCCGGGGCCGTACGGACTCGACGGCGAGCTGGGGCAGCACGGCCACGCCGAGCCCGGCGCCGACCAGGCCGACCACCGCCGGGTAGTCGTCGGTGGCGAAGTCGATGCGGGGGGTGAAACCCGCCCCCTCGCACACCTCCACCAACTGGCCGCGGCAGCGCGGGCAGCCCGCGATCCAGGACTCCCGGGCCAGTTCCCCGATGGCGACGGCGCCCTCGGTACGGGCCAGCCGGTGCCCCTCGGGGACCAGCGCCACCAGCCGGTCGGTCAGCAGCGGCCGTACGACGAGGTCGGCCCACTCCTCCGCGCCGGCCGCGCCCTCGTAGCGGAAGGCGAGCGCCACGTCGCAGTCGCCCTCGCGCAGCAGCTCGACGGATTTCGGCGGCTCGGCCTCCTCCAGGGAGACCCGGGTGCCGGGGTGGGCGGCGCGCAGCGCGGCCAGGGCGGTGGGCACGAGGGTGGAACTGCCGCTGGGGAAGGAGACCAGCCGCACCCGCCCGGCGCGCAGCCCGGCGATCGCGGCGACCTCCTCCTCGGCCGCCGTGAGCCCGGCGATGATCCCCGCGGCGTGCCGCACCAGCGCCTCGCCGGCCTGGGTCAGCCGCATCTCGCGCCCGGTGCGGACGAGCAGGGGGGTGCCGACGGACGCCTCCAGCGCCTTCATCTGCTGGCTCACGGCGGGCTGCGTGCAGCCCAGCTCGCGCCCCGCGGCGGAGAAGGAACCGGTCGATGCCACGGCGCGCAGCACGCGGAGATGACGAGCCTCGATCACACCCCCGAGGATAAGCGACCCTTTGACCGCACGCCGAATAACGCGTCGACGCTTTGACCGCGCATGACCTACCGTGCTCGCATGCACCTTCCCGCCATGAGGCTCCTCTCCGTCAATCTGGGACGCCCGAAGGCCGTGCCCTACACGGACCAGCCCGAGGGCGTCACCGGCATCGACAAGCGGCCCGCCGACGGCCCCGTGCCGGTGGCGGCGCCCGGGGCGAAGGGTTTCGGCGCGAGCGGCCTGGCCGGCGACAGCGTCTGCGACACGCGGCACCACGGCGGCGACGACCAGGCGGTGTACGCGATGGCACGCGAGGACCTGGACGCCTGGGAGCGCGAACTGGGCCGGGAACTGCCGGACGGCTCCTTCGGCGAGAACCTCACCACCACGGGCCTGGACCTGGCCGGCGCCCTCATCGGCGAGCGCTGGCGGATCGGCCCGGAGCTGCTCCTGGAGGTGACGTCCGGACGCATCCCCTGCCGCACCTTCCAGGGCCACCTGGGTGAGCGGCGCTGGGTGAAGCGCTTCACGGAGAAGGGACGGCCGGGTGCCTACTTCCGTGTCCTCGAACCCGGCGAGATCCGGGCGGGCGACCCGGTGCGGATCGTGCACCGGCCCGCGCACGAGGTGACGGTGGCCGTGCAGTTCCGCGCGGTGACGACCCAGCGGGAGCTGCTCCCCCGCCTGCTCGCGGCGGGCGACGCGCTGCACCCGGAGGCGCTGGCGGCGGCGCGGAAGTACGTGGCGCAGTACGGCGCCTGAGCGAAGCGGACGTGCTCGGTCCGCCCCCGTGGTCCCGCGCCCTAACCTTGCGCCATGACAACGGCATTGATTACGGGATCGACGGCGGGCCTCGGTGCCGCGTTCGCGCGCCGCCTGGCGGCCGACGGACACGACCTGGTGCTCGTGGCCCGCGACACCAAGCGGCTGCGGGAACAGGCCACCGAACTGCACGACCGGCACGGCATCGAGGCGGAGGTGCTGACGGCGGACCTGTCGACGGACGCCGGCGTCGACGCGGTCGCCGCCCGGCTGGGAGACCGCAGGAACCCCGTCGACCTGCTGATCAACAACGCCGGCTTCGGCAACAAGGGCCGTTTCCTCGACGTTCCCCTGGCCGACGAGCTGACCATGCTCAAGGTGCACTGCGAGGCGGTGCTCCGGCTGACCTCGGCCGCGGTGGCGGCGATGCGGGAACGGGGCCGCGGCGGCGTCGTCAACGTGGCCTCGGTCGCCGCCTTCGTCCCGCGCGGCACCTACGGCGCCTCCAAGGCGTGGGTCGTGCAGTTCACCCAGGGCGTGGCGAAGGACCTGGCCGACAGCGGCGTACGCCTGATGGCCCTGGCCCCCGGCTTCGTCCGCACGGAGTTCCACGAGCGGGCCGGCATGGGCACGGACAACATCCCGGACTGGATGTGGCTCGACGCGGACAAGGTCGTCGCGGCGGCCCTCGCCGACCTCTCCCGCGGCAAGACCCTGTCGATCCCGGACCCCCGCTACAAGACCCTGATGGGCGCGGCGAAGCTGGTGCCGCGCGGGCTGCTGGGCGGGATCACGTCGCGGACGGGGCGGAAGTACGGGCCGCGGTAGGGGCGCTCGTCACCCGAACGTGTGGTCCAGTCGTATCCCTTCCTGGTGGCGTGGCCCGGCGGCATAGCGTCGGGTGGCTGCGCCCGCAGCGGGCGGGAGGTCGCAGCTTCGGCTGGGGAGAGGGCGGCATCGCGTGAGTGCGGGCACTGGTGACCGGGGCGGGCTGTTCATCGACGGCACCGGCGGGGGGCGTACGGAGCGGGTGACAAGGGGCGCGGGGGCCGCGGGCGGCGCGGGGACGGCGCTGTTCTCGGACGCCCCCGGCGGGGTGCCGGCGGCGGTCCCGGAGTCTCCTCGGTCCGGTGCCGCCCCCGTCCCGCCCGCCCGGACCACCCAGCGGCCCCGGCCCGGTGGTGTCCCCGCCCGGTCCCGGAAGTCGGGGCGTTGGGCGAAGGTCGCGCAGCGGGTCGTGCCGGAGGATCTCCGGCCCGAGGAGTTGCGCGTGGAGCTGACCGAGCTGGGGGACGCGTTCCGCGCGTATCAGCGGCGGCCCGAGCCGGATCTTGCGCTCCTCGCCGAACTGCACGACCGCAAGGCGCGTGCCTTCGCCCGGTGGGCCGACGTCACCGGGGACCCGTCCCTGCGCGAGGAGGCGGACCGGGCCGCCACGGCCGCGCGGACCACCCGCGAGATGGACCTCAACCGCCGCGGCGTCCCCGTGGACGGGGAGACGGTGGTCGAGCGGCTGCTGACCCGGGGTCAGGGAGCCCATGCGCGCCGGGTGCTGGAGCATGTGCGGGCCGACTCCCCGCTCCCCGGGGCCGAGGCGCGGCTCGCGGTGCTGATGCTCACCCTGCGCGCCGCCCGCGCCGGTACCGGGAACGTCACCGGGCAGGACCTCGTCGGCTGGCTCGGGGCGGACGCCGAGCGGGTGCTTCGGGAACTGGCCGGCACCGGCTGGCTGCGGCTGCCGGAGGACGTCACCGCCGACGACGCGCTGATGTCCCGTCCCGAGGAGCCCACCCAGGTCACGGTGACCCGGTTGCTGCCCACCGCGTCCCGCCCGTTCCACTTCGGCAAGGTGACCCGGGCGAGGCTGTCGGGGTGGGCGCAGAAGGTGGTGGGCGACCGGAAGCTGCGGAAGAAGAAGGCGGGCGCCGCCACGCGGCTCCTGGCCGTGTACACCGCAGCCCACAGCCGTCCCGACGGGTGTCTGGCAGACGCCGGCGAGGACGGTGACGGGCTCAGGCTGGACGCCGTGGCCTCCTTCTGCGGCCTGCGGCCCGAGGAGGTCGCCGAGCACACCGGGCTGCTGGTCGCCGCCGGCTGGCTCGCGGAGGACGCCGACGTCTGCGGGGGACGGCTGCGGGGGCGGCTCGCCGAGCGCGTACTGCCTCTCAGCGGCCTGCTGTGACGGCCCCGTCCTGAGGTGCGTCGGGTCCGACACCCCAAGTGGCGTGGGGAACCGCACGACCGGCCGTCACGGCACCGCACCCGGCCGGCCGGCCGCCCCGCGGGGCGGACCCGCGCCCGGTACGAAGAAACGGTGCCCGGCCCCTCGCAGGGGACCGGGCACCGTTCGCTCAGCTCAGCTCAGCGCAGCGCTCAGTGGGCGTGGCCGTGGCCCGCGGCGGCCGGCTCTTCCTCTTCCTTCTTCTCGACGACCAGGGTCTCGGTCGTCAGCAGCAGGGAGGCGATCGACGCGGCGTTCTCCAGGGCGGAGCGGGTGACCTTCACCGGGTCGATGACGCCGGCCTTGACCAGGTCGCCGTACTCGCCGGTGGCGGCGTTGAAGCCCTGGCCCTTGTCGAGCTCGGCGACCTTGGAGGTGATGACGTAGCCCTCCAGGCCGGCGTTCTCGGCGATCCAGCGCAGCGGCTCGACGGCGGCGCGGCGGACGACCGCGACACCGGTGGCCTCGTCGCCGGTCTTGCCGAGGTTGTCCTCGAGGACCTTGACGGCGTGGACCAGCGCGGAGCCACCACCGGAGACGATGCCCTCCTCGACCGCGGCGCGGGTCGCGGAGATGGCGTCCTCCAGACGGTGCTTGCGCTCCTTCAGCTCCACCTCGGTGGCGGCGCCGACCTTGATCACGCACACGCCGCCGGCCAGCTTCGCGAGGCGCTCCTGGAGCTTCTCGCGGTCCCAGTCGGAGTCCGTGGCCTCGATCTCGGCCTTGATCTGGTTGATGCGGCCCTCGACCTCGTCGCGCTTGCCGGCACCGTCGACGATCGTGGTGTCGTCCTTGGTGACGGTGACGCGGCGGGCGGTGCCGAGCACGTCCAGGCCGACCTGGTCGAGCTTGAGGCCGACCTCCTCGGAGATGACCGTGGCGCCGGTGAGGACGGCCATGTCCTGCAGCATCGCCTTGCGGCGGTCGCCGAAGCCGGGGGCCTTGACGGCCACCGCGTTGAAGGTGCCGCGGATCTTGTTGACGACGAGGGTGGAGAGCGCCTCGCCCTCCAGGTCCTCGGCGATGATCAGCAGCGGCTTGGAGGCGTTGGCCTGGATGACCTTCTCCAGCAGCGGCAGCAGGTCCGCGATGGAGGAGATCTTGCCCTGGTTGATCAGGATGTACGGGTCGTCGAGGACGGCCTCCATGCGCTCCTGGTCCGTCACGAAGTACGGCGACAGGTAGCCCTTGTCGAAGGCCATGCCCTCGGTGAAGTCCAGCTCGAGACCGAAGGTGTTGGACTCCTCGACGGTGATGACGCCGTCCTTGCCGACCTTGTCCATCGCCTCGGCGATCAGCTCGCCGACCTGCTGGTCCTGGGCGGACAGCGCGGCCACGGCGGCGATGTCGGACTTCTCGTCGATCGGGCGGGCGGTGGCGAGGAGGTCCTCGGACACGGCGGCGACGGCCGCGTCGATGCCCTTCTTCAGCAGCGCCGGGGAGGCACCCGCGGCGACGTTCTTGAGGCCCTCGCGCACCAGCGCCTGGGCGAGCACGGTGGCGGTGGTGGTGCCGTCACCCGCGATGTCGTTGGTCTTGGTCGCCACCTCCTTCACGAGCTGGGCGCCGAGGTTCTCGTACGGGTCCTCGACCTCGACCTCGCGGGCGATGGTGACGCCGTCGTTGGTGATGGTGGGGGCGCCGAACTTCTTGTCGATGACGACGTTGCGGCCCTTGGGACCGATCGTCACCTTCACCGTGTCGGCAAGCTTGTTGACGCCGCGCTCGAGGGCGCGACGGGCGTCCTCGTCGAACTTCAGGATCTTCGCCATGGGAGCGTGAGCCCTCTTCCGGAAATCTTGGGGTTGAACGGCAACTGCGCCCCCGACGCCCGGCTTTTTTATGGTCGCGGGAGCCAGGGGCGCAGCAGGAAAGCAAGGTGCTTCGGGTGAACTACTTCTCGACGATCGCGAGCACGTCGCGGGCCGAGAGGACGAGGTACTCCTCGCCGTTGTACTTCACCTCGGTGCCGCCGTACTTGCTGTAGAGCACGACGTCGCCGACGCTGACGTCGAGCGGAAGACGGTTGCCGTCCTCGAAGCGGCCCGGGCCCACGGCCAGGACGACGCCCTCCTGGGGCTTCTCCTTGGCGGTGTCCGGAATGACCAGGCCCGAAGCCGTGGTCTGCTCGGCGTCGAGCGGCTGGACCACGATGCGGTCCTCGAGCGGCTTGATGGCAACCTTGGAGCTGGCGGTCGTCACGATCCGACCTCCCCCTTCGGAGATCTCACGGGGTTAACTGTCTGAGGTGGCGACCAGGTCGATCCGTCGTCGCGGGTGCCGGACCTGCCCGTCGCTTTGTTGGCACTCTCCGGTGGGGAGTGCCAGAGCCGAGACTATGACCGCGGTTAGCACTCGGTCAAGCGGAGTGCCAATGCCGACGGCGCGTCGGCGGGGTTTTCGTGTGCACGCCGGTTCGTGGAGGCACCCTGCGCGGGTGTGGGCGTCGCCGGGCGCTGCCGCCCCCGGGCCCCCGCTTCGGCCCTGGACGGGCCTTGTCCGCGAACACCGGACGGGGTGGATGATGCCGTCCGGCGTCAGACGTAGTCCTCCAGGTTGCCCACTCTCAGCCCCTGCTCCTCGATCGCGGCCAGCAGGTGCTCCGTACGGGCCGTCATGTCCGTGGCCGTCGGGTGGTCCGGGTCCACGGCGATGATGTCGCCGGGGTGCAGGCGGGGCTCGCCGCGGGTGTAGGTGAGGCCGCCGTCGGCGTCGAGGGTGGCGCGCCACAGGATCAGGGCCGTGATGCCGCAGTCGGCGGCGGCACGCAGGGTCGTGGTGTCGTACGTGCCGTGCGGCGGGCGGAAGAGGTGGGCGCGGACGCCGAAGCGGGACCTGAGCTTGGTCTGCTGGCCGCAGATCTCGGCGCGCTGGCCGGCGTGGGGCAGGCCGCGCAGGGAGCGGTGGTCCAGGGTGTGGTTCTGCAGGCCCGCGCCGACGGAGCGCAGCCGGGCGAGGTCGCCGTAGGCCGGTCCGGCGACGGTGTCGGTGAGGAACAGGGTGACGGGGAGCCGCCGTTGGCGGATCAGGCCGGCGAGGGCGGGGTCGCGCTCGGCCCCGTCGTCGTAGGTGAGGAAGACGACCCGGTCGGTGGTGCGGACGTGGTCGACGACGGGCGGCAGGGGCCGGCCCGGTCCGTCGGCCCGGTCACCGGCCCGGTCGCCGCCGGGGGCGGGGTCCCCGGCCGCCGCCGCGGGTCCGGCGGGCGGGCCGCAGGCGGTGAGCGGGAGGAGCGGGAGCAGGAGGGCGGCCAGGACGGCGCCGGCCGGGCGGGACCGCCCTCGCCTCACAGGTAGTCCTCCAGGCGGGCCACGGCGTACCCGTCGGCGGTGATGCGGTCCAGGAAGCGGCGGACCATGTCGGTCATGGTGCCGTCCCAGTCGTTCCTGCCCCGGAAGTGGGTGAGGACGATGTCGCCGGGGTGCAGGTCCTGGTCCCACTCGCGGTACTCCCAGTGGTCGACGTACACCTCCTCGCTCCAGATCGGGGCGTACTTGATGCCGCAGGACTTGGCGGCGACCAGGGTGTCGCGGTTGTAGTTGCCGTAGGGCGGGCGGAAGAGGGCGGGACGCTTGCCGTAGTGCTTCTCCATCACGTCCTGCATGCCGCAGATCTCGTGCTTCTGCTCCTCGTAGGAGAGTCCGGGCAGGTAGGGGTGGCTGAGGGTGTGGTTGTTGAGGGTGATGCCCCGGGCCTGCATCTTCTTGAAGTAGCCGTAGTCGTCGCCGATCTCGTCGTCGGTGAGGAAGACGGTGTACGGGATCTTCAGCTCGCTCATCATCCTCAGGAACGCCGGGTCCTTCTCGGCGCCGTCGTCGATGGTGAGGAAGACGATCTTCTCCTTGGTCGGGACCGTGGTGAAGACCGGCGGGAGGGCGTCCTCCTCCTGGCCGTCGACCTCGAAGCCCTCGCGGGCCTTGATCTCCGGCTTCTTCCCGGGGGGCGCGGGCGCCGTCAGCGGGACCTTCTTGAGGTCCCAGCGCTTGGCGGCGGCGACCAGGGCGGCCCGGGCCTCGCGCGCCTTGGCGGCGCCGTCGACCTCGCGGGCCGGGGGCGCCTTCGGGGCCTGCTGGCCGGCGGCGCCCCGCACGTCGGAGGTGTCGTCCTGCGCGCAGCCGCCGGCCAGGGCGGCGACGGCGAGGACGGCGGTGGCGGCGGCCGCGCGGCGGCGGAGCACGCCGCGGGGCGCGGGACGAGATGCCCGGGACACGCGACGCGACATCCCATTTTTGTCATTTTGTACGACTTCTCGCATGGTGCCGGATCCTCGCAGTCCCCGGCCGTCGAACCCGGACCGACACCGCGCCGGAGGCGCACCATCCACCGACTGGCCCACAATGTCCCGGTGAACGACCTCGATTCCCTCCGCACCCTGCTCACCCCCGAAGGCCGCGCGCTGCTCGACGAGGTGCGGGACACCGACCCCGCACAGGAGTTGGCGGTCGCCACCCGGCTGCGGCGCACGCACCCGGCCGGGCTGGTCTCGGCGGCGCTCGGGCAGGCCCGGCTGCGGCAGCGGGCGGTGGCGAAGTTCGGGGCGGAGGACGCCGGGCGGATGTTCTTCACGCCGAACGGGGTGGAGCAGTCGACGCGGACGAGTGTGGCGACGTACCGGGCCGAGTGTCTCCAGGCGCTCGGGGTGCGGTCCGTGGCCGACCTGTGCTGCGGGATCGGCGGCGACGCGATCGCCTTCGCCCGCGCCGGGATCCGGGTCCTCGCCGTCGACCGGGACCCGCCGGCCTGCGAGGCGGCCCGCGCCAACGCCGGCGCGCTCGGTCTCGCCGACCTGATCGAGGTGCGCGAGGCCGATGTGACGGAGGTGGACACGGCCGGGTACGACGCCGTGTTCGTCGACCCCGCCCGGCGCTCCTCCCGGCGCGGCCGGATCTTCGACCCCGAGGCGTACTCGCCGCCCCTGTCCTGGGCCGTGTCCGCGGCGCTCGGGGCACCGCTCGGCCTGCTGAAGATCGCGCCCGGCATCCCGCACGAGGCGATCCCCCCGGAGGCGACGGCCGAGTGGGTCTCGGACGGCGGGGACGTCAAGGAGGCCGTGCTGTGGTTCGGCCCGGACGTGACGCCGGGGTCGCGGCGGGCGACGCTGCTGCCCGCCGGGGCGGGTGTCTACGCGACCCCCGAGACCATGCTCCCGGACCCCGGGGTCCGGCCGGTCGGGAGGTACCTGTACGAGCCGGACGGCGCCGTCATCCGCGCCCACCTGGTCGCCGAGGTGGCCGCGGAGCTGGACGGCGGGCTGATCGACCCGACCATCGCCTACGTCACCGCCGACGAACCGCACCGCACGCCGTACGCCACCGCCTACGAGATCACCGACCGGATGCCGTTCAACGTCAAGAAGCTCAAGGCGCTGCTGCGCGAGCGCGAGGTCGGCACGCTGACCGTGAAGAAGCGCGGCTCGGCGGTCGAGCCGGAGGAACTGCGCCGGAAGGTCAAGCCGCAGGGGCCGAACGCCGCGACGGTGTTCCTGACCCGGGTCGCGGGGGCGCCGACGATGCTGATCGGGCATCCGGCGCGCTGACGGGCCCGAGGGCGTCCACGAGGGCCGGGGCGGGGGCCGGTCCCTCGGCCGTCACAGGCGGCGCCGCCTGCGCGCCCGGGGCCTCAGCGCAGCGATTTCCACAGTTCACCGGCGTCCGGCTCGTCGGGCACCACGCGGTTGGGGTCGGAGGGCGCGGGCAGGACCGGCATCGTCAGGGTGCGCACGTCGTCGGCGTCCAGGTTGCCGAGGCTGCGGCCCAGGTTCATCAGCTCGCCCAGTGAGTCCAGGCCGGTGTCGGTGGTGAGGCTGCCGGTCAGGGCGTCGGCGACCTGGTAGAGGCGGGCGGGGTCGGTGAGCAGGTCGGTGGCGGAGACCTGCTCCAGCAGCGCCTTGACCAGCTTGTGCTGGAGCTCTATCCGGGCGAGGTCGCTCCCGCCGGCCAGTCCGTACCGGGTGCGGGCCAGGCCGAGGGCCTGGGTGCCGTCGAGGTGGTGGGTGCCGGCGTCCAGGTGCAGGTGGCTCTTGTCGTCGTCGATGTCCACGTCCGTGGTGACGGTGACCCCGCCGAGCGCGTCGACCAGGTCGGCGAAGCCGGAGAAGTCGACCTCGACGTAGTGGTCCATGCGGACGCCGGTGAGCGACTCGACGGTCTTGACGGCGCAGACCGGGCCGCCCAGTTCGTAGGCGGTGTTGAACATCGCGCCGCTCGCCGCCCTGGTCGTACCGCCGGACGGCAGCGGGCAGGAGGGCCGCTCGACGAGCGTGTCGCGCGGGATGCTGACGACGGTGGCGGCGGTGCGGCCCGCGTCCAGGTGGACGACCATCGCCGTGTCCGAGCGGGCGCCCCCGCTGTCGCCGCCGCCGAGCTCCCGGTTGGCCTCGCCGCCGCGCGAGTCGGAGCCGAGGACGAGGAGGTTCAGGGCGCCGGTGGGCACCGGGGACGCGGAGGGCGAGGCGGAGGGGACGGTCACGGGGCGGGCGGGGCGGTCGTCGCCGAGCGCGCCGTTGATGTCGACGCTCCTGATGTTGCCGTCGAGGTGCCAGTAGGCCCAGCCCGCCGCCCCCGCGGCGAGCAGCAGCGCGGCGGTCAGGGCGAGGACTGCCGCCCTGAGCCCCTTGCGGCGGCCGTCCCGGCCGTCCCGCCCGCCCCGCACCGCCATGCGTCAGCCCCCGCCCGTCCCGTCCGCGTCCTCACTCGGATGCCCCGCCGGAAGGAACATAAGTCCGGATTATTGAAACTGGAACAGGTGAGCCGGGCTTCTGCGGAAATTCTCAGACAAGGGGCCGGTTCCGCCCGTGGCACTTCAGTCCGTGGCGCTTCAGCCCGTGGCGGTTCCGCCCGTGGCGGTTCAGCCCTCCCGGGGCGGTGCCGTGCTGCTGCGCACCTCCAGGCTGGTGGCCAGCTCCACCCGGGTCGCCGCCGGTGAGCCGTCGTCCCGCCCGAGGTTCAGGACCAGCCGGGCCGCCGCCTCGGCCATCTCCATCAGCGGCTGCCGTACGGTCGTCAGCGGCGGCCCCACCCAGCGGGCCACCGGCAGGTCGTCGAACCCGACCACGCTCAGGTCCTGCGGAATGCGCAGCCCCAGCTCGCGCGCCGCCTCGTACAGGCCCAGCGCCTGGAGGTCGTTGCCGGCGAAGACGGCGGTCGGCCGGTCCGGGCGGCGCAGCAGTTCCAGGCCCTGCCGGTAGCCGGCCTCGTGGTGGAAGTCGCCGGTGACGATCAGGCCGGGGTCGACGGGCAGCCCGGCGGTCTCCAGGGCGGCGCGGTAGCCGTCGACGCGGGCGCGGCTGCACATCATGCGGGTGGGGCCGCTGATCGCGCCGATGCGGGTGTGGCCGAGGTCGACCAGGTGGCGGGTGGCGGCGAGACCGCCCTGCCAGTTGGTGGCGCCGATGGACGGCACGTCGGCGCCCGGGTCGCCGGCCGGGTCCATCACCACGAAGGGGATGGAGCGGCTGGTGAGCAGGGCCCGCTGGGACTCGTCGAGGCCGGACAGGACGAGGATCACGCCGTGCGGACGGCGGGCGGCGACCTGGTCGGCCCAGGTCCGGCCGGGTGTGAGGCGGCCCGCGCTCTCGGAGAGCACGACGCTGAGCCCGGTGTCCCGGGCCACGTTCTCCACGCCCCGGATGACCTCCATCGCCCAGGCGCTCTCCAGCTCGTGGAAGACCAGGTCGATCAGGGGCGAGCGGGTCGACTCGGCCCGCCTGCGCCGGTAGCCGTGCACGCGCAGCAGTTCCTCGACGCGGGCCCTGGTCGACGGGGCGACGTCGGCGCGGCCGTTGAGCACCTTCGAAACAGTCGGCGCCGACACACCGGCCTCACGCGCGATCTCGGCGAGGGTCGCGGTCTGCGCGGACCGCTTTCGCGTCGGAGACTCAGCAGGCTGCGGGGATGTCATGGCGGCGATCGTAACCCCACGCGCTCCCGTGACGAAGACGTCGGCCACCCAGGGTCGTCAAAACATTAGGTGATGAATTCGAAACATTCGATGTTTCAGGCGTCGCGCGCCGCCAGGTCGGCGAGGTTCAGGAACGCCTCCGTGGTGGCCGGGCGCAGCCTGCGCAGCTCCCAGCCCGGGGACTGCAGGGCCCCGTCGAAGGGCACGCGCACCACCTGTTCGGGCTCGACGCGCAGCCGTGGGGCGAAGTTCTCCGGCAGCTCCCGTACGGAGGGCCCTCCGGTGTCGGTGACCACGACGAGGGCGGTGCGCGCGAGGTGCTCCCGGCCGGCGCCCCGGACGAGGGTGAGGACGCGCACGGCCGCGTCCAGGAACCAGTCGGCGGGGCCGCAGCACAGGATCAGCCGGTCGGTGTGGTCGAGGACGGCGGCGGCCGACCCGTCGAGCCGCAGCGGGGCCCAGTCGGTGAGGACGAAGGGGTAGTAGTGCGCCGTCTGCGCCAGGACGCGCACGTACTCCTGCTGGTGCGCCGGGTTGGGGCTGAAGTGCCCGCTGCGGTGGGCGACCACCTCCAGGCCGGAGGGCAGCCGGGTGGTGCGGGCGCGGATCTCCTCGTAGGGGACGTCGGCGGGCAGTGCCGCCAGGTCCCGTACGACGGCCGGGTTGCGGCGGGTGAGGAAGGCGTCCAGCGAACCCTCGGAGGGTGACCCGTCGAGGGCCAGGACCGGCTCGCCGCGTACGGCGGCCAGGAGGGAGCCGAGCACCATCGTGGTCGTGGCGCGCCCGCTGTAGTGGTAGGCGCCGACCAGCGTCAGGCGCCTGCTGCGCGGCAGGGGCGTCCGCAGCCGGTCCAGACGGTGCAGGGCCTGCCTGCGGGCGGTGCCGAAGCGCGGCAGCCGCAGCTCCGGGCGCGGGGCGCCGGCGTCCGGTGCGGGCGGGGTGAGCGGACCGCGCGGGGCCCGGCTCTCCCACTCGGCGGTCGGGCCGCCCCCGGACAGTTGGAGCCGGGTGCGGGCCACGTACCGGGCGAGGACCTCGGCGACCTCGCTCGCGGTGGGCCGCACGGCGGGCTCCGGGTCGACGCAGCGCAGCACCAGCCGCCGCAACTGCTCCCAGGTGTCGCCCTGCCACAGGTGCATGCCCTCCGGCAGCGACGGCAGGTCCCAGCCGGCCTTGCTGCTGATGACCTGGAGCAGCTCCCCCAGCGCCCGTACGTTGTCCTCGCGGGTGGGCACGGCGCCCGGGCCCAGGTACACGCCGTCCACGGCACAGTCCGACAGGTCGCCCAGGACGACGGTGCGCCGCAGGACGTACACGCTGTCGGCGTCCAGCGCGGCGGGCACGAGGTTGTTGAGGTGGCACAGGGCCACCGCGTTGGCGAGGTAGCAGGAGACCAGCAGGCCCCGCAGGGTGTCGAAGGGGGCGGTGCCCTCGGTCAGGGCCCGGTCGAAGAGTTCCGTGAGCCGGGTGGGCTGGACGTCGGGGTCCCCCTCGTCCGAGATCGCCGTCATGGCGAGCCAGGGCGGGGAGTCCTGGAGCCCGGCGGCGAGCAGCACCGGCGCGTGCTGTCCCTGGAGGCGGCGCAGCGCCTCCGCCTCCACCGTGACGAGCTGGGCGTTGACGGCGGGCAGGTCGGGGCGCGGCACCCGCAGGACGGCCGTGCTGCCGCGGCCGTCGACGCCCCGGTAGAGCAGGGTGCGCCGGCCGCGTCGGCGGCCGCGCAGCTCGTAACCGCCGAGGCGGGCCGGATCGTCGTCGGTGAGCGGCTCCCAGAGCCCGCCGCCGGTCCGGGCTCCGGCACCGGCCGTGCCCGGCCGGCCGCGGCCCAGGGCGGGCGACGCGCCGCCGACCGACACCCCGAACCGGGCGAGCAGCCTGCGTTCGACGCTGGTGAACGGCTGCTGGGAGCCGGGCAGGCTGTCGGAGCCGTCGGGATGGAGCAGCCAGGCCGGAAAGTCGGGGGAGTTGCCGGCGAGTTCTTCCAGCCGTCGCCCGATCCGGCGGCCGGTGCGCAGCAGTTCGGCCTGCGGGACCGCGTCGAGCAGTACGGCCTTGGAGGTGTCGGAGAAGTCGAAGACCCGGTGCTTGGCGGGCAGCGGCCCCGACACGGGCGCCGGGTGGGGCCGGACCAGGCCGCCGAGGAACACCTCCGCGAGGTGGGAGGTGGTGGCGGCCCAGGGCACCGCGCTCTGCACCAGCCGCATCACGGGCACGGACAGCGGCGCGACCGCCGCGAGGTGGGCGGCCAGGCGGTACGCCTCGGGGGTCGCCGCGTCCCGGAAGTGCTGGGCGCCGCCGAGGTCCCGGGCGGGAGCGACGGCCGCGTGCCGGTCGGGGCCGGCCAGCAGCGGAAGCTCCACGGTGGCGCCCGGCGAGGCGAGCAGCCGGGCCCAGACGCCGAGGGAGGCGACGGTGGGTTCCAGGACGGGGACCGGGATGTCGTCGAAGCGGCTCAGCTCCGGGGGCAGTACGGGGTCGACGACCTTCCAGGAGGTGTTGGCGCCGCCCACCCGCCGGGTGGTGGCCTGCCAGCGTTCGGCGGCGATCCCGGATGCCTCCCACATGTCGGGCGGCAGGGTGTGCAGGACCGCGACGGGACCGCGCGCCGCCCGCTCGGCCAGCAGCGCGTGTACGGCGCCCGAGCGCCAGGCCGGGCCCATGCCGTCGCTGACGACCAGCAGCAGGGTGCGGCCGGAGGGGTCGTTGACGGTGCTCAGCGGCAGCTCGGTACCGGCCGGGGCGAACGGCCGTGCGTGCAGGCGCGGTCCTGCCGCGTTGCCCGTGTCCAGGCCGAGGACGCGGGTGACCGCGAAGGCCCCCAGGCGTTCCAGGAGGGTGCGCAGCTCGGTGGCGAGCCGGTGCCAGAGCAGCATCGACAGGCCGTCGTCGACGAGCAGCGTGAGGTTGAGCCAGCGCTCCCGCACCGGCCGTTCCACCACGTCGGGCAGCTCGGTCTCGGCGAGCTGGGCGGCCGTGCGGTCCTCGTCGATCTCCGTGCGGTGGCGGCTGTCGTGGCGGCGGCGCAGCGGCCTCAGCGACCGTCCGAGCGCCAGCTCGCCGTCGAGCGCCTTCTCCTCCGGGACGCGCACCGGCAGCGCCCTGCGGGGTTCGGGGACGGTGGCCGCGAACCGGGGCGGGGGCTCGGGAGCGGTCCGGGCGCCCGCGTGCAGGGTGGCGGGGCTGGTCAGGTCGGGCAGGTCCGGGTCGCCGGGCTCGGGCGCCGGCCGTCGCGGCACGGGCCGCTCGGGGGTCCCTGAACCGTCGGCCGGCGCGGGCTCCGGGGCGCGGGCGGGTGCCTGCCGGTGGAGGGGTGCCTCGGGGCCCGCCGGCAGGTGCCGGGCCAGCCAGAGCACGTCGAGGACCTGGTCGGCGTCCAGGTCCACCCGGCAGGCGCCGAGGAGCCGCAGCACCTCGGCGAGCCGCTCTCCCCCGGCGGGCACGGTCACATCGCCCCGGTGAGCTGGTGCAGGACGGCGTCCAGCAGGCCCTCCGCGTCCAGGTCGACGCCGCCGGCGCGCAGGAACACCGCGTTGAGGAGCTGGTCGGTGGCGAGTTCGCCCAGGGCGCGGCGGCGCAGGAACGCCCCGATCAGGTCGTCCGCCTCCCGCATGGCCTCCTCGCCGAGGTGCGCGACGACGATGGTGCGCAGCCGCTCCTCGTCGGGCAGCGGCAGGTCGAGGCGCAGGCAGCGGCGCAGGAACGCCGGCGGGAAGTCCCGCTCGCCGTTGCTGGTGATGACGACGACGGGGAACTCGGCGCACTGCACCAGCCCCTGGTGCACCCGTACGGTGCCCCGGTGGTCGTGGGTCTGCACCTCCACGTCCGCCATGTCCTCGGGCAGCCGGGTCAGTTCGGGGATGTCGAAGAAGCCCTCCTCGAAGACGGTGAGCAGGTCGTTGGGCAGGTCGACGTCGCCCTTGTCCATCTCGTCGATGAGCAGGCAGCGCGGCACGGCCGACGGCACCAGCGCGGTGCCGAGCGGGCCGAGCCGGACGAAGGTGCCGATGGACGGCTCGACCTCGCCGCGGTCCCGGCTCAGGGTGGTCTCGCGCAGCCGCCCGATCGCGTCGTACTGGTAGAGCGCGTCCTTGACGGTGGAACGGCTGTTGACCGGCCAGCGCAGCAGTTCGCCCAGGCTCAGTTCGTGGGCGACGGCCCGGGCCAGGGAGGACTTGCCGGTACCGGCCGGACCGGTCACCAGCAGCGGACGGCGCAGGTGCAGCGCGGCGTTGACGACGTCGGCGTGCTGCGGGGCGATCACGTAGGGCAGTTCGGGACGCGTCGTGCGGGTGGGCACGAAGCGTCGCCACGGAGGGGCCGCGGGCAGGGCGACGGGCCGGGGCGCGCCGTCGCCGCGGAAGAGGCGCCACTCGGCGTCGGCAGCGGAGGTCATGGGCTCTCCTGGGGTTCGGTCAGGCGCAGACGGGGCACGGTGCGGTCGGCGTCCGCCCAGGCGAGGACCGGACGGCCGGGGTAGTCGGGCGGGCTGGCCTTGGCACCCGCGCGGTAGTCGCGCACGCCGTCGGGCAGTTCGCGGGTGGCCACCCGCGCCATGTGGCGAACGGTGTGCGCGGCGCCGTCCCGGCCCCGGTCCCACACCACTACCGGTATGCCCAGGGCGAGGCAGGTCTGCACGATGCCGTCCCGCGGGCCGGGCGGTACGTCCACACAGACGCGCACCGTGTCGAGTTGGTTGACGAGCCGGGAGTAGATGGTGTCCCGGTCCATGGTCTCGGAGACCACGAAGGTCTTGCCCGAGTCGAGCCGGTTCCAGCGGCTGCGCCAGTGGGACATGAACCGTCCGTGCCGGCGCAGGAGTTCGGGGCAGTGCACGACCAGCGGGAACTCCACGCCGAGCACCCCGGGCACCAGCGCGTCCGGGTCCCGGACGGTCCACTCGTCGACGGGCAGGTTGAGCCCGGCGCGGTCCACCAGCACCTCGACGAGGGGAGGCCGTTCGTCCTCGGCGGGCGGGGTGAGGGAGTCCAGCACGCGCAGGACCTCGCGGGCCGCCTCCGGCGCGGAGTACGAGCGCACGCTGTCGGTGGAGACCTGGCGCGGTCCGGCACCCTCGTCGCACCAGATGCGCAGCCGGTGGCGGCCCTGCCCCGCGGGGTTCACCTGGACCAGGACGCGGACGCGGAAGGCCCGGGACCGCAGGGAACGCGCCCACTCCTGGGCGTCGAAGCGGCGTTCGCCGAGGGCGGCGCGCTCGATGCCGAGCCGGGCCGCCACTCCGTCCGACCACAGCCGCAGCGCGGCCCGCCGGGGACCGCACAGGGCGGCGACGTACTCCATCACCCGCAGCAGCGCGGGGACCCGGCGTTCGCCGCTGGGTGCGCGGCCGTCGCCGGGCAGCGCCTCCAGGTGGTCGAGCAGCGCCTCCGCGCCGTCCCCGCCGGGCAGCGCCGCCAGGTGCGGGAGGGCGGCGCGGACCGCCTCCGGGAACCGGGCGAGCACCTCGGGCGGCATCGCGCGCAGGTGGCCGCGCAGGGCGGTGTGCTCCTGCGGGGACAGCAGCTTGGGGGTGTGGGAGAGCCCGCCGACGGCCAGCACGCGGTCGGCGTCCTGGGGAGCGCCGCGCCGCAGGGTGCCGGACAGCGCCGCCAGGGCCCGCGGGTGGCTGAGCAGGAACCGGGCGAACTCCTCCGGCGTGGGCGGGACCACGTCGCTGCCGGACGTGACGCCGCAGGCCCGGGCCAGCCGCTGCGCACCGGCCACGAGGCTGCTCGGCGAGGGGAAGGCGTCCTCGATCGCCTCCGTCAGCAGCAGGAGGGCGGGGTCGTCGGGGTCGGGTGCCCCGGGCTCCTCGTCGTCCAGGACGCCCAGGGGGCGCAGTTCGTCCTGGACGCGCTGCCAGGGCACGCCCCAGCTACGCCGCACCAGGTGCTGGGGGCTGTGCGGGAGCGCGGCGCCGGTGGCCCGGTCGCGCGGCGGCATGAAGTGGGCGACGACCAGCCCGACCACGGCCTGCTCCGTGCCGCACCACAGCGGGCCGCCGCTGTATCCGGGGCCCACCGCCATGCCCGTGGGGGCGCCGTCCAGGTAGGCGCGGGCGCCCACGGGCCCGTGGACCGTCAGCCGGGCGTACGTGGCCGCTTCGCCGCTGCCGTGCCAGGCCCGCACCCGCTGGCCGGGTGCCATCGCCGTCAGCCGGGGCGCCGCGGGCAGGCCGCCGGGAGAGCCCGCGATCCGGAGCACGGCGAGGTCACCGAACCACTCGTCGGTCCCCGGCGGCACCGGCCCGCCGTCCCGGGTGCGCGGGGCGATCCAGCGGGCCACGCTCGCGTGGAAGCGCCGTGCGCCGCCCGCGTCGTCGAGGATCTCGACGGCGACCTGTCCCAGACCGGGCGACCGCGGCTCCAGCATCGGCCTGCCCAGCGCGGCGTTGACGACGTGGGCGCAGGTCAGCACGGTCGCGGAGCCGAGCAGGAAGCCCCCGCCCACGATCTTGCCGTTCTCGGCCCCGCGGACGGACACCACGTGGCGGACGGGGTCTTCGACTTCACTCGCCGCGGTCCCGAACCACCCCACGCCTCACTCCCCCGTGGCTGCCGGACCGGCCGCGGACGCCGTCGGGCTCCAGCTCGCGGTGACGGTGAGGTGGGCCGTCCCCGTGCCGCCCACGATCCCGAGCTTGAGGTCCTGGCCGACCTGGACGCCGAAGGTGACGCTCAGTTCGGTGGGCGGGTCGGGCACGGCCGTGGCCGCGTCGTGGACTTCCTGGAGCAGCGGGCCCAGCGGACTCAGCGCGCCGCGCAGGGCCCCGGCCGCGAACCGGGCCACGGACCCCGTCCCGCGCGCCACGGGCACCGCCCGCCCCATGCCCTCCGGCAGGTCGTCGTCGGACGGCGCCGCGGGGGTGCCGTCGGCTGGCGCGAGCAGGAACCGGACCGGGCTGCCGTCGTCGAGCGTGAGGTCAGGTGTAGTGGACACGCCTCATATTGTCGTCTTCGGCGGCGACTTCGGCAGTGATCTCTGCCAACTCGGTTACGGGATCGATGCATTGCCCGCGGAATCAGTCACCGTGCCGGTCGTGCACCGCCGCGGTCACCCGTCCACCGACTCGAACCGCCAGCGGTGCACCGCACGCGTCACCAGATCCGCGTCCGGTTCGGGCAGCTCCGGGAGTTCGGCGTCGTAGGCGGCGTCCCACCAGGTGATGACGAGGACGCGGTCCTGCGGGGCCCGCAGGGTCTCGCGGCGGACCGGGGCACCGGCGAGCGGCTGCGCCCGTGCCCAGGCCAGCAGCTCCTCGCCCCGGCCGGGAAGCGCCCGGGCCTCCCACATCAGCGCGACGGTCACGAGTACAGGTTCTCCTTGCTGACCTCGTGCACGTGGTCGTGGCCGTGGTGACCGTGGTGGCCGTGGTCGTGCGTGTGTCCCTGTCCCGGCACGTGCGGGTCCGTCACCGGGAGGGAGGAGTCGGCCGACAGGTCCCAGTCGGAGGCGGCCCGGTTGCGGGCGACCATCTCGGCGCCGAGGGCGGCCACCATCGCGCCGTTGTCCGTGCACAGCTTGGGGCGCGGCACCCGCAGCCGGATGCCGGCCGCCTCGCAGCGCTCCTGGGCCAGGGCCCGCAGCCGGGAGTTGGCGGCCACGCCGCCGCCGATCATCAGGTGGTCGACGCCCTCGTCCTTGCAGGCCCGCACCGCCTTGCGGGTCAGCACGTCCACGACCGCCTCCTGGAAGGAGGCCGACACGTCGCGCACCGGCACCTCCTCGCCCGCCGCCCGCTTCGCCTCGATCCAGCGGGCCACGGCCGTCTTCAGGCCGGAGAAGGAGAAGTCGTAGGCGGGGTCGCGCGGGCCGGTCAGACCGCGCGGGAAGGCGATCGCGTCGGGGTCGCCCTCGCGCGCGTACCGGTCGATCACCGGGCCGCCGGGGAAGCCCAGGTCGAGCACCCGGGCGACCTTGTCGAAGGCCTCGCCGGCCGCGTCGTCGATGGTGGCGCCCAGCGGACGGACGTCGGAGGTGATGTCGGTGGACAGGAGCAGGGAGGAGTGCCCGCCGGAGACCAGCAGGGCCATCGTCGGCTCGGGCAGCGCGCCGTGTTCGAGCTGGTCGACGCAGATGTGCGAGGCGAGGTGGTTGACGCCGTACAGGGGCTTGCCGAGCGCGTAGGCGTACGCCTTGGCCGCCGAGACGCCGACCAGCAGCGCGCCCGCGAGGCCGGGTCCCGCGGTGACGGCGATGCCGTCGAGGTCGCGGGGGCTCACCCCCGCCTCCTTGAGGGCGCGGTCGATGGTGGGGACCATCGCCTCCAGGTGGGCGCGGCTGGCCACCTCGGGGACGACGCCGCCGAAGCGGGCGTGCTCGTCGACGCTGGACGCGACGGCGTCGGCCAGCAGGGTGGTGCCGCGGACGACACCGACGCCGGTCTCGTCGCAGGAGGTCTCGATCCCGAGGACGAGGGGCTCGTCGCGTGGGTCAGCCATGGTGGTCGGTTCCTCGTTCGGTTCCCGGTACGGAGGTGGACGGGTCGGTCAGGCGCATCACCAGGGCGTCCACGTTCCCCGGCTGGTAGTAGCCGCGTCTGAAGCCGATGGGCTCGAAGCCGAAGCGCTCGTACAGCCGCTGGGCCCGGGTGTTGTCCACCCGGCACTCGAGCAGCACCTCGGTGCACTCGAAGGCGGTCGCGGCCCGCAGCAGCCCGGTCAGCAGCCGCGCCCCGAGACCGGTCCCCCAGTGGTCGCGGGCGACGGCGATGGTCTGCACGTCGGCCTGCTCTCCGGAGGTGACCAGGCCCGCGTAGCCGACGACGTGGCCGTCCTCCTCGGCGACGAGGTAGCGCCGGGTCGCCCCCGGTCCGCGCGCGTGCGCCAGCTCGGACCAGAACATCCCCCGCGACCAGGCGTCCTCCGGGAACAGCTCGCGCTCCATGCGGAGCACGGGGTCGATGTCCCACCAGCGCATCTCGCGCAGTACGGCGGCGGGTGCGGGCCCGGCAGTGGCTGACTCGGTCACTTGGGGGTGACCACCTTGTAGTTCTTGGGGACCTGGGCGTCGGGCCGGCGCAGGTACAGCGGCCGGGGCGCGGGCAGCTCCTCCCCGGCCGCGAGCTTCTCGGCGGCCAGCCGGGCCAGGGCGGCGGCGGACACGTGCTCCGGCTCGTGCGCCCGGGGGAAGGTGTCCGGGTAGAGCAGCGCGCCCGCACCGACCGCCGGGAGGCCGGCCACCTGCCCGGCGATGTCGGCGGGGCGGTCGACGGCCAGGTCGGTGAGGCGGGTGCGGGAGTCGGCGTACCGCGCCCAGTAGACCTCCTTGCGGCGGGCGTCGGTCGCCACCACGAAGGGACCCTCCAGGTCGGCGGCGAACGCGAGGCCGTCCAGTGTGCACACGCCGTGCACGGGCACGCCGAGCGCGAGTCCGAAGGCGTCCGCGGTCATCAGGCCGACGCGCAGCCCCGTGTACGGGCCGGGGCCGGTGCCGGCGACGATGCCGGTGACGGCGTCGAGCCGCAGGCCGGCCTCGGTGAGCACCCGGTCGACGGCGGGCAGCAGCAGCTCACCGTGGCGGCGGGCGTCCACCTGGCTCGACGAGGCGATGACGTCCGTACCGTCGTGCAGTGCGACGGTCACGGCGGGCGTGGCGGTATCCAGAGCGAGCAAGAGCACGCAAACAGCCTACGGCGCCCCACGGCCCGCACCGGACGCCCTGTGGACAACCCCGGGCGCACCCGACCCGCCCCGGGCGGCCCGCCACGTGTCGCACATCGCATCCACCCGCTCACGTACTGCTACCGTCGCCCGGTGGGCAGCACGCAGCCCGCGATCCGCGGCCCGCGGGGCTCAGCACGCAGCACGCAGCACGCAGCACGCAGCACGCACAAGTACGACGACGAGGTGGTCGCCCGTGGCAAGCAGCAGCGCCGGTATCGTCACCGGCCTCGTCACCGCGGCCTTCGTGACGATCGGCGTCCTCGCCCACCAGGCCTCCGTCAGCGCCCCGGCCGACCTCGGCCCGGCCCGCGCGACCGTCAGCCCCGCCCCGGGCGCCGTCAAGGCCCCGCGCGACCGGCGGCACCCGGACGCCCTGCCCGCGGGGTCCGGGACGGGTGAACGGGTGGTGTACTCGGTGGACGACGACCGCGTGTGGCTGGTCGGCGCCGGGAACAGGGTGCGGCGCACCTTCGAGGTGACCCCCGGCTCGGTCGACCCGGTGCCGGGCGCCTACACGGTCACCTCCCGGTCCAACCGGATCACCGGGTCCGACGGCGTCCCGGTCGAGCACGTGGTGCGCTTCACCAGCGCCCAGGGCGTGGCCGTCGGGTTCAGCGCGGCGGTCGACGACGCGGACGCGAAGCCCGACCCGGACCGGCCCACGGGCGGCATCCGCGAGTCGCGTGCGGACGGCGACGCGATGTGGGAGTTCGCCACGATCGGGCGCCCGGTCGTCGTCGTGCCCTGACGGACCCTGACACAGGCCAGGCGCGGGCGTCAGGCGCGGGCGCGGGCGCGGGCGTCAGGCGGCCTTGCGCCGGTCGTGGCCGTCACAGGCGACATGGCCGTCACAGCCGTCATGGCCGACCTGGCCGTCGAGGTGCCCGGCCCGGTCGCGGAGCGGTCGGCGGGTCTCCGGCTCGGGGGCGCGGGGCGGCGTCGAGACCGCCTTCGCGGCGGCGCAGGAGGCGAGCAGGTCGCGCATCGGCACCCCGGCGGACGCCGGCGGCTCGGACCTCGGGCGGCCCTGCGGCCGGGGCTGGGACATGGACGACATGGACGCCTCCTGAAGCTCGGGGGCGGCGCAGTAAGGCATGCCTAACTACGAGCTGAGTACCATGTGACCACGGGCAAGACCCCGAACGCAATCTTTTGCCGACGCTTTGTCGGAAAATCCCGCACGGCCGGGCGCCGGGGCGGTTCAGCCCGCGAGGACGCTCACGTCGGCCGTGGCCCACCGCTCGCCGAGCCCGGTCACCGTCACGTGCCGCACCTCGTCGGTGGTGTCGCCGACGGCGCGGTCGATCCGGACCCGCAGCCGGTCCTCGGTCAGCTCCTCGACCTTGCCCTCGCCCCACTCGACGACGATCACGGAGTCGGGCAGGGAGACGTCGAGGTCGAGGTCCTCCATCTCGTCCAGTCCGCCGGACAGCCGGTAGGCGTCCACGTGGACCAGCGGCGGTCCGTCACCGAGCGAGGGGTGCACGCGGGCGATCACGAAGGTCGGGGAGGTGACGGCGCCGCGCACGCCCAGGCCCTCGCCGAGGCCGCGGGTCAGCGTCGTCTTGCCGGCGCCCAGCTCGCCGCTGAGCATGACCAGGTCACCGGCGCGCAGCAGTTTGGCGAGCCTGCGGCCCAGTTCCCGCATCTGCTCCGGGGAGGTGACGGTGATCTCGACGGCGGGGGCGGGCTCAGCCGGGCCCTGTGCTGCTGGTGCTTCCATAGCCGTCCACGGTAGTCGCTGCGGGCACCGCGCCCGCGCGGGCGAGCAGATCGGCGAGGCGGTCGGTGACCAGCTCGGGGTGCTCCAGCATCACCAGGTGCCCCGCGTCGGGGACCAGCACCAGCTCCGCGTCCGGCAGCAGACCGGCGACGGCCTCGCTGTGCTCGCTCGGCGTCACCAGGTCCCGCACCCCGGCCAGCACCAGCACGGGCAGGTCCGCGAAGTGGGCGAGGGCGTCGGCCTTGTCGTGGTCGTTGAAGGCCGGGTAGTACTCGGCGACGACGTCGATCGGCGTGGACTCGATCATCCGCTCGGCGAACCGGGCCACGGCCGGGTCGACGTCCCGGGAGGCGAACGAGTACCGCTTGATGATCCCGGCGAACAGGTCGGCCGTCGCCCGCCGCCCCCGCTCCACCAGCTCGGCCCGCTGCCCCAGCGCCCTCAGCACGCCCGGCAGTACCCGCCGCACCGCGTTGACACCGGCCGACGGCAGCCCGAAGTTGACCTCGCCGAGCCGCCCGGAGGACGTGCCGACGAGGGCGACGCCGACGACGCGCTCGCGGACCAGGTCGGGGAAGGCGTCGGCCAGGGCCATCACGGTCATGCCGCCCATGGAGTGCCCGACCAGCACCAGCGGCCCCTCGGGCGCCGCGGCGTCGATGACCGCCTTCAGGTCGCGGCCCAGCTCGTCGATGCTGACCGGCAGGCCGTCCCGGGTCTGGGTCACGCCCCGCCCGGACCGGCCGTGGCTGCGCTGGTCCCAGTGGACGGTGCGGACCACGCCCCTGAGGGCCGCGCGCTGGAAGTGCCAGGAGTCCTGGTTGAGGCAGTATCCGTGGCTGAAGACGACGGTGACGGGCGCGGGCGTCCGGCGGCCGAACAGCCGCCTGCGGCGCGGCGCGCGGTCGGCCTCGTCCCCGGCCTCCGGACCGAGGTCGTCGACCTCGTAGTACAACGCGGTCCCGTCCTCGGTGTACGCCGTGCCGGGGGTGCCGCGCAGTCCGCCGTACGGGCCCGCCGAGTCCAGGGCGACGCGGGCCTTCTGGCGCATCCCGCGGCCGACGGTGAGCCGCTCTATCGCCACTCCGGCCGCGGCACCGGCCGCGACCACGCCTATCGCGACCCCGGCGATGCCGGTCGCCCGACGCCATCCGCCGGCCTCCGCGGCGGAGGCGACGGCCGCCGCGACGGCCTCCCCGCTGCTCTCGCTCACGTGTACCGCTCCTCTTCGCCGGATGCGCCGGGCCGCTGTGCGCCTGCCCGCCGCCGAACGCCGTTTCACCTGGACGTGCGGTCGCCGCGACCCGTCACTCGTTGACGTAGACGCGCGGGACGCGGCTGCCGATCCGGGTGACGATCTCGTACGCGATCGTGCCCGCCGCCTGGGCCCAGTCCTCGGCGGTGGGCTCGCCGCGGTCGCCGGGGCCGAACAGCACGGCCTCGGCGCCGGGGCCGGGCCGGTCCCCGCCCAGGTCGACGACGAACTGGTCCATCGCGATCCGCCCCGCGACCGTGCGCCACTTGCCGTCGACCAGGACCGGGCCCGCGGAGGAGGCGTGGCGCGGGATGCCGTCCGCGTAACCGAGCGGGACGAGGCCGAGGGTCGTCTCGCCGGGGGTGGTGTAGTGGTGCCCGTAGCTGACGCCGTGGCCACCGGGGACCTGCTTGACCAGAGCCAGGGAGGCGGCCAGCGTCATCACGGGGCGCAGCCCGAAGTCGGCGGGGGTGCCGATCTCGGGGCTGGGCGAGACGCCGTACGTCGCGATGCCGGGGCGTACGAGGTCGAAGTGGGTGTCGGGCAGGGTGAGGGTGGCCGGCGAGTTGGCGATGTGCCGTACCTCGGGGCGCAGGCCCTGCCGCTCGGCCTGGGCCGTCATCTCCCGGAAGCGGGTGAGCTGGGCGGCGATGGAGGGGTGGCCGGGTTCGTCGGCGCAGGCGAAGTGGGACCAGAGCCCGGTGACCCGCAGCAGCCCCTCCGCCTCGGCCCGCAGCGCGGCCGCGACCAGTTCCTCCCAGTCGGCGCCGGGCTGACAGCCGTTGCGCCCGAGACCGGTGTCGGCCTTGAGCTGCACGCGGGCGGGCACCGCGGCGGCCCGGGCCGCCGCGACGACCTCCTCCATGGCCCACATGGCGCTCACCGACACGTCGAGACGGGCCTCGACCGCCTCCCGCCAGGGTCCGCCGGGCGTCCACAGCCAGCACATGATGCGTACGTCGTCCGGCAGCCCTGCCGCCGCCGACCGCAGGGCGAGGGCCTCCTGCGGGGTGGCCGTGCCGAGCCAGGTCGCGCCGGCCTCGACGGCGGCGCGGGCGCAGGGGATCGCGCCGTGGCCGTAGGCGTCCGCCTTGACGACGGCCATGAGAGCCGCCCCGGGGGCCCGTTCGCGCAGGGCGCGGACGTTGGCCCGCAGGGCGGTCAGGTCGATCTCGGCCCGGGCGCGCAGGACCGCGTCCGCGTCCGGCCGAGCAGTTGTCTCGCTCATCGTTCCCCCAGTCTCTCAGAGCACGGGGCCGCCCCCGCCCGGCGCCGCCCGGGGATGGCTAGGGTTCCCGGCATGAGCATCATCGGGGTCGGGATCGACGTGGCCGAGGTCGAGCGGTTCGGGGCGTCGCTGGAGCGCACACCGGCCCTGGCCGGGCGGCTGTTCCTGGAGAGCGAGCTGCTGCTGCCGGGCGGCGGGCGCCGGGGTGTCGCCTCGCTCGCCGCCCGTTTCGCGGCGAAGGAGGCGCTGGCCAAGGCACTGGGCGCACCGGCGGGGCTGCTGTGGACGGACGCGGAGGTGTACGTCGAGGACAGCGGGCGGCCCCGGCTGCGGGTGACGGGGACGGTGGCGGCGCGGGCGGCGGAACTGGGCGTGGCGTCGTGGCACGTGTCGCTGAGCCACGACGCGGGGATCGCGTCGGCGGTGGTGATCGCGGAGGGCTGACGCCGACGGCGGGGATGCCGACGTCCGGGGATGCCGACGGTCGGGAGGTGCCGACTGCCGACGGTCAGGGCCGCAGAGGTCAGGAGTCTCGCTGTCGGGGGGCTCGACGTCGGTCGGGAGTCTCGACGGGGCGAGGGTCTCAACGTCAGGCAAGGGCGCCGGCGGTCAAGGCGGGTCGGACACCGCGTCGGCGGTCGGCCGGACCCTGATGTGCATGCGCTCACCCTGCGCGCCGTAGAGGGCGAGCCACTCGACGGGCCCGTCGCCCGCGTTGGCGATGCCGTGCGGGACGCGGGTGTCGAACTCGGCCGTCTGCCCGGCCGTCAGGACGAGGTCGTGCTCGCCGAGGGCGAGGAGCAGCTTGCCGGACAGGACGTAGAGCCATTCGTGGCCCTCGTGCGACCCCTGCTCCGGTCGCGGTGTCCCCGCGTTCCCCGGAGCGGCCGGGGCGGGGAGGATCTGCTTGTAGGCGTGCAGCCCGTCGTTGGGGTTCCGGGTGAGCGGGACCCAGGTCTGCCCGTGCCGGGTGAAGGGGCGGGGGTGGACGCGGGGGTCCCCGGTGCGCGAGCCGACGAGTTCGTCCAGGGGCAGCCGGTGCGCCCGGGCGAGCGGCAGCAGGTGCCGCAGCCCCGGCTCGCGCTGCCCGGACTCCAGCCGGGACAGGGTGCTCACGGAGATGCCGGTGACGGCGGCGAGCCGGGCCAGGGTGAGCCCGCGGGCCTGCCGGATGGCGCGCAGGCGGGCCCCGAGCGAGGCCATCACCTGTGCCGTCTGGTCGTCTTGGCCGCTCATGGGTCCACTGTCCCCCATCCGTCCGCCGTCGTGGATTCCGGGGAGCGGCGGGCCGTGCGTGTTCCGGGCACAGGGGGAAGACTCGACGGCATGCGGACTGCGTACAGCGTGGAGACGGTCAGGAACGCCGAACGGGAGCTGATGGCACGGCTGCCGGAGGGGGCGCTGATGCAACGGGCGGCGGCCGGACTGGCCGCCGCCTGCGCCGAGGTGCTGGGCCGGGTGGCCGGGCGGGTCTACGGCAGCCGGGTGGTGCTGCTGGTCGGCAGCGGCGACAACGGCGGCGACGCCCTGTACGCGGGCGCGCGGCTGGCCAGGCGGGGCGCGGGCGTGACGGCGGTGCTGCTGGCGCCGGAGCGGGCGCACGGCGGCGGGCTGGCGGCGCTGCGGCGGGCGGGCGGACGGACGCTGGCGGCCGGCGCGGAGCCGGACGCGGCGGCGGACCGGATCGCGGGGGCCGACCTGGTCCTCGACGGCATCGTCGGGATCGGCGGCACCGGCGGGCTGCGCGAGGAGGCCGTGCCGCTGGCGGACGCGGCCGCGCGCTCCCGGGCGGCGGTGGTCGCCGTCGACCTGCCGAGCGGGATCGACGCGGACACCGGCCGGGTGCGGGGGGACGCGGTGCGGGCCGACCTGACGGTGACGTTCGGGGCGCACAAGCCGGGGCTGCTGATCGATCCCGGGCGGGAGTACGCCGGGTCGGTGCGCCTGGTGGACATCGGCCTGCCGCTGCCCGCCGAGGCGGCGGAGCTGGAGGCGTTGCAGCACGCGGACGTGGCCCGGCTGCTGCCGGTACCGGGCGCCGAGAGCGACAAGTACCGGCGCGGGGTCGTGGGCGTCGCGGCCGGCTCGGCCCGCTATCCCGGCGCGGCCGTCCTGGCCGTCTCGGGCGCCCTGCGGGGCGGGGCCGGAGCCGTGCGGTACGTCGGTCCGGCGGGGGACGCGGTGATCGCCCGCTTCCCCGAGACGCTGGTCTCCGACCGGGGTCCGGAGCGGGCGGGGCGGGTGCAGGCGTGGGTGGTCGGGCCGGGCGCCGGCGACGACGCGGCGACGGTGGCCCAGGTGCTGGCGGCCGAGGTCCCGGTGCTGATCGACGCGGACGGCCTCAGGCTGGCCGACGCCGACGCCGTACGGGCGCGCAGGGCACCGACGCTGATGACCCCGCACGCCGGGGAGGCGGCGGCGCTGCTCGGGGTGGGCCGGGAGGAGGTCGAGGGTGCGCGGCTGGCGGCGGTGCGGGAGCTGGCGGCGCGGTACGGGGCGACGGTTCTGCTGAAGGGCTCGACGACGCTGGTGGCCGACGCGCGGGGCGGCCCGGTCCGGGTCAACGCGACGGGGACCTCGTGGCTCGCCACGGCCGGGAGCGGGGACGTGCTGTCCGGCCTGGCGGGTTCGCTGCTGGCGGCGGGCCTGTCGGCGGTGGACGCGGGCAGCGTGGGCGCGTACCTCCACGGCCTCGCGGGCCGCTTCGCGGCACGGGGCGCACCGGCGGGCGCGCACGACGTGGCGGAGGCGGTCCCGCGGGCCTGGCGGGACGTGCGGGGGCGGTGACCCGGGCTCCGGACGCGGGCTGCTCGACCGCGATCCGGGACCCGGAACCCGCGATCCGCAACCCAGAACCCGGGACCCAGACCCGGGACCCGGAACCCGGGCTACTCCACCGTCACGGACTTCGCGAGGTTGCGCGGCTGGTCCACCTCGTTGCCCCGGGCGGTCGCCAGTTCGCAGGCGAAGACCTGCAGCGGCACCGTCGCCACCAGCGGCTGGAGCAGGGTCGGGGTGGCCGGGACGCGGACGAGGTGGTCGGCGTAGGGGACGACCGCCTCGTCGCCCTCCTCGGCGACGACGATGGTGCGGGCGCCGCGGGCGCGGATCTCCTGGATGTTGGACACGATCTTGTCGTGCAGGACCGACCGGCCGCGCGGGGACGGCACCACGACCACGACCGGCAGGTCGTCCTCGATCAGCGCGATCGGCCCGTGCTTCAGCTCGCCCGCCGCGAACCCCTCGGCGTGCATGTACGCCAGCTCCTTCAGCTTGAGGGCGCCTTCGAGGGCGACGGGGTGGCCGACGTGCCGGCCGAGGAAGAGCACCGTGTTCTTGTGCGCGAGGGAGCGGGCCAGTTCCCGTACGGGGTCCATGGTCCCCAGCACCCGTTCGACCGCGCCGGAGATGCCGGACAGGTCGCGGACGACGTCGCGGATCTCGTCGCCGTACTTGGTGCCGCGCACCTGGCCCAGGTAGAGGGCGACCAGGTAGCAGGCGACGAGCTGGGTGAGGAAGGCCTTGGTGGAGGCGACGGCGACCTCGGGGCCGGCGTGGGTGTAGAGCACGGCGTCGGACTCGCGGGGGATCGTCGAGCCGTTGGTGTTGCAGATGGCGAGGACCCGGGCGCCCTGTTCGCGGGCGTGGCGCAGGGCCATGAGGGTGTCCATGGTCTCGCCGGACTGGGAGATCGCGACGACCAGGGTCCGCTGGTCGAGGATCGGGTCGCGGTAGCGGAACTCGCTGGCCAGCTCCACCTCGCAGGGGATCCGCGTCCAGTGCTCGATGGCGTACTTGGCGATCAGTCCGGCGTGGAAGGCCGTGCCGCAGGCGACGACGACGACCTTGTCGACCTCGCGGAGCACGGCGGCGGGGATGCGGACCTCGTCCAGGCTCAGCGTGCCGGAGCCGTCGATGCGGCCGAGGAGGGTGTCGGCGACGGCCTTGGGCTGCTCGGCGATCTCCTTGAGCATGAAGGAGGCGTAACCGGCCTTCTCGGCGGCCGAGGCGTCCCAGTCGACGTGGTACGAGCGGACGTCCGCCGGGGCGCCGTCGAAGCCGGTGACGCGCACGCCGTCCCGGCTCAGCTCCACGACCTGGTCCTGGCCCAGCTCGACGGCGTCGCGGGTGTGCGCGATGAAGGCCGCGACGTCCGAGGCGAGGAAGTACTCGCCCTCCCCCACCCCCACCACGAGCGGCGAGTTGCGGCGGGCGCCCACCACCACGTCCGGCGCGTCCGCGTGCACCGCGACCAGCGTGAACGCGCCCTCCAGCCGCCGGCACACCAGCCGCATCGCCTCGGCGAGGTCGGCGCAGGACGAGTACTCCTCGGCGAGCAGGTGGGCGACGACCTCGGTGTCGGTCTCCGAGCCCAGCGCGTGGCCGCGCTCCTCCAGCTCGGCCCGCAGCGGCGCGAAGTTCTCGATGATGCCGTTGTGGACGACGGCGACCCGGCCCGCGTTGTCGAGGTGCGGGTGGGCGTTGGCGTCGGTGGGCCCGCCGTGGGTGGCCCAGCGGGTGTGGCCGATGCCGGTGGCGGCGGACGGCAGCGGGTGTTCGGACAGTTCCTTGTCGAGGTTGACGAGCTTGCCGGCCCGCCTGGCGGTGGCCAGACCGCCGTCCGCGAGCACGGCGACACCCGCCGAGTCGTACCCCCGGTACTCGAGCCGCTTCAGTCCGGCCATCACGACGTCGAGTGCCGACTGAGGCCCTACGTATCCCACGATTCCGCACATAGGCGGCAGCCTACGAGCAAGATCGGCCGCGAAGCGATCCGAAAAGGGGCTTCCTGTGCCCGAATTCGGAAATTCCCACCGGGGTACGAACGCCGTCCGCCGGTCGCCCGGGGTCAGCCGAGCTTGGCGACCTGCGCGTCGACGACCTGCGCGGGGACCTCGAACTCCGCGCCGGTCATCATCGAGGAGAGGTTGACGGCGCTGAAGGTGACGAGGGTGGCGCCCTTGCGGACCACGACCAGCTTCATCAGCCCGTCGGCGTCCTTGCCGACGTCCACGCCGAGGTTGACGGCGACCGCCTCGTCCCCGCCCTCGGGGGCGGTGGCCGTGCCGACCTCGGTGATCTTCAGCTTGTCGCCGCCCGCCGTCGCGACGAAGCCGCCGGAGCACTTCTCGGCGGCGGTGCCCAACCCCTTCAGCGCCTGCTCGGCGCCGTCGCCCGGGTAGGAGGCGAGGTTCAGCATGATCTTGTCGACGTTGACGGTGGTCATGTCCTGACCGTCCGGGCCCTTACTCTCGGAGGGCGCCTCCGTCTGCCCCTGCCAGGAACGCTTCACACTCGCCGCCGGCTCGCCCTGGGCCACCGCGGACTGGGCGAGGGCGAGGGGCAGACAGGCCGCGTCGTCCGCCGAGACCTGGTCCTTGGCGACGTCGTCCTTCGCCGGGACCTTCGTGGTGACCTCGCCGTTCTTGACGTCGGCCGGTGCGAGGGCGGCCTTCTCCAGGTCGGCGGCGGTCGGCGCGCCGCCCGCCGGGGCGGACCGCCCGTCGTCGGCCGCCGGAGCGGACTGCTCCGCCTTCGCCCCGCCGTCGCCGACCGCGCCGTCGTCGTCGGAGGATCCGCCGCACGCGGTGGCGAGCAGGGCCAGAACGGCGGCCGAGGCGGCGAGGGCGGTACGGCGGACAGCGGTCGGACTCACGTGGGCACTCTTTCGTCGGGATGCACGAGGGGGAGGCGATTGCACCGGGAGACGTCGCGTCGGAGTCTGACGCATCGCGTCACGACCGGCGTGGGAATCCGGTCGGCTTTGTCCGCACGATACCCACGACAATCGCACGTACGATCGAAAACAAGCCACCGAAACCCGCCCGTGACCTCGTCGGTCTCCGACGGGCCGTCAGGGCTCACCGACCTCGCCGGACCGGGCTACGTGACACAGCCCACCTGCCGCCCCGTTCGTACTCCGTTAACAATGGACTGTGATCTCTCCGGTCCCCTCGATTCCCCGGAGCGCCCACCGGCATCGGCCGGAGGCGACTCCCTACGTCGACCTCACCCGTCCCGAGTGGAGCGCGTTGCGTGACAAGACGCCGCTGCCGCTGACCGCCGAGGAGGTCGAGAAGCTGCGCGGCCTCGGCGACGTCATCGACCTCGACGAGGTGCGGGACATCTACCTCCCGCTCTCCCGGCTGCTCAACCTCTACGTCGGCGCCACCGACGGCCTGCGCGGCGCGCTCAACACCTTCCTCGGCGAGCAGGGCTCCCAGTCCGGCACCCCCTTCGTCATAGGGGTCGCCGGTTCGGTGGCGGTGGGCAAGTCCACGGTCGCCCGCCTGCTCCAGGCGCTGCTGTCGCGCTGGCCCGAGCACCCGCGCGTGGAACTGGTGACGACCGACGGCTTCCTGCTGCCCACCCGGGAGCTGGAGGCGCGGGGCCTGATGTCGCGGAAGGGTTTCCCCGAGTCGTACGACCGCCGGGCGCTGACCCGGTTCGTCGCCGACATCAAGGCGGGCAAGGCCGAGGTGACCGCGCCGGTCTACTCCCACCTGATCTACGACATCGTCCCGGACCAGCGGCTCGTCGTCCGCCGCCCCGACATCCTGATCGTCGAGGGCCTCAACGTGCTCCAGCCCGCCCTGCCCGGCAAGGACGGCCGCACCAGGGTCGGCCTGGCCGACTACTTCGACTTCAGCGTGTACGTCGACGCGCGCACCGAGGACATCGAGCGCTGGTACCTCAACCGCTTCCGCAAACTGCGCGCCACCGCCTTCCAGAACCCCTCCTCGTACTTCCGCAAGTACACGCAGGTCTCGGAGGAGGAGGCCCTCGACTACGCCCGCACCACCTGGCGCACCATCAACAAGCCCAACCTGGTGGAGAACGTGGCTCCCACCCGCGGCCGTGCCACCCTGGTCCTGCGCAAGGGCCCCGACCACAAGGTGCAACGCCTGAGCCTGCGCAAGTTGTGACGCCCGCCGTCCGCGGCCTGTAGAAATACCGGATGCTGCATCTGCGCCTGATCACCCCGGCCGACCGGACCGACGAGGTGGTGCGTCTGATCGACCGGACGGTCGGCACCACCCACCTCGTGGTCCTGCCGGGTGCCGCCCGCGAGCCGGAGGGCGACGTCGTCATGTGCGACGTGGCCCGTGAGGCGGGCGACGAACTCATCAGCCGCCTGCGGGCGTTGGACATCCCCGACTGCGGCGCCATCACCGCCGAGAACATCGACCTGTCGCTGTCCTCCCGCGCCGACCAGGCCGAGCGGGACGCGCCCGGCGAGGCCGCCGACGCCGTGTTGTGGGAGCAGTTGGAGGAGGCGACCCACGAGGAGTCGACCCTCTCCATCACCTACGTCGCCTTCATCACCCTGGCCACGATGATCGCGGCCTGCGGTGTGGTCCTCGACAACGCGATCCTGATCGTGGGCGCGATGGCGGTCGGCCCGGAGTTCGGCCCCCTCGCCGGCATCTGCACGGCGATCGTCCAGCGGGCCCCGCGCCTCGCCCTGCGGTCGCTGACCGCGCTGGTGGTGGGCTTCGCGGCGGCGATGGCGGTGACGGTGGGCTTCAGTTGGATCATGGACGCGTTCGGCCTGTTCAGCGAGGGCCGGCTGGAGGGCGACCGGCCGAACACCGGCTTCGTCTACGCCCCGGACGCCTTCTCCTTCGTGGTGGCGATCCTGGCCGGCATCGCGGGCACGCTCTCCCTGACCTCGGCGAAGTCCGGCGCCCTGGTGGGCGTCGCCATCTCGGTCACCACGGTCCCGGCCGCCGCGAACGCGGCCGTGGCCCTGAGCTTCGGCGACATGAAACAGACGGTGGGCTCCACCGAGCAGCTCGTCCTCAACCTGGCGGGCATCGTGGTCGCCGGGACCCTGACCCTGCTGGCGCAGAAGGCACTCTGGTCGACCCAACGAGGCCGGATGAGCAGGCCGACCTAGGGGCGCGGGGCTCTGCCGGTCTGCGGCTCCGCCGCGCGGGCGCGGCCGGCCACGACGAACCCGCGGCCCGCGGCCCGCATCACACCGACCCCGCCCCGATCCCGGCCCCGGGAACTAACCGAGCGCCGACTTCACCGAATCCGCCAACCGCCCCGCAACAGCCCGGGCCTGCTCGATGTCCGCCGCCTCCACCATCACCCGCACAAGAGGCTCCGTCCCCGAGGGACGCAGCAGCACCCGCCCGGTGCTCCCGAGCTCCCGCTCCGCCTCGGCCACCGCCGTGGCCAGCTCGGCCGAGCTGGTCACCCGCGACTTGTCCACGTCCGGCACGTTCACCAGCACCTGCGGCAGCCGCTCCATCACCGACGCGAGGTCCCGCAGCGTACGGCCGGTCTGTGCGACCCGCGCCGCCAGCATCAGGCCCGTCAGGGTGCCGTCGCCGGTGGTGGCGTGGTCGAGGATGATGACGTGCCCGGACTGCTCGCCGCCCAGGGCGTAGCCGTGCTCCTTCATCTCCTCCAGGACGTACCGGTCGCCGACCGAGGTCGCCACGAACCGGATGCCCTCGCGCTCCATGGCGAGCTTGAAGCCCAGGTTGGACATGACCGTCGCGACGACGGTGTCCGAGCGCAGCGCCTCCCGCTCCCGCATCGCGAGTGCGAGCACGGCGAGGATCTGGTCGCCGTCGACCTCCGCACCGGTGTGGTCCACGGCCAGGCAGCGGTCCGCGTCGCCGTCGTGGGCGATGCCGAGGTCGGCGCCGTGCTCGACGACGGCGGCCTTGAGCAGGTCCAGGTGGGTGGAGCCGCAGCCGTCGTTGATGTTGAGGCCGTCGGGCACCGCGCCGATGGTGACCAGCTCGGCACCGGCCCGCGCGAACGCCTCCGGCGAGACCCGGGAGGCCGCGCCGTGCGCCTCGTCCAGGACGATCTTCAGCCCGTCCAGGCGGTTGGGCAGGACGCCGACGAGGTGGGCGACGTACTGGTCGAGCCCCTCGTCGTAGTCGCGGACGCGGCCGACGCCGGCGCCGGTCGGGCGGTCCCAGGGGGCACCGGTGCGGTGCTCGGCGTAGACGGCCTCGATACGGTCCTCCAGCTCGTCGGCGAGCTTGTGGCCGCCGCGGGCGAAGAACTTGATGCCGTTGTCGGGCATGGCGTTGTGGCTCGCGGAGAGCATCACGCCGAGGTCGGCGCCGAGTGCGCCGGTGAGGTGGGCGACCGCGGGCGTCGGCAGCACGCCGACCCGCAGCACGTCCACGCCGGCGCTGGCCAGGCCCGCGACCACCGCGGCCTCCAGGAACTCCCCGGAGGCGCGCGGATCCCGGCCGACCACCGCGGTCGCCCGGTGCCCGGCGAAGGTGCCCGCCTCGGCCAGTACGTGCGCCGCGGCGACGGAGAGGCCCAGCGCCAGCTCGGCCGTCAGATCCGCGTTGGCGACGCCGCGCACGCCGTCCGTGCCGAAGAGTCGTCCCACTTGTCCTCCTGAGGAAACGTCAATTCCGGAAGCGGCTGGCGATGATGCGGCCCACGCACCGGCCCACGCAGTCGGCTCCCGAAGGCCCGGGCGTACAGCACCCGACCATCGATCACATAAGCCTTAGAACGTCTTGTGCCGTTATACGCCCAACGGCAGGGATAAACGAATGCCCCGGCAGCACAGTGGCGTGCCGCCGGGGCGTTCGGAGTACAGCCGGACCAGCCGGTACGGCTTAGCGCTTGCTGTACTGCGGAGCCTTGCGGGCCTTCTTCAGACCGGCCTTCTTCCGCTCGACCGCGCGGTCGTCACGGGTCAGGAAGCCGGCCTTCTTGAGCGGGCCGCGGTTGTTGTCGACGTCGGCCTCGTTCAGGGCGCGGGCGACACCGAGACGGAGCGCACCGGCCTGGCCGGAGACACCGCCACCGGCGATGCGGGCGATGACGTCGTAACGGCCTTCCAGCTCGAGCACCTTGAAGGGCTCGTTGACTTCCTGCTGGTGCACCTTGTTCGGGAAGTAGTCCTCGAGGGTGCGGCCGTTGATCTTCCACTTGCCGGTGCCCGGGACGATCCGGACACGGGCGATGGCGTTCTTGCGGCGGCCCAGGCCGGCGGCCGGCTGGGGCTCGCCGAACGCGGAGGCCAGGGACTCCGAGGTGTACTCGCCCTCGACGGGGACCTCGGACTCGGTGGTGTAGCTGTCGATGTCAAGCTCTTCGAGCGGCTGCTCGGCAGTGGTCTCGGCCACGATGCTCCTCAGATTCTCTTCAGTCTTGGGGGTGGCCGGACTTACTGCGCGACCTGGGTGATCTCGAACGGCTGCGGCTGCTGCGCGCCGTGCGGGTGCTGGTCACCCTTGTAGACCTTCAGCTTCGAGAGCATCTGACGGCCCAGGGAGTTCTTCGGGAGCATGCCCTTGACGGCCTTCTCGACGGCCTTCTCCGGGTTCTTGTCCAGGAGCTCGTCGTAGCGCACGGAGCGCAGACCGCCCGGGTAGCCGGAGTGGCGGTACGCCATCTTCTGGGTCCGCTTGTTGCCGGACAGGTGCACCTTGTCGGCGTTGATGATGATGACGAAGTCACCAGCGTCGACGTGCGGCGCGTAGATCGGCTTGTGCTTGCCGCGCAGCAGGGTGGCGGCGGTGGTGGCGAGACGACCCAGGACGACGTCCTGAGCGTCGATGACGTGCCACTGGCGCGTCACATCGCCGGGCTTGGGGCTGTACGTACGCACGGTTCGTAGCCTTCGCTTCTTCAGTGAGTGGTCCTGACATGGTCACCGAAGACGATCACGACAGCCCTGACCGCACCGCGGTGACGCAAACCGCGTGCAGGTCGCTGGTCATCGGTCCCGGTGGACCGGTGTAAGGGCCCCTCACGTGAGAATGAGCAAGCCAATACACATACGACTGGGAAGGATACCCGGGCCCCGCCGGGCCGGTCAAAACGGTGCCGCCGGGGCACGCTCCGGCTCCGGCGCCCGCCCCGGCGGCACGCGCTCCCCGGCGCCCCGCGGGCCGGTCAGGGACTGCCGGGCCACCGTCACCGCCAGGACGCACAGCGTGAACGCGTCCCGGAAGGCCCGGCGCCGCTCCGACTCCAGCCAGGGCCAGGTCAGCCCGGGCACCTGGGGCACCAGCGCGATCCAGAACCACGCCCCGCGGGCCACCGACCCGGCGCAGGGCAGCCCGGCGAGCAGCAGCGGCAGGGCGACCAGGAGGTAGTGGTCGTAGGACGGCCGGGAGACGAGGAAGGCCGAGAGCATCAGCCCCGCGCCGGTCTCCGCGAGCCGCAGCGGTCCGGGGTCGGCCCGCCGCCAGCGCCGGTACGCGCACAGCACCCCGGCGCAGGCCGCCACCACCGCCAGCCCCTGGGCGAGCGCCGACGGCACCCCGAGCCGGGGCAGCACGGCCGCCGGGGACGCCTCGTAGAGCCGTACGAAGCCGTCGTCGCCGTGCAGCAGGAAGGGCAGGGTGCGGGTGAAGAAGCCCGCCGGGTCGGGCATCGCCAGCGCCGCCGCCCCGGAGGCCAGCGCGGGCACCAGGACGGCCGCCGCCAGCGCCCGCCGGCGCCCGGCGAAGAGGAAGAGCAGGACGACCGGCGCGAGCAGCGGCTTGAGCGCCACGGCCGCCCCGATGACGGCCCCCGCGCCCGTCCAGCGCCCCCGGCTCGCCAGCAGCAGGGCCAGCGGCAGCGCCACCGTCGCCGTCACGGTCCAGTTGCCGAGCAGCACCAGGTGCCCGAACGGCGCGAAGCCCAGCGCCAGCCCGGTCAGCCCGAGGGCCGCGAGCCGGCTGCCGAGCGGCACCCGGTGCAGGAGCAGCGCGCAGGCCCAGGCCAGCGCCAGCAGGACGGTCACCGCGCACGGCACCAGCACCCGCAGCACCGCCCCGGGCAGCACCGCCTGCGGCACGGCGGCCAGCACGGCGCTCGGCAGGTAGAGGAAGTGCGGATCGTCGTACGGGGAGCCGCCGGCCAGCCAGGTGCGGGCGGCCCGTACGACGATCGCGTTGTCCATCCCGCCGCCCGGTACGACCCGCGCCGCGTGCGCGGCCGAGGCCGCCAGCACCGTCACGAGCACCGCCCACAGGTGCCCTCCCGCCGGCCGCACCAACCACCCGGAGATGTCGCTTTTGCCCGTCCGCATGCACGGAACGCTAGGGCCTGGAGCCCCCAAGTGCCCGCACCAGCACGCCCATCGGCCCGTCTAAGATGCCGCCCATGAGCTTTGGGCAGGGGGGACCTCAGTCGCAGTGGGATCCCTGGACACCGCAATCGCAGCAGCAGCCGCAGCAGCAGTCGCAGCAGCCCTGGAACAGCGGGAACGGTGACGGCACGCCGGACTGGGCCGCCCTCGCCGAGGCCTCCGAGGCCCGGGCCAAGCGGCGCAAGCTGCTGTTCATCGGCGGCGGCGCGCTGGCCACCGCGGCGATAGCCGGGGCCGTCGCCGTGGCCGTCGTCTCGGCGAACGGCTCCGGCCAGGCCTCCGACAGCCCCTCCTCGCAGCTCCCGTCGACGGCGGACATACCGAGCGCCACGGCCACCCAGCCGTCCTTCGCCCCGACCAGCGCCCCGCCGCCGCTGGACCCGAAGGACTTCGTCTCCAGCGCCAAGAAGGACAAGGCCCCGCTCGGCCCGGACCTGCTGTTCCCCGGCACCCAGCTCACCATGGGCGAGACGGTGTACAAGAAGGGCCCGACGGCCGACACCCGCACCTGCGGCTCCGCCGCCCAGGGCACCCTGCCGAAGGTCCTCGACGCCAACGCGTGCACGCGCCTGATCCGCGTCACCTACACCCAGGGCGGCACCGCCGTGACGGTCGGCGTGGCCGTCTTCGACACCGAGGCCCAGGCCGAGAAGGCGAAGAAGGAAGCCGACAAGAAGAGCATCGTGCGCTCGCTGTCCGGCGGCGGCGTCAAGTCCTTCTGCACCGGCGCCGTCTGCCGCTCCACCACCAACTCCTACGGCCGTTACGCCTACTTCACCGTCGCCGGTTTCACGGACGGCAAGGACGTCACGGAGAAGTCCACCGGCGTCTTCCGGGCCGGTGACGACCTGGCCGAGTTCGCCTTCCGGCAGATCCGCCGCCGCGGCGAGGCCCAGGCGTCGGCGGCGGCGCAGGGCTGACGCTCCCCCCTCAGCAGCAGCCGCCGCCGGGCAACGACCGCTTGTTGCGCGCTTCCCTGTTCCGGGCCGCCAGCAGCTCGTCGGCCGGGTAGCCGACCTCCTCCAGCGTCAGCCCGTGCGGCCGTACGACGTGCACGGCGGAGTCCCGTACGCCCGCGGCCAGCACCTTCGCCGGCCAGTCGGGCCCGCGGTGCCCGTCGCCGACGAACAGCAGCGCCCCGATCAGCGAGCGCACCATGTTGTGGCAGAAGGCGTCGGCCCGCACGGTCGCGGTGACGATCCCGTCCTCGCCCCGCACCAGACTCAGCTCCTGCAGCGTCCGGATGGTGGTGGCCCCCTCGCGCTTCTTGCAGTAGGCCGCGAAGTCGTGCTCGCCCAGCAGTCCGCGGGCGGCCTCGTTCATGGCGTCCACGTCGAGGGGCCAGTCGTGCCACAGCACGTGTCCGCGCAGCAGCGGGTCGACGCCGCCGGGGTTGTCGGTGACCCGGTAGGCGTAGCGCCGCCACACCGCGGAGAACCGCGCGTTGAAGCCGCTCGGCGCTTCCCTGAGCGCCCACACCCGCACGTCCCTGGGCAGCCGCCCGGCGAGCCGCTTGAGCAGCTTCTCGCGATGCCCGGCCCACACCTCGCGCGGCAGATCGACGTGCGCCACCTGCCCCCGCGCGTGCACACCGGCGTCGGTGCGCCCCGCCACGGTCAGCTCGTACGTCTCCCGCGACCGGGTGACCGTCCGCAGCGCGTCCTCGACCTCCCCCTGCACGGTCCGCCTGCCCCCGGCCTGCTTGGCCCACCCGGAGAACCCGGCCCCGTCGTAGGAGAGATCCAGCCGCACCCGGACGAACCCGGCCTCTACTTCGTCACTCACCCAGCGATCCTCTCACCCACACGAAAGCGGGCCCGCCCCTCGGAAGGAACGGACCCGCAAACACCCTCAAGGGGCGCGGGGAACTGCGCGACAAGCCACGACGAAGGCCGCAGCCGCAGTCGCACAGCCCCGGCAGACGCTTACGCGTCCTTGGACTCCTCGGCCGCGGCCTCGTCGTCGGCCTTGGTCGTGTCGACCTTGGCCTCGGAAGCCTCCGCGGAGCCCTCCGCGTCCTTGGCGGCACGCTTCGTCGCGGCCTCGGCCTCACCGGTGGCCTGCTGCGCCACGGTCAGCGCCTCGACCAGCTCGATGACGGCCATGGGCGCGTTGTCGCCACGGCGGTTGCCGATCTTGGTGATCCGGGTGTAGCCACCGGGACGGTTCTCGTAGCGCGGGCCGATCTCGGTGAAGAGCGTGTGGACGACGCTCTTGTCCGTGATCACCTGGAGCACCTGACGGCGGTTGTGAAGGTCGCCCTTCTTCGCCTTGGTGACCAGACGCTCGGCGTACGGACGCAGCTTGCGCGCCTTCGCCTCGGTGGTGGTGATGCGGCCGTGCTCGAAGAGGCTCTTCGCCAGGTTGGCGAGGAGGAGCTTCTCGTGCGCGGCGCTGCCGCCCAGACGGGCACCCTTGGTGGGCTTCGGCATGGTGTTTCTCCTAGGTGTCTGCCCCGGCCGTATCAGGTACCGGGGTCAGTATCCGAGCAGGCGGCCGCCTGTCGGAGACCCCGCGCCCCCATGGGGCACGGGGAACTGCGCGACCGGCCACAACCGGCCGGCAGTCGAAAACGAACCGTCGAACCCGAGCTCTCAGTACTGCTCGGTCTCGACGAAGCCCGCGTCCGCGTCGTCGTCCGCACCGAACGCGTCGGCGGCGGCGGTCGGGTCGAAGCCGGGAGGCGAGTCCTTCAGCGCCAGCCCCATACCCGCGAGCTTGGCCTTGACCTCGTCGATCGACTTCGCACCGAAGTTGCGGATGTCGAGCAGGTCCGCCTCGGAGCGCGCGACCAGCTCACCCACGGAGTGGATGCCCTCGCGCTTGAGGCAGTTGTACGACCGGACGGTCAGCTCCAGCTCCTCGATCGGAAGAGCCAGGTCCGCGGCGAGCGCGGCGTCCGTCGGCGACGGACCCATGTCGATGCCCTCGGCGTCGATGTTCAGCTCGCGGGCGAGACCGAACAGCTCGACCAGCGTCTTGCCCGCGGAGGCCATGGCGTCGCGGGGACGCATCGCCTGCTTGGTCTCGACGTCGACGATCAGCTTGTCGAAGTCGGTGCGCTGCTCGACACGCGTGGCCTCGACCTTGTACGTGACCTTGAGGACCGGCGAGTAGATCGAGTCGACCGGGATGCGCCCGATCTCCTGACCGACCTGCTTGTTCTGCACGGCGGAGACGTAGCCGCGACCGCGCTCGACGGTCAGCTCCATCTCCAGCTTGCCCTTGGCGTTGAGCGTGGCCAGGACGAGGTCGGGGTTGTGCACCTCGACACCGGCCGGGGGCGCGATGTCGGCGGCGGTGACCAGACCCGGGCCCTGCTTGCGCAGGTACATCACGACCGGCTCGTCGTGCTCCGAGGAGACCACGAGCTGCTTGATGTTGAGGATCAGGTCGGTGACGTCCTCCTTGACGCCCGGCACGGTGGTGAACTCGTGCAGGACACCGTCGATACGGATCGACGTGACTGCCGCACCCGGGATCGAGGACAGGAGGGTCCGGCGGAGGGAGTTGCCGAGGGTGTAGCCGAAGCCCGGCTCCAGCGGCTCGATGACGAACCGGGAGCGGAACTCGTCGACGACCTCTTCGGTCAACGAGGGACGCTGAGCGATCAGCATGTGGTGATCCTTCAGTCAGGGGCGCCCGCTATTTGACGCCCGACTAGTACTGCAAGGGTACGGGCGATACGGCCCGATGGAGCCGTACCGCCCGGAAACCCTGGTGAAGCGCTGAAGCGAGATCAGACGCGACGACGCTTCGGCGGACGGCAGCCGTTGTGCGGGGTGGGCGTGACGTCCTGGATGGAGCCGACCTCGAGGCCGGTCGCCTGCAGGGAGCGGATCGCGGTCTCACGACCGGAACCCGGGCCCTTGACGAACACGTCGACCTTGCGCATGCCGTGCTCCTGCGCGCGGCGGGCGGCCGACTCGGCGGCCATCTGCGCGGCGAACGGCGTGGACTTCCGGGAGCCCTTGAAGCCGACGTGGCCGGCGGAGGCCCAGGAGATCACGTTGCCGGTCGGGTCCGTGATGGACACGATCGTGTTGTTGAACGTGCTCTTGATGTGCGCGTGGCCGTGAGCGACGTTCTTCTTTTCCTTGCGGCGCACCTTCTTGGTCGCGCCCTGACGTCCCTTGGGGGGCATGTCGTTCTCCTACGGGAGGTGGTCGGTCCTACAGCGAAGACCGCTGGACGGCGAGTCCGCTGCGGACTACTTCTTGCCCGGCTTCTTCTTGCCGGCGATGGCGCGACGCGGGCCCTTGCGGGTGCGAGCGTTGGTGCTGGTGCGCTGACCGCGGACGGGCAGACCGCGACGGTGACGGAGACCCTGGTAGGTACCGATCTCGACCTTGCGGCGGATGTCGGCCTGGATCTCGCGACGGAGGTCACCCTCGGTCTTGATGTTGTTGTCGACGTACTCGCGGATCGCGACGAGCTGCTCCTCGGAGAGGTCCCGAACACGGGTGTTCGGGTCCACGCCGGTCGCCGCGAGCGTCTGCTGCGAGAGGGTCCGGCCGATGCCGAACACGTAGGTGAGGGCGATCTCCACGCGCTTTTCGCGCGGGATGTCAACACCGGAAACGCGTGCCATTCAATGGCTCCAGTTGATTGTCGGAGGTCTTCCACAGGACCGGCTCCCAGCCGCCGTACCAGGTACGAACTGGGTCCCCGGCCTCCGAACCGGGGGTGTCAGGCGATCGCTCGCCCGGGCCCTGCGTATGAACATATTCAGCTCGCGTCGCGCGAAGTCATGCGAATCGCGGAGGGAACGGTCAGGCGTCAGCCCTGGCGCTGCTTGTGGCGCGGGTTGTCGCAGATGACCATGACCCGGCCGTGACGGCGGATCACCCTGCACTTGTCGCAGATCTTCTTGACGCTCGGCTTGACCTTCATGGGTGTGAGGTTCTCCGGGTCAGTTGCCGGCGGACCCGCGCGCGGGGCACGCGGGACGTGGGCAAGATCTACTTGTACCGGTAGACGATCCGGCCACGCGTCAGGTCGTACGGAGACAGCTCCACCACGACCCGGTCGTCAGGGAGGATGCGGATGTAGTGCATGCGCATCTTGCCGCTGATGTGTGCCAGGACCTGGTGGCCGTTCTGGAGCTCGACCTTGAACATGGCGTTCGGAAGAGACTCGACGACAGTGCCCTCGATCTCGATGGCACCTTGCTTCTTGGCCACGCTTCGCCCTTCGAATCGACTACCTTGATCGGCTTCCGTGTGCGACACGCCGCAAGACATGCAGGCACACGTGAGCCGACGAGTCAGTCTACGTCAGCGACCCCGGAAAGGCGAAACGAGGAAGTCTGCCCCGGATGCGAGATCGTTATGCGAGCGGGTCCGGCGCCGCCGTGATCCCCAGCTCCGCCGGCTTCGCCCGGCCACCGTCCGGAACCGTCAGCACCAACGGCCCCTGCTCGGTCAGAGCCACCGAGTGCTCCCAGTGCGAGGACCAGTGCCGTCGGTGGTGATCACCGTCCACTCGACCAATCCCCCACGCCCCTCTCGCGGGCTCGGCGCCAGGGGCGCCTCACAAGCTTCGAGCGGCTGCGCCGGCCTCCGACCGGCGGACACGGCCCGGGCCCGAGTCACGCCAGCGGGTCCGGCGCCGCCGTGATCCCCAGCTCCGCCAGCTTCGCCCGGCCACCGTCCGGAGCCGTCAGCACCAACGGCCCCTGCTCGGTCAGAGCCACCGAGTGCTCCCAGTGCGAGGACCAGGTGCCGTCGGTGGTGATCACGGTCCAGTCGTCGGACAGGACCTCGGTGCGGGGGGTGCCGAGGGAGACCATCGGCTCGATGGCGAGGCAGAAGCCGGGGACGAGCTTGGGGCCCTTGCCGCGCTTGCGGTCGACGTAGTTCAGCAGGTGCGGGTCCATGTGCATCTCGGTGCCGATGCCGTGGCCGCCGTAGTCCTCGATGATGCCGTACTTGCCGCCGCCGGGCTTGGGCTGGCGGCGGATGTACGTCTCGATGGCGCGGGAGACGTCCACCAGGCGGTTGCCCTGCTTCATGGCCGCGATCCCCGCCCACATGGACTCCTCGGTCACCCGGGACAGCTCGACCAGCTCCGGGGAGTGGCCGGAGCCGACGAAGGCCGTGTAGGCGGCGTCGCCGTGCCAGCCGTCGATGATCGCGCCGCAGTCGATGGAGATGACGTCGCCGTCCTTGAGGACCACGTCGTCGGAGGGGATGCCGTGCACGACGACCTCGTTCACCGAGGTGCAGATCGTGGCGGGGAAGCCGCCGTAGCCGAGGAAGTTCGGCTTGGCGCCGTGCTCCGCGAGGACCTTGCGGGCGACCTGGTCCAGGTCCTTGGTGGTCGCACCGGGGACGGCCGCCTCGCGGGTGGCCGCGTGGATGGCGGCGACGACCAGCCCCGCCTCGCGCATCTTGGCGATCTGCTCGGGGTTCTTGATCTGCACCATGGGGGCTGCGGGCCTTTCTGGACGGGACGGGCCGGTGAGGAGGGGCGGGCGGGGAACGGTTCCCACGATACGGGGCGGAGCCGTGCCGCCCCACGACACAGCCGCGGCCCCCTGAGCCGGGGACCGCGGCTGCACGCCGGGCGGAGTACTACTGGTCGCGCTTGAGCGCCTCCAGCGCACGGCGGGTGACCTCGTCCACGGGGCCCGTCGCCGCGATGGTGGCGACCAGGCCCTGCGACTTGTAGTAGTCGATGATCGGCTCGGTCTGCGTGTGGTAGACCTCCAGCCGCTTGCGGACCGTCTCCTCGGAGTCGTCGTCCCGCTGGTACAGCTCGCCGCCGCAGACGTCGCAGACGCCTTCCTGCTTCGGCGGGGTGTACGTCACGTGGAAGACGTGGGCCGAGTCGTTGCGGCAGACGCGGCGGCCGGCGATGCGCTTGACGACCTCGTCCTCCGGGGCCTCCAGGTCCAGCACCGCGTCGAGCTTCATGTCCTCGGTCTCGAGCAGTTCGTCCAGTGCCTCGGCCTGGGAGACGTTGCGCGGGAAACCGTCCAGCAGGAAGCCGCCCTCGGCGTCGGGCTGCTCCATGCGGTCCTTCGCCATGGCGATGGTGACCTCGTCCGGCACGAGATTGCCGGCGTCCATGTAGGACTTCGCGAGCTTGCCCAGTTCGGTCTGCTGGCTGATGTTCGCGCGGAACAGGTCGCCCGTCGAGATGTGCGGAATGTGCAGCGTCTCGGCAAGGCGGGTGGCCTGCGTTCCCTTTCCGGCACCCGGAGGCCCGACGAGGACGATTCGCATCAGCGGAGGAACCCTTCGTAATTGCGCTGCTGGAGCTGGCTCTCGATCTGCTTCACCGTCTCGAGACCGACACCCACGATGATCAGGATGCTGGTGCCGCCGAACGGGAAGTTCTGGTTTGCCCCGAAACCAGCCAACGCCATTGTCGGGACGAGAGCGATCAGACCCAAGTACAGCGAACCCGGCCAGGTGATCCGGTTGAGTACGTAGCTCAGATACTCAGCGGTCGGTCGGCCAGCCCGGATGCCCGGGATGAAGCCACCATACTTCTTCATGTTGTCCGCGACTTCCTCGGGGTTGAACGAGATCGCCACGTAGAAGAAGGCGAAGAACACGATCAGGAGGAAGTACAGAATGATGTGCGGCGTGGCGGCCGTGTCGGCGAGGTTCTTCTGGATCCAGGTGGCCCAGCCCGCGGTCGAGCCGGAGAACTGGACGATCAGCGCCGGAATGTAGAGCAGCGACGAGGCGAAGATGACGGGGATGACACCCGCCTGGTTCACCTTGAGCGGGATGTACGTCGAGGTGCCGCCGTAGGAGCGGCGGCCGATCATGCGCTTGGCGTACTGCACCGGAATGCGGCGCTGGGCCTGCTCCACGAAGACCACCAGGCCGACCATGACCAGGCCGACGAGGATGACGGTGCCGAACTCGATCCAGCCGCCCGCCAGGTCGCCCTGCTTCTTGATGGCCCACAGGGCGGAGGGGAAGGTCGCGGCGATCGAGATGAACATCAGGATCGACATGCCGTTGCCGATGCCGCGGTCGGTGATCAGCTCGCCGAGCCACATGACGACGGCCGTACCGGCGGTCATGGTGATCACCATGACGACGGTGGTGAAGATCGCCTGGTCGGGAACGATCTGCCCGGCGACGGTGCAGCCGGAGAAGAGGGCGCCGCTGCGCGCGGTGGCCACCAGGCCGGTGCCCTGGAGGATGGCGAGCGCGACGGTCAGGTAGCGGGTGTACTGCGTGATCTTCGCCGTGCCGGCCTGGCCCTCCTTCTTGAGGGCTTCCAGGCGCGGGATCACGACGGTCAGCAGCTGCAGAATGATGCTCGCCGTGATGTACGGCATGATGCCGAGCGCGAAGACCGTGATCTGCAGCAGGGCGCCACCGCTGAACATGTTGACCAGGCCGAAGAGCCCCTGGTTGCCGGACGCCTGGTCCACGCACTCCTGGACGCTCTTGTAGTCGACGCCTGGAATGGGAATGTGGGTACCGAGCCGGTACACCACGATGATGCCGAGCGTGAAGAGCAGCTTCTTGCGCAGGTCGGGCGTCTTGAACGCCCGGGCGAACGCGGTGAGCACGGTGCCTCCTGCGACCCCCGCGCTACTGCGTCAAGGGTGACGGTCTTGAGGTTCGACTGACGACTGACAAGTGGACGGCTAAGTGACTAACGCTGGACCGCCGTCCAGAGTGCCTCATGTGAGACACCCGTGAAAGAGGGCAGCGCAGGCCACCTTACCGGCGGGACCCATGCCCTTGGAACGACCAACCGGGGATACCCCTTTTGTGGGTATCCCCGGTCGGGATCGCTCAAGTCATCGAGGCGCCTGAAGGGTTCAGACGAGCTCGGTGACGGTACCGCCGGCGGCGGTGATCTTCTCCTTGGCGGAGCCGGAGACGGCGTCGACCGTCACCTGCAGCGCCACGGAGACCTCGCCCTGGCCGAGGACCTTGACGAGGCTGTTCTTGCGAACGGCACCCTTGGCCACGAGGCCCTCGACGGTGACCTCGCCACCCTCGGGGTACAGCGCGGCCAGCTTGTCGAGGTTCACGACCTGGTACTCGGTCTTGAACGGGTTCTTGAAGCCCTTCAGCTTCGGGAGACGCATGTGGAGGGGCATCTGCCCACCCTCGAAGCGCTCCGGAACCTGGTAACGGGCCTTCGTGCCCTTGGTACCACGACCGGCCGTCTTACCCTTCGACGCCTCACCACGACCGACACGGGTCTTGGCGGTCTTGGCGCCCGGGGCGGGACGGAGGTTGTGGATCTTGAGCGGGTTCTGCTCCGCCATGATCAGTCGACCTCCTCGACCGTCACGAGGTGGCGGACGGTGTGCACCATGCCGCGGAACTCGGGGCGGTCCTCCTTGACGACCTGCGTGTTGATCCCCTTGAGACCGAGGGAGCGCAGGGTGTCACGGTGGTTCTGCTTGCTGCCGATGTAGGACTTGACCTGCGTAATCTTGAGCTGCGCCATGATTACGCACCCGCCCCGGCACGCGCACGGAGAAGAGCCGCGGGGGCGACGTCCTCCAGCGGCAGACCACGGCGGGCCGCGATCTCCTCGGGACGCTGCAGGCCCTTGAGGGCCTCCACGGTCGCGTGCACGATGTTGATCTGGTTGTCGGAGCCGAGCGACTTCGACAGCACGTCGTGGATACCGGCGCACTCGAGCACGGCGCGCACCGGACCACCGGCGATAACGCCGGTACCGGGGGACGCGGGCTTGAGCAGCACGACGCCGGCAGCCTTCTCACCCTGGATGGGGTGCGGGATGGTGCCCTGGATGCGGGGGACCTTGAAGAAGTGCTTCTTGGCCTCCTCAACGCCCTTGGCGATGGCGGCCGGCACCTCCTTGGCCTTGCCGTATCCGACACCCACGGTGCCGTCACCGTCGCCCACCACGACCAGCGCGGTGAAGCTGAAGCGACGACCACCCTTCACAACCTTGGCGACGCGGTTGATCGCGACGACGCGCTCAACGTAAGCGGTCTTCTCGGCGGCACCTGCGCCACCGTCACGGCCCTTCCGGTCCCGCCGCTCGCCGCCACCGGCACCGCTGCCGCGGCGCTGGGGTCCAGCCATTGGAATTACCTCTCTCTGTTTCCGCTAGCGTTACGGAACCGGCTCAGAACTTCAGACCGGCTTCGCGGGCGGCGTCCGCCAGGGCGGCGATGCGCCCGGCGTACTGGTTGCCACCACGGTCGAACACGACGGCCTCGATGCCGGCGGCCTTGGCGCGCTCGGCGACCAGGGCGCCGACCTGCTTGGCCTGCGCGGACTTGTCGGCCTCGCCGCCACGGATCGAGGAGTCCAGGGTGGACGCCGACGCAAGGGTGTGACCCTTGAGGTCGTCGATCACCTGGGCCACGATGTGGCGGTTCGAACGGGTAACGACCAGACGGGGACGCTCCGCCGTACCCGAGAGATTCTTGCGAATCCGGATGTGACGGCGCTTGATCGCGGCGCGCTTGTAGGCGTCGCCCTTGAGGATCTTCTGTCCGTATGCCATGGCTTACTTACCCGCCTTTCCGACCTTGCGGCGGATGACTTCGCCCTCGTACTTGACGCCCTTGGCCTTGTACGGGTCGGGCTTGCGCAGCTTGCGGATGTTGGCCGCAACCTCGCCGACCTTCTGCTTGTCGATGCCCTCGACCGAGAAGTGGGTCGGGTTCTCCACCTTGAAGGTGATCCCCTCGGGGGCCTCGACCGTGATCGGGTGGCTGTAGCCCAGGGAGAACTCCAGGTTCGAACCCTTGGCGACAACGCGGTAACCGACACCGCTGATCTCGAGCTTCTTCACGTAACCCTGGGTCACGCCGGTGATCATGTTCGCCACCAGCGTGCGGGACAGGCCGTGCAGGGCCTTGCTCTGACGCTCGTCGTTGGGGCGGGTGACGTTCAGCACGCCGTCCTCACCCTTGGCGATGTCGATCGGCGCCACGACGGTGTGGGTCAGCGTGCCCTTGGGGCCCTTGACCGAGACCGTACGGCCGTCGATGGTGACGTCCACGCCGGCGGGAACCGCGATGGGGAGCTTGCCGATGCGCGACATAGCTGTTTCCTCCGTTCCCTTCCGTTACCAGACGTAGGCGAGAACTTCTCCGCCTACGCCCTTCTTGCCGGCCTGCTTGTCGGTGAGGAGCCCGTGCGACGTGGAGATGATCGCCACGCCGAGGCCGCCCAGCACCTTGGGCAGGTTGGTGGACTTCGCGTACACCCGGAGACCGGGCTTGGAGATCCGCTTGATGCCCGCGATGGAGCGCTCACGGTTCGGGCCGAACTTCAGCTCGAGGACGAGGTTCTTGCCGACCTCGGCGTCCTCGGTCTTCCAGCCCGTGATGAAGCCCTCCTGCTGGAGGATCTCCGCGATGTGAGACTTGATCTTGGACGCCGGCATCGTCACGGAGTCGTGGTACGCCGAGTTCGCGTTCCGCAGACGCGTAAGCATGTCTGCGATCGGATCAGTCATGGTCATGAATTGGCCTTCGGCCTCTCTCGCCGGGGTTTCCTGGTGCGCCATCCCTCTCCCCGATCCGAGACGGGACGGGTGCGGCGCGGTGGACCTACGGCGTAGTAAGCAGTCATTTGCGGGCTCGGCCCGCGGGCGTACGGGCGGCAGACGCCCAACCCCGCAAGCCTACGGCATGCGAGGGCGGGCCTCTGCCGACCCAGTTGCTTACCGAGAGTCTGAATAACCCGGAATTACCGGATTACCAGGAGCTCTTGGTCACGCCCGGCAGCTCGCCACGGTGAGCCATCTCACGAAGGCACACGCGGCACAGGCCGAACTTGCGGTAGACGGAGTGCGGACGGCCGCAGCGCTGGCAGCGCGTGTAGCCGCGGACACCGAACTTGGGCTTGCGAGCAGCCTTGGCAATCAGAGCCTTCTTCGCCATCTCGCTCACGCCTCCTTGAAGGGGAAGCCGAGGTGACGGAGGAGCGCGCGGCCCTCAGCGTCGTTGGTCGCCGTGGTCACCACGGTGATGTCCATACCCCGGGTGCGGTCGATCTTGTCCTGGTCGATCTCGTGGAACATGACCTGCTCGGTGAGACCGAAGGTGTAGTTGCCACGGCCGTCGAACTGCTTGGGGGACAGACCGCGGAAGTCGCGGATGCGCGGCAGCGCGAGCGACAGGGTGCGGTCCAGGAACTCCCACATGCGGTCGCCACGGAGCGTGACGTGGGCACCGATCGGCTGACCCTCACGCAGCTTGAACTGCGCGATGGACTTGCGGGCCTTGGTGACGGCCGGCTTCTGACCGGTGATGGTGGTCAGGTCGCGGATCGCGCCCTCGATCAGCTTCGAGTCACGGGCGGCGTCGCCGACACCCATGTTGACCACGATCTTGACGAGGCCGGGGATCTGCATGACGTTCTCGTAGGAGAACTCCTCACGCAGCTTGCCCGCGATCTCCTCGCGGTACTTCGTCTTGAGACGCGGAGTGGTGGTGGTAGCCATCAGATGTCCTCACCCGTCCGCTTGGCAACGCGGATCTTGTTGCCCTCGTCGTCGAAGCGGTAACCGACGCGCGTGACGACCTTGTTGCCGTCCTTCTCCACGACCAGCTGGACGTTGGAGACGTGGATCGGGGCCTCGGTGGTCACGATGCCGCCGGCCTGCGAACCGCGAGCGGTCGGACCGGCCTTGGTGTGCTTCTTGACCCGGTTGACACCCTCGACCAGGACACGGTCCTCGCGCGGGAAGGCCGCGATGACCTTGCCCTGCTTGCCCTTGTCCTTGCCGGTGATGACCTGGACCAGGTCGCCCTTCTTGATCTTCATGCTCACAGCACCTCCGGCGCGAGGGAGATGATCTTCATGAACTTCTTCTCGCGCAGCTCACGACCGACCGGGCCGAAGATACGGGTGCCGCGAGGGTCGCCGTCGTTCTTCAGAATGACGGCGGCGTTCTCGTCGAAGCGGATGTACGAGCCGTCCGGACGGCGGCGCTCCTTGACGGTGCGAACGATGACCGCCTTGACGACGTCACCCTTCTTCACGTTGCCACCGGGGATCGCGTCCTTGACGGTGGCGACGATGACGTCACCGATACCCGCGTAGCGGCGACCGGAGCCACCGAGCACACGGATGGTGAGGATTTCCTTCGCACCCGTGTTGTCGGCGACACGCAGTCGCGACTCCTGCTGGATCACGTCTATCTCCTGAATGTCTGCCGGTTCCCCGGGAGCCGTTCACCTGGGTGAGCGGCTCCCGGAGCCTGGCGGAACTGTCCTGCGGGGAATGCCCCGCAGGAGATCTTTTACTTGGCCTTCTCGAGGATCTCGACGACGCGCCAGCGCTTGGTCGCGGACAGCGGCCGGGTCTCCATGAGGAGGACGCGGTCGCCGACGCCCGCGGCGTTCTGCTCGTCGTGCGCCTTCAGCTTCTCCGTACGGCGGATGACCTTGCCGTACAGCGCGTGCTTGACGCGGTCCTCGACGGCGACGACGACGGTCTTGTCCATCTTGTCGCTGACGACCAGACCCTCACGGGTCTTGCGGAAGCCGCGGGCGGCCTTCGTCTCTTCAGTCACGTTGCTCTCGCTCATCAGGCGTTCTCCACCGTCTCGATGCCGAGCTCACGCTCACGCATGAGGGTGTAGATCCGGGCGATGTCCTTGCGGACCGCCTTGAGACGGCCATGGTTCTCGAGCTGACCCGTGGCCGCCTGGAAGCGGAGGTTGAACAGCTCTTCCTTGGCCTCGCGGAGCTTCGCCAGAAGCTCCTCGTTGCCCAGCTCGCGCAGCTCGGACGCCTTGGTACCGGCCGACATCACGCTTCACCTGCCTCGCGCTTGACGATCCGGCACTTCATCGGCAGCTTGTGGGCCGCACGCGTCAGCGCCTCACGGGCGATCTTCTCGTTGGGGTAGGACAGCTCGAACATGACCCGGCCCGGGTGCACGTTCGCGATCCACCACTCCGGAGAACCCTTGCCGGAACCCATGCGGGTCTCGGCCGGCTTCTTCGTGAGCGGGCGGTCCGGGTAGATGTTGATCCAGACCTTGCCGCCACGCTTGATGTGGCGGGTCATCGCGATACGGGCGGCCTCGATCTGGCGGTTGGTCACGTACGCCGGCGTGAGGGCCTGGATGCCGTACTCGCCGAACGCAACCTGCGTACCGCCCTTGGCCATGCCGCGGCGCTTGGGGTGGTGCTGCTTGCGGTGCTTGACCCTACGGGGGATCAGCATGACGGTCAGGCCTCCGTTCCGGTGCTCTCAGCCGGAGCGGCAGCGGCGGGCGCCTCGGCCTTGGGGGCCTCGGCGGCCGGAGCCGACTGCTGCTGCGGCTTGCGCCCACGACGCTCGCCACCGCGGCCACCGCGGGCCGGGCGGTCGCTGCCGCCACGGGCCGGACGGTTGCCGGCGCGGGCGGCGGCGTTCTCGGCGCGGACCTCGGCGATGTTCTTGACGTCGCCCTTGTAGATCCAGACCTTCACACCGATGCGGCCGAAGGTCGTCTTGGCCTCGAAGAAGCCGTAGTCCACGTTCGCGCGGAGCGTGTGCAGGGGCACACGGCCCTCGCGGTAGAACTCCGAGCGGGACATCTCGGCGCCACCGAGGCGGCCACCGCACTGGATCTTGATGCCCTTGGCGCCGGCCTTCATCGTGCCCTGCATGCTCTTGCGCATGGCGCGACGGAAGGAGACGCGGGAGGAGAGCTGCTCGGCGACGGCCTGGGCGACCAGTTGGGCATCGGTCTCGGGGCTCTTGACCTCGAGGATGTTCAGCTGGACCTGCTTGCCGGTGAGCTTCTCGAGCTGACCGCGGATCTTGTCGGCCTCCGCACCGCGGCGGCCGATGACGATGCCCGGACGAGCCGTGTGGATGTCCACGCGGACACGGTCACGGGTGCGCTCGATCTCGACCTTGGAGATGCCGGCGCGCTCCATGCCGGACGTCAGCATCCGACGGATGGCGACGTCTTCCTTGACGTAGTCCTTGTACAGCTTGTCGGCGTACCAACGCGACTTGAAGTCGGTCGTGACACCGAGCCGGAACCCGTGCGGGTTTACCTTCTGGCCCATTACCGGGTTCCTTCCTTGCTGCTGACGACCACGGTGATGTGGCTGGTCCGCTTGCGGATCCGGTAGGCGCGGCCCTGGGCGCGCGGACGGAACCGCTTCAGGGTCGGGCCCTCGTCGACGTAGGCCTCGGAGATGTAGAGGCTGTCGGCGTCGGTGTGGTCGTAGTTGTGCGCGGCGTTGGCGATGGCGCTGTCCAGCACCTTGCCGACCGGCACGCTCGCGGCCTGCGGGGCGAAACGCAGGACCGCCTGAGCCTCCGTGGCGTCCATGCCACGGATGAGGTCCACCACGCGGCGGGCCTTCATGGGCGTGACGCGGATGTACCGCGCCTGGGCCCTGGCTTCCATGGTTGTCCCTTCAGTGTTTGTCATGGTCAATCCACCCCGCTGTTAGCGGCGCTTCGACTTCCGGTCGTCCTTGACGTGACCCCGGAAGGTGCGCGTCGGCGAGAACTCGCCGAGCTTGTGGCCGACCATGGACTCGGTGACAAACACCGGGATGTGGGTCTTGCCGTTGTGCACCGCGATCGTGTGGCCGAGCATCGCCGGGACGATCATCGAGCGACGGGACCAGGTCTTGATGACGTTCTTGGTGCCCGCTTCGTTCTGGGCGTCCACCTTCTTGATCAGGTGGTCGTCGACGAAGGGCCCCTTCTTCAAGCTACGAGGCATCTCAACCCGTCCTTAGCGCTTCTTGTTCGTCTTGCGGCGGCGGACGATGTACTTGTTCGACGCCTTCTTGGGCGAACGAGTACGGCCTTCCTTCTTGCCCCACGGGGACACGGGGTGACGACCACCGGAGGTCCGGCCCTCACCACCACCGTGCGGGTGGTCCACCGGGTTCATGACCACACCACGGACGGTCGGGCGAACGCCCAGCCACCGCTTGCGGCCCGCCTTGCCCCAGTTGATGTTGCTCTGCTCGGCGTTGCCGACCTCGCCGACCGTGGCGCGGCAGCGCTGGTCGACCAGGCGGATCTCTCCGGACGGCATGCGCAGGTGGGCCATCGAGCCCTCCTTCGCGAGCAGCTGCACGGAGGCACCGGCGGAGCGGGCGAACTTGGCGCCGCCACCGGGACGGAGCTCGATCGCGTGGATCGTGGTACCGACCGGGATGTTGCGGAGCGCCAGGTTGTTGCCCGGCTTGATGTCGGCCCCGGGACCGTTCTCGACGCGGTCGCCCTGCTGCAGGTTGCGCGGGGCGAGGATGTAGCGCTTCTCGCCGTCGGCGTAGTGCAGCAGCGCGATGCGCGCGGTGCGGTTGGGGTCGTACTCGATGTGCGCGACCTTCGCCGGCACGCCGTCCTTGTCGTGCCGACGGAAGTCGATGACACGGTAGGCGCGCTTGTGTCCGCCACCCTGGTGGCGAACGGTCACACGACCGGCGTTGTTACGGCCGCCCTTGCTGTGCAGGGGGCGGACCAGCGACTTCTCCGGCGTGGACCGCGTGACCTCGACGAAGTCGGCGACGGAGGAGCCACGGCGGCCCGGCGTCGTCGGCTTGTACTTGCGGATTCCCATTTCTCAGTCCTCGTCCGATTCCGGACGATCCGGACCTCCGTCAGGAGGTCGGACCGCCGAAGATGTCGATGCGGTCGCCCTCGGCGAGGGTCACGATCGCGCGCTTGCTGTCGGCACGCTTGCCGAAGCCCGTGCGGGTCCGCTTCCGCTTGCCCTGGCGGTTGATCGTGTTGACCCCGGTGACCTTGACCGAGAAGACCGCCTGGACGGCCTCCTTGATCTGGGTCTTGTTGGAGCCCGGCGCGACGATGAACGTGTACTTGTTCTCGTCGAGGAGCGCGTAGCTCTTCTCGGACACGACCGGCTTCAGCAGCACGTCACGGGGGTCCGTGAACGCCTTGCTGGCCGGGGTGACGACGGTGTTCTTGCCCTCGGCCTCGTGGCGGCGCGCCTTGGCGACGCGCGCGGCCTTGGCGGCCTTGGCCGCCTTGGAGGCGATGCTCGGGTGACGCGTAGCCATCAGGCCTCGCTCCCTTCGGTGTCATTGGCCTTCGGGCCGGACACGAAGGACTCGAAGGCGGCCTGGGTGAAGACCACGTCGTCCGAGACGAGAACGTCGTACGTGTTCAGCTGGCCCGGCTCCAGGATGTGGATCTGGGGCAGGTTGCGGGCGGACAGCCACGCGGCCTCGTCGGTGCGGTCGGCGACCAGGAGCAGGTTCTTGCGCTCCGAGATCTTGCCGAACAGCGTCCGGGCGGCCTTCGTGGACGGGGTCTCGCCCTCGATGACGCCGGTGACGACGTGGATGCGGTTGTGGCGGGCCCGGTCGGTGAGGGCGTGGCGCAGGGCCGCGGCCTTCATCTTCTTCGGGGTCCGCTGCGAGTAGTCACGCGGCTGCGGGCCGTGGACGACGCCACCGCCGGCGAACTGCGGCGCACGGGTCGAACCCTGACGGGCGCGGCCGGTGCCCTTCTGGCGGTACGGCTTCTTGCCGCCACCACGGACCTCGCCGCGGGTCTTGGTCTTGTGCGTGCCCTGGCGGGCAGCGGCCAGCTGCGCGACGACGACCTGGTGGATCAGCGGAATGCTGACCTTCTCCACGCCGAAGATGCCCTCGGGCAGCTCGACGCTTCCGGTCTTCTCGCCGGCCGGCGAAAGGATGTCAACAGTGCTCATCGGTTACCTCAGGCCCCCTTGGCCGCGGTGCGGACCAGGACGAGGCCGCCGTTCGGACCGGGAACCGCGCCCTTGATGAGCAGCAGACCCTTCTCCGCGTCAACGGCGTGGACGGTCAGGTTCTGGGTGGTGACCCGCTCGTTGCCCATGCGGCCGGCCATGCGGAGGCCCTTGAACACGCGGCCCGGGGTGGCGCAGCCACCGATGGAACCGGGCGAGCGGTGCTTGCGCTGGGTGCCGTGTCCGGCGCCGAGGCCCTTGAAGTTGTGACGCTTCATGACACCGGCGAAGCCCTTGCCCTTGCTCTTGCCGGTCACGTCGACCTTGACGCCGGCCTCGAAGACCTCGGCGGTGACTTCCTGACCGAGGGTGTACTCGGAGGCGTCGGCCGTGCGGATCTCGACGAGGTGGCGGCGGGGGGTGACGTCGGCCTTGGCGAAGTGGCCCTTGAGGGGCTTGTTCACCTTGCGCGGGTCGATCTCGCCGAACGCGATCTGGACGGACTCGTAGCCGTCGACGTCGTTCGTGCGGACCTGGGTGACGACGTTGGGGCCGGCCTTGACGACGGTGACCGGAACGACGCGGTTGTTCGCGTCCCACACCTGCGTCATGCCGAGCTTCTCGCCCAGGATGCCCTTGATCTGCTTCGTCATCTCTCAGATCACCGGCCTCAGAGCTTGATCTCGATGTCGACACCGGCCGGGAGGTCGAGTCGCATCAGAGAGTCAACGGTCTTGGGGGTCGGGTCGAGGATGTCGATCAGGCGCTTGTGCGTGCGCATCTCGAAGTGCTCGCGCGAGTCCTTGTACTTGTGCGGCGACTTGATGACGCAGTACACGTTCTTCTCAGTGGGCAGCGGCACCGGGCCCGCGACCGACGCACCAGTGCGGGTCACCGTCTCGACGATCTTCTTCGCCGAGGAGTCGATGACCTCGTGGTCGTAGGCCTTGAGCCGGATGCGGATCTTCTGTCCCGCCATGGCTACTCAGTAGTCCTGTCTCTCGTAACGCTCTGGACCCGGTGGTCCTTGTCCATTCCGCTCCCCCTCCGACCCACGCGGTCGGGCGTGTCGCGCTCCCGCTGACACAGATGTCCCTTCTCAGGACTTCCCTGCCGGGGAGTGCGGGCCCTTCCGGAACCGCGGACCGGGGGCGAGAGGCCCACCGGGTGCCTGGCCGGAACCCCGCTGACGCTTCCCGGAAGATTCCCGTACGTCCGCCCCTGAGCAGGGACGACGAGTACTGTGGGACTCGCTTCCGGTCCTCCCGGCGGGAGGCGCGCAGCATCGGCACTCGACCGAGCAACCCCGCTAGTCTGCCATACGGGGCATGGGGGTGGCCAATCGGGCCGGAGAGAATACCCCGGGGGTGGCGGAGATCAAACCCGGGTGCCGCGTCCGGACGGTCACCCCGTCAGGACACACCGAGCAACTGATCCAGAATCTCGTCGTATGCCCGGAATCCGGCCTTCCCTTCGTCCGGTGCGTCCGACTCGGGCCGCAGGAGGTCCGGCAAGTGCGCGACACGCCACATGCGGAAGACCAGGCTGGGAGTGCTCCCGCCGCCCGGGTCCGCCAGGGCGCAGGCGATGGTCATCACCTCGACGATCTGCTCCCCGCCCCGGCCGGCCTCGGTCCCGGCCGCGACGGCCGCGGTGACGAGCGCCTGAAGCAGAAGCGTGAGCTGCAGGTCCGCTGCCATACGGCACATGCGGCGAACCAGCGCCGGCTCCTCCAGCTTCGCCAGAGGCTCGGGAACCCCCGTGACACCCGCGGACCACAGGAGCAGAAAAGCCGCGGGCACCTCATGGTCGCGCAGCCGTCCCAGCTCGTCGACAACGGCCATGCCCGAGTCACTGAACCGGCAGACCGATCGGATACCGCCGAGCAGGCGCCCCACGTCCTCGGACCGGTCGTCCAGGAAGCGGCCGACCGAGACGTCCGAGACGGACCAGGTACCCGTCGCATTCACGGCCCCGACCTCCACGACACCACCGAGCGGGCCGAAGACGTTACGAGCCAGCATGCTCTCCGACATGGGAACGATCGAACCTGCCACTACCGCGCTCCTCGCAAGACTCTAAAACTGGCCCATCATGTGCTGAATCACCGCGTCTCGCTGCGGAAGTACGCGCGGAGAACCTGCGTTCAGGACGTCGACCCCCTCCTGAGTGTCCACGAAGTACTCCGGCTGACGTCCGGCGGGCCCGCTGTGCTCGCGGAGCACCGAATCAGCGAACGATCTCGGCACTTCGGTCCGCACCACGACTCCGTCGGGACCGGCGTACTGTGTGGCCGCCCTGTTGAAGTCATCGGTCAGGTATACGCCGGCGTCCGGTGTGTATTCGCGCTGCATGTCGTGAGAGCGCCCCAATGAGAATTCCCCGCCGCTCCAGTCCCGCGAGCCATGATATTGATCCGAAACGCTTTGGGTTCAGGCTCGGCGACGGTGTGTGAGTGATCTGGTGGGGGATGCACGGACATGGTCGTCGGACGCGCAGGAGGCTGTGCGGTTGCTGGCGGTGTCCGCGCTGGTGGAAGGCCGGGACCGGGTAGAGGTCGCTGCCCTGTTCAAGGTGTCGGTCAAGGCCGTGGACAACTGGTGGGCGAGGTGGCAGACCGGCGGCCGGGCCGCACTGCTGTCCCGCCCGCGAGGCCGCCGCGTTGCGAGCATCAAGTCCTGACCGAGGCCGAGCAGGCCGCCGTCCGGCAGGCCGTCCTCGACCATAACCCCTCCGACCTGGGGCTTCCGGGACAGTTGTGGACGCGGGGGCAGATAGGCGAGCTGATCTTCAAGCTGTACGTGAAGCTTCTGCCGTGGCGGGGGCTGATGCCGGCGATGTCGGCCTCGCGCATGAGCCGCTCGACTCGCTTGCGGCCCACGTGCACGCCGTTGCCCTTCAGGACGGCATGGACACGAGGCGAGCCGTAAGTGCCGCCGGACTCCTCATGGATATGCCGGAACCTGTCGGTCAACTCGGCGTCCTGGCAGCGCCGTTGACACGGTTCGTTCTCGGCCTGTCGCCAGCGGCAGTAGGTGGCGGTGGGGATGTTCAGCTCCCGGAGTACGGGCTCGACCCCCAGATGCGGATGCTCGTCGACGAGCGCCGTCACCTGGGCCGGGTCGGGTCGAGCTGCGCCGCGAAAAGAGCCGAGGCCGTCCGCAGCACCCCGTTCGCCCGCTTGAGTAGCGCGTTTTCCCTGCGCAGAGCGGCAAGCTCCTCACGCTCGGCGGTGGTCAGCATGTCGTCCCGCACGCCGGCGTCGGCCTCGGCCTGACGGATCCAGCCGCGCAGGGCCTCGTGGTGGACGCCGAGTTCCTCGGCCATGCGGCGGATCACGGGCTTCGGTTCGGACGCGCGGTACATCCGCACCGCACGCTCACGCAACTCCAGCGGATACTTTCTCGGGGCAGGCATCGTCAGGGCTCCTCTCATGATCCCCATCTGACCTGCTGTCACCTCTCCCCGCATCTAGGGGGAACCTCACGCCCGGACGATTCGAGGCGATGCCTCCTCCAGGGAACAGTTGAAGGCCCCGCGCCTCGGGACACCGGCGCCGCCGTCGCACGGACATCACCGCGGCCAGAAACTCGTCGGTCGTGTGGGGGGGGCATCACCTCGGCCGGCCGATGAAGCGCTCGAAGTCCGCCAACGAATGCTGCAGGTCCTCACGGCCGGCATCGTCCGGAGGGAGCTGCTCGAGGTGCGCGTCGGCGAACTGCTTGGCGGCCACGTCCCTGTTTGCCGTGCGTTCGGTACACGCGCAGGTTCGGACGCTTCACGGCTCTCACTCGTACAGTCGTGCCACGGCGAACTGGATCAGCTCCTCGATGCCGATCTCGCGTGGTGCGCCGTTCTGCGTGGTCCATTCCGCCAGGTACCAGGCACCGTGCCACTCGACGCGCCACACCGTGCCGTGGCGGTTCTCGAACTCGACGAAACTGCCGGTTCCGCCCTCGATGGATCGCAATTCGCCGAGCACGCGCTGCGGGTCGGTGAGGCCACGTCCCTTGTTGGTGCTCCGGCCACGAGTACGCGTGTTGGCGAACCGCATTCTGAGGAACGGCACCGGCGCCCGGTCCAGGTCCGTCAACCCGAGCATGCGGTAGCGCGTGACCGCCTCGTCCACGCTTTCTTCCCCGGAGAATTCGCAGGAGTAGGCGGGATACGTCAGCCGTACGTGTTCCGTCAGTTCCGGCTTCTCCGCACGGTAGAAGCGGTGCACCTGGGGCGCGATGGCCACGACGGCATCGAAGCGGCGCCCTGCGGGCGGCTCGAAGCCCTCGAGAGCGCCGAGGAAGGAGTTCCGGGCGACCATCTGGTCTTCGTGTTCCCGCGCGAACCGGAGGGTGGCGACCGCCAGGTCCTCGTCATAGGAGTCCCGGCCGCTCATCTGGAGAAGGCGCTTGCCGTCGGCGGACAGCGCCCCCGCGAAGTCGATTCCCGGCGCCGGCGACCAGTGCCAGGCGTCGGGCAGTCCCGGCAGCGGGGCCGCCCCGGAGAATGCCGTCACTACGGCGCGAACGTCCATGTTTTCTCCGTGATCAGGTGCGCGGGTATCCGTCTCCGACTTCCTGGATGTACGTCTCCGTCATCTGACCACCGCCTCGCGAGTTCTCGCGCCACGCTATGGGCTCAAGGTCCCTCGTCGGCGGGGTCCGAGCGGTCAGTGCCATACCCCGGGGTCCACGGCCACCGCGACGTGATCGGCCCCCGTGGTGACGATCAGGCCGCGGCGTTGCGGTGTGGGTGTGTGGTGGACGCGGCGTCATCGTCCGCGCACCGCCTTCCAGGCGTCGATCACCGCGTAACGGGAGCTCAGCCACCACGCGTCCAGCTTGTCCCGCACCGTTGAGACGACGCTCCAGCACTTCAGCCATGTCGGCAGTCGTCGGAACGGCACGAAGGTCAGGGTGTCGGCGATGGCGTTCACCGCGATGCTTCTGCGGCCCGGTCCCTCTGCTCGCAGGGCGGCGTACAGCTCCGGCGTCAACGCGCCGTTGAGGCGAGCCGCCGTTCCTGCCGCGGTGAAGGCGAATCCTCGCTGGGCGACGTCCGGGAGCCCCATCGCCCTGACGATGCGGGGCGACGCCTCCTCCAGCGTGCAGTTGAACGCCAGGCCGATCGCCGCCGTGCCGAGACTCCGCTCCCCGCGGTCGAACGCGGCGTCCCATTCCTTTGGGTCGTTCAGGGACAGCAGGCTTTCGCCGGTTTCCCAGTTCCAGTGTGTCGCCATGGTCAGTCGGCCCACGGGATGCGCAGCGGCCTGCGCCCCCACCACTCGCCGAGGTCCTCTTCCGGCCTCTCCGACGTAGGGCGTACCCAGGGGCGGAGCGAACGCTCCGGGTCCGGGAGGGTGGCGCCGCGGAAGCGTGCGTCCAGCCGAGCGAGGAGTTGCCCCAGCCGGCCTTCGGCCTTCTCGGGCAACGCACGCATCACCTGGTCCAGAGCGTTCCTGGAGTCGAGGTCGTTGGCGTAGGCGCTGATCGGGTAGCAGTCGTCACCGTCCCAGCCAGGCTCCATCCGCCGGATCAGACGCTGCCAGGAGGCGAACCGGTGCGCGACCGAGTACACCGGCGTCGTCATCGTCTCCCTGATGTGCGGCGCCACTCGCGACCGCTCCACCTCCAGTCGTTCGGCATCGCATCGGGCGATTGCCTCCAGGGTGGTCCGGGGCAACGCGTCCCACACCGCCCTGCTCTCCGGAGCCGCCCGGAACACGTCCGGGGCGCCGCTCGTCACCCCACGAACCGGAACGTCGACGTCACCGCGTCGAAGATGTCGAAGAAGGAGTCCGCCAGGTCCAGGACCTGGCTGCTGCCCGCCACCAGGGCGACCTTGCCCGCCTGGCCGGGGACGGGGATGTACGTCTGCATCAGGACCGCGCGGACCGTGCGGTTGAGGGCGTCGCCCGGGACCGGGACGTCCTCCACGCCCTGGGTGCGGGCGGCGGGGCCCACGCCGGGGATGTCGACGGTGGTGACCTTGCGCCAGGAGTCGCCGGGTTTCCGCGCCTCCTTGACGGCCAACTGGCCCGCGATGGCGGCCGGGTCGGTGGGGAGCGGGTCGCCGGCGGACGTGCGGCCGCCGACCAGGGAGACGGTGACCGAGCCGGTGATCGGGGTGTCGCCGCCGAAGCTCTCCGCCATGCAACCGCAGTACAGCGCGCCCGACTTCCACGCGTCGGACGCCGCCTTCTGGAGGAAGGTGACGTAGGCGGAGCGGGAGGGGGCCAGTTCCGGGTACTGGCGGACGCGGTCGTCGACCATGCGGCGGATGGAGTCGTCCCGGGACTCCGGGCGTACGTCGAACTCCCACCAGGACTCCGGGACCTTGATCCGGAAACCGCCCCGTTCGACGGTCAGTGCCTCCGTGTAACGGGCCATGTCGCGCCCGGCCTCCCCGTTCGTCATTCGAGCCGATGTTCCGACATGGTCCCACCGATCGACGGGCCCGTCACTCGCGCAGCCGCGCGAACGACGCGTCCAGACCCTCCTTCAGCATGCGCGACACGGGCCGTTCCACCCACCGGTGGATCAGGTAGCTCAGCAGCAGGAAGCCCGCGATCACCACGACGACCAGCAGGCGCGCGTCCATCGTGTCGCGGAGGCGGGCGATGAGGGACGTGCCGGCGGCGTAGTGGACCAGGTAGAGGGGGTACGTCATGGCGCCCGCCGTGACCAGCCACTTCCAGCGGATCCGGTCGGTGTGTCCGAGCGCGACGGCGACCATGAAGAGCAGGAAGACGGTGAAGATCGCCACGCTGCCGCGCCAGCCGGAGACGTGCTCGACCTCCTCGATGCGCTTGCCCAGTTCCATCTGCCCCATCAGCCACGCCATGGCGAGGATGCCCCACAGGAGCAGGTCCTGGCCGAAGCGGTGCATGAGGTAGAGGGCGAGACCGGCGATGAAGTACCAGGCGCCGTCCGGGTTGGCGACGAGTTCGAGCAGGGGCAGCCCGGCGGCCGGCGCGAGCATCGCGACCGCACCCCACACACAGCAGAAGACCACCACCCTGCGGTAGGTCAGGCCCATCGCGACGACGACCAGGAAGAGGAGGTAGAAGCGCAGCTCGGACCAGAGGGTCCAGTAGACGCCGTCGACGTTGGGCGCACCGGAACCCGCCTGGAGCATGGTCAGGTTGAGCAGCACCTCGCGCGGTTGCAGCCGCTCCCACACGCCGGGTACGGCGATCAGCACGGCCGTGGTGAACAGAACCGCGAACCAGTACGCCGGGTAGAGCCGGATCACCCGGGAGACGAAGAACTGGCGCGGGGTGCGGCCCCAGCAGGACATGCAGATCACGAAGCCGCTGATGACGAAGAAGATCTCGACGCCTATCCAGCCGTAGGACGCGAGGCGGAAGACCGTGGGCATGATCTCGGACACCGGGCGGTCCCAGATCAGGTTCCCGGGCTGGTCGGCGCGCCAGGTGCCGGCGTAGTGGTGGGCGGCCACCATCAGCGCGGCCAGCAGGCGGATGCCGTCGACGACGTACAGCCGGCCGCCCGTGCGCTTCCGTCCCGCGGGGGCGGGCTCCGACGGCGGTGGGACGGCGAGCGGCGGAAGCGGTTCCCTCAGCCGGCCCTGGGGGGCTTGTCCCGGACGGCCCTGGGCTTGCCCCGGCTCGCTCCGCGCTTGTCCCGGACTGGCCTCCGTCCCCTCTCGCACCGATGTTCCGTCGTCCACTGCGCGCACCATTCGAACAGACAAGAACAGTGCTCACCCGAACGGTAGGGGGTTCGGCCAACCGCCGCCGGGACTCCGCGACCTGTTCGCGGACCGTTCGCTTCCGGTTCAGCCGGGCGCCCCGCACGGCGGACTGGGCCGTACGGGACACCTCACGCGCTCTCGCCCGTGGTACGGGACCTCAGATGACGCCCTGTGCCAGCATCGCGTCGGCCACCCGCTCGAAGCCGGCGATGTTCGCGCCGGTGACGTAGTCGCCGGGGGCGCCGTAGCGCTCGGCCGTGTCGTGGCAGGTGGTGTGGATGCTGGTCATGATCGACGCCAGCTCCTCCTCCACGCGCTCAGCCGACCACGCCGTACGGGCGTGGTTCTGCGCCATCTCCAGGGCGCTGACCGCGACGCCGCCCGCGTTGGCCGCCTTGCCGGGGCCGAAGGCGACACCGGCCTTCTGGAGGAGGTGGACGGCCTCCGGGGTCGTCGGCATGTTCGCGCCCTCGGAGACCGCCTTCACACCGTTGCGGATCAGGGTCTCGGCGTCCTTCTCGTCCAGCTCGTTCTGCGTGGCCGACGGGAGGGCCAGGTCGGCCGGGACCTCCCAGACGCGGCCGCCGGGGACGAAGCGGGCCGAGGCGCCCCGGCGCTCGGCGTACGCGTCGACCCGGCCGCGCTCGACCTCCTTGATCTGCTTGAGCAGGTCGAGGTCGATGCCCTTCTCGTCGACGACGTAGCCGGAGGAGTCCGAGCAGGTGACGGCGTTGGCGCCGAGGGCGGTCAGCTTCTCGATGGTGTAGATCGCCACGTTGCCGGAGCCGGAGACGACCGCGGTCTGGCCCTCCAGGTCCTCGCCGCGCTCGCGCAGCATCGCCGCCGCGAAGAGGACGTTGCCGTAGCCCGTCGCCTCCGGGCGGATCAGCGAGCCGCCCCAGCCCTGGCCCTTGCCGGTGAGGACACCGGCCTCCCAACGGTTGGTGATGCGGCGGTACTGGCCGAAGAGGTAGCCGATCTCACGGCCGCCGACGCCGATGTCACCGGCCGGGACGTCGGTGTGCTCGCCGATGTGCCGGTACAGCTCCGTCATGAACGACTGGCAGAACCGCATGACCTCGGCGTCGCTGCGCCCGTGCGGGTCGAAGTCGCTGCCGCCCTTGCCGCCGCCGATGCCGAGGCCGGTCAGCGCGTTCTTGAAGATCTGCTCGAAGCCCAGGAACTTGATGACGCCCAGGTTGACCGACGGGTGGAAGCGCAGGCCGCCCTTGTAGGGGCCCAGCGCGCTGTTGAACTCGACGCGGAAGCCACGGTTGACGCGGACGCGACCCTGGTCGTCCTGCCACGGCACCCGGAAGATCACCTGGCGCTCCGGCTCGACCAGCCGCTCGACGAGGCCCGGCTCCGCGTACTCGGGGCGGGCCGCGATCACCGGGGCGAGGGTTTCCAGGACCTCGTGGGCTGCCTGGTGGAACTCGGGCTGGGCCGGGTTGCGGTGCTCGATCTCGGTGAGCAGGTGGTCGAGGGTGGTCTGCGTCTCGCTTCGCGTCGTCACGGGGGCCCTTTCTGGCACGGCTGGACACCGGAGACCGGACGGGGGCGCGGGTGCGGGTGCGGGTGCACACGTCCGCGGGATGCGCTGGGTGCGCATGCGTCGTGCACGGGGGGTGGCACGCCTGTCCGGTCGGGTCCGGTGGTGGGCGCTCGGCGCCGTTGCCGCGCGCGGGACACTTAAGTGTTACGCGCATGTAAACACCCACGCCAGCACCCGGCGCAGGGTGCGACCACTATGTGAGACACAGTTTTCGCATATCGGGTGATAGCGAGCACGGAGCGCCACCGTCGGGGGCGTGGCGTCAGTCTCCTCCGCCGCCTCCGCCGTTGAGCATCTCGGCGGTGAGGACGTTGCCCGCGACGCCCCAGCCGCCGTCGGGCACCTCGTCGACGAGGACGACGGTCGTGGGGCGGGCCCGTTCGCCGTAGATCTCCGCGTAGAGGTCGGTGGTGCGCTCGACGATCTTCTTCTTGTCCTCGGCCGTGAGCGTGTGCGCGGGGACCTTGAAGTGGGCGAAAGGCATCTCAGATCATTCCTCCGTTGGCGCGCAGAATCTGGCCGTTCACCCAGTGCCCGGCGGGGCTGGACAGGAAGGCGACCACCTCGGCGATGTCCTCGGGGGTGCCCAGCCGCTCCAGGGGCGGGGTCTTGGCGAGCCGGTCGATCTGTTCCTCGGTCTTGCCGGTGAGGAACAGGTCCGTGGCCGTCGGCCCGGGGGCGACCGTGTTCACGGTGATGTCCCGCCCGCGCAGCTCCCGCGCCAGGATCATCGTCATCGCCTCCACGGCGCCCTTGCTCGCCGCGTACGCGCCGTAGGCCGGGAACTGCGTGCCGACGACGGACGTCGAGAAGCCCACGAAGGAGCCCCCGGCCCGCAGGCGGCGGGCCGCTTCCCTCGCGACGACGAAGGTGCCGCGGATGTTGGTGCGGTGCATGGCGTCCAGATCGGACAGGTCCAGGTCGGCGATGGCCGACAGGCTCATGCGGCCGGCCGAGTTCACGACGACGTCGACGCCGCCGTACTCCCGCTCCGCCCGGTCGAACAGCGCGGCGGTCTCCTTCTCCTCCGCCACGTCGGCCCGTACGGCGACGGCGCGTCCGCCGGCCCCGGTGATCGCCGCCACGGTCTCGTCGGCGGCCGAGGCGTCCCGGGCGTAGTTCACGACGACGGCCAGGCCGTCCTCGGCCAGCTTGCGCGACACGGCCCGGCCGATGCCGCGCGAGCCGCCGGTCACGATCGCCGTGCGGGGGCCCGCCGGCGTGTCGGTGGTGGTGTTCGCGTTCGTGGTCATGGGTCCACGATGGGCCCGGCCGCCCCGCGCAGCCAGGGGATGCCATCCCCTGGGTCACCGGCCCGGCCCGGCGCACAATGGACGGCATGAGCGCTGTGAAGCACGCCGAGCTGGGAGCGTTCCTGCGGTCGCGACGGGAGCGGATCCGCCCGGGCGACGTCGGGCTCCCGGCCGGGCCGCGCCGCCGGGTGCCGGGGCTGCGCCGCGAGGAGGTCGCCCATCTCGCCGGGGCGTCCGTGGACTACTACAACGAGCTGGAGCGCGGCGCCGGGTCCCAGCCGTCCGAGCAGATGCTCGCCGCGCTGGCGCGTGCGCTGCGGCTGTCCGGCGACGAGCGGGACTACCTGTACCGGATCGCCGACCGGCCGGTGCCCGTGCAGGGCGGGGCCGCGTCGCACGTCCACCCCGGCATGCTGGACCTGCTGGGCCGACTGGACTCGACCCCGGCGCAGGTGATCACCGACCTGCACGTCACCCTCGTACAGAATCCGTCGGCCGTGGCGCTGCTCGGGGACCACTCCGGCTTCCGGGGGCCCAGGGCCAGCTTCGTCCACCGGTGGTTCACCGAACCCGACGCCCGGCGCCTGTACCCGGAGGACGACCACGAGGAGAAGTCCCGCTCCTTCGTCGCCGACCTGCGGGCCGCCGCCGGGCGCAGGGGCGCGGACGACGCGGAGGCCGGCGCGATGATCCGCACGCTGCTCCGCGTCTCCCCCGAGTTCGCCGCGCTGTGGGCCGACCACGAGGTGGCCTTCCGGCGGCGCGAGGACCGCAAACGCCTCGTCCATCCCACGCTGGGCCTGATCGAGGTCAACTGCCTCCACCTCTTCAGCGAGGACGGACGTCAGCGGCTCCTCTGGTTCACTCCGGCGGTGGGGACGGACAGCGCGGGGTTGCTGGAGCTGCTGTCGGTGGTCGGCACGCAGGAGGTCGTCGAGCCGACGGTCAGCGCTGCGACGCGTACGGCAGGAACGTCGCCCAGGCGGCGGGGGTGAGTGTGAGGCGCGGTCCGTCGGTGGTCTTGGAGTCGCGGACGTGGACGGTGCCGGGGGTGAGGGCCAACTCGACGCAGGAGTTGCCGTCCGTACCGCTGCTGTAGCTGCTCTTGAACCACACCAGTTCGGTCTCGCGGATCATGTTTCTCCCAGCAGGTCTTCGATGAAGGCGCGTGACTCTCTAGGTGGGAGAGCCTGCGCCCGGATGGTGCCATACCGCAGCTCAAGGATGCGCAGCTCCCTGGGCTCAGCAGTCGGCCGACCGTTGAACGCACCATCGCTACGCCCCACTGCCGTGCCGTCCGGAAACTTCAGTAGCTCGATCTTGCCGTCCACACCCGGGTGGGCGTCGGTGTTCGTCGGCATCACCTGCAGCGAGACGTGGTTCAACGTTCCCACCTCCAGCAGGCGTTCGAGCTGCTGCTGCCACACCATTGTGCCGCCAACCGGCCGTCGCAGCGGTGCCTCTTCCAGGACGAAGTGGATCGACGGCGCCGGATCGCGTTCGAAGACCGACTGTCGAGCCAGGCGGGCAGCCACCATGCGCTGTACGTCGTCTACGGAGTACGGCGGTTGGGCCGCCTCCATCAGCGCGCGAGCGTGCTCCGGCGTCTGCAAGAGCCCGTGGACGCTGTTGCACTCGTAAATGCCGATCTCGACCGCCTTGCTCTCCAACTTCCCCAGCTCCCGAACCTTCTTCGGGTACCGGACCTTCTTCACGTCCTCCCACGCCGCCGAGATGAGCCCACCGGCCCCCAGCACCTCGTCGGCCCTGTCCAGGTACTCCTGCCGGGGAATCCGCTTGCCGCCCTCGACCTTGTAGACCAGGTCCTCGCCGTACCCGACCGCCACCCCGAAGTCACCGGCCCGCATGCCCGCCGCCTCGCGCCGGAGCCTCAACTGCCGTCCCACCGTGGTGATGACCGCGACGCCCCACTCGTCGTCGGGGTCGACCTCCCACCCCGACTCGTCCGTCTCGACCGGCATCCCGTACCCCTTCGTCGTGCTCGCCGTGTTGCCCCCAGCGCCCTACCCGCACACGTCTCCCCGACAGCACCGACACCACTGGACAAGCACCGGACAGTCACCGTACGCACCCGCTGAGTCACTTCTCACGGTACGCACACGCCGCCACGCTGAGTGACGTGAATCAGGAATCCACCACCGAACTCGCCGCGTCCGTCCGCAATTTCAGCGTGCAACTGTCCCCCACGCCACGCGGTGCCCGCCTCGCCCGTCTGCTCGCGACCGAGCAGCTCCGCGCCTGGGGCCTGCCTCTGGACCCGGCACGCCTCCTCGTCGCGGAGCTGGCCAACAACGCGGCGGACCACGGGCGCGTCCCCGGCCGCGATTTCCGGCTCACCCTCTACGTCGTCGGCGACATCCTCCGCATCGAGGTCACCGACACCCGGGGGCAGGAGCTCCCCGCCCCTCAGAAGCCGTCCTGCGACGCCGAGTCGGGCCGTGGCCTGCTCCTGGTGGAGGCGTTGGCGCACCGCTGGGGAGTGACCGAGGGACGCTTCCCGCGCAAGACGGTCTGGGCGGAACTGCGCTGTACGGCACCGGAACCCACGTTCTGAGGTTCCGGTGCCGTCGGTGCCCTACCAAGACAAAGAACCCGGGAGAAATGACCCCCGCCAAGCCCCACCCCTCCCGCCCGGAGCGCGTCATCACCCGGGCGGGTGAACATCACCGGCTCGGCTGGCTTTCGGGGTCCCCAACTCCCCTACTCTCAGCGCAAACAACCGAAAAGACATCGGCCCCCGCTGGGACTGGCATCCCGGGGCGAGGGCCTAACCACCAAGGAAGCAATACCCAAGGAACTTCCCGATGGATACCCAGAACACTAGCGCTCCCCCGCACGCCCAGTCAGCCCCTGCTGACAATCCGTCCCGTACGCGTCGCCACGGCGGCGGCCTCACCCACGACAACGTCCGCCACACCACCCGCTTCGTGGTGATCGGCAACCACCTGGTCCAGCACAAGGAACTGTCGCTCCTCGCGATCGGCCTGGGCTGCCACCTCCAGTCGCTGCCGACCGGCGCGGGCGCCGACATCAAGTCGCTCGCCGCCCGCTTCCCGGAGGGCCCGACCCGTATCGCCGCCGCCCTGCGCGAACTGGAGGCCCACGGCTACCTGCGCCGCGAGCGCCACCGCACGGAGACCGGCCGCATCGTCACCCGCACCGTTTCCTGCAACCAGCCGCACGCGAGCCGCCGCCGGGAGCCGGCCGACACGGGGTGCCCGCCCGCGAAGCGCACGCCCGCGCCACCGCGTCGTACGGCGCCCAAGGCGCTGCCCGCGGTACCGCGCCCGACCGGCACCGCCCCCGGCCTCCTCCGGACGGCCCTCGACCTCCTGGCCGACCTGCGACGACGCGACCCACGACTGCTGCTGTCCGCGGCCGAGTCGGCCCACCTGGCGCCCGGCGTCGCCGCGTGGCTGGAACGGGACGTCGCCCCCGGCGCCGTACGCCACGCCCTGACCACCGGTCTCCCGGACGAGCCCCTTCGCCGCCCGGCCGCCCTTCTGGCCCACCGCCTCGCCGACCGGCTGCCGCCCCCGCCGCCGTTCCGAACGCCGGCCGGTCCGCCACCACGGCGGTACGAGGTGCGCAACTGCGACGGCTGCGACCGGGGCTTCCGCGCCCCCGAAACCGAAGACCGCTGCCGCGACTGCCGCGCAACCGCCCTCCCGTGACCGAAGCAAGGAACCCCATGGTCAGTCCGCGTCCAGCAGGGTGCCCGGGACGTCCTGCCGGTCCTCGAACAGCGTGGTCTGGCCGTCTCCGACGACATCCGTAGGCGCGTGACGGAGTGCGGCGACCCCGGAGGTGCTCCGCCACTGGCTCGCACGAGCCGTCACCGCGCCCACCGCCGAGGACGCCTTCGAGGGCGAGTAGCCCTCCCGGCTCACGCCACCGTGGTGACGCAGAACGGGTGTCCGGCCGGATCCAACAGCACGCGCCAGCGGTCCGGCTGGGGCTGGAAGTCGGGCTTCACCGCGCCCAGGGCGAGCAGCCGGGCCTCCCCCGCGTCCAGGTCGTCGGTGCCGACGTCGATGTGGGCCTGCTTCTCCTGGTCGGTGCCCGGCCAGGTCGGCGGGCGGTAGTCGGGGAGGCGGTTGAAGCCGAGGCCGGGGGCGCCGTCCTTGCCGCCGAGGAAACAGAAGTCGTCCGTCTGGAAGGTGACGGAGAGGCCGAGGACGTCGCCCCAGAAGCGGGCGAGCTCGACGGGGTCGGAGCAGTCGAAGGTGACGGCCGAGTAGCGGAAGGACGGGGTCGTGGACTCGGGGGTGTTCTCCGTTGTCGTCATGGGGAAACCGTAAGGCGTGACCAGGACAGGTTCGGTCCTGGTCACGCACCGTTCGGTGGCAGACTTGCCCACCGTGCTCAGTACTTCCGCCCGGCTGCTGCGGCTGGTCTCGCTGCTCGCCGTCCGTCCCGCCTGGACCTGCGCCGAGCTGGCCGGGCGGATGGAGGTCACGGAGCGGACCGTGCGGCGGGACGTCGCCCGGCTGCGGGAGCTGGGGTACGCCGTCGACTCCGACCCGGGACCGTGGGGCGGGTACCGGCTGCGGCCGGGGACGCGGACGCCGCCGCTGATCCTGGACGACGAGGAGGCCCTCGCCGTGGCCGTCGGCCTGCGGGAGGCCGCGCTGAGCGGGGCGCTCGGCGGGGACCAGGCCGCGCTGTCGGCGCTGCTGAAGCTGCGTCAGGTGCTGCCGCGGCGGGTGGCGGAGCGGCTCGCGGAGATGGACTCCGCGTTCGTGCAGACGCCGAGGGCGGCCGGGGAACCGCAGGTCGCGGCGGGGATGCTGCTGGAACTGGCGGGCGCGTGCCGACGGGGCGAGCGGGCGCGGATGGCGTACCGGGACTGGAAGGGGCGCGCCAGTGTGCGGGACGTCGATCCGTACCGGCTCGTGCACACCGGGCGGCGCTGGTACTTCGTGGCACGGGACGTGGAACGGGACGAGTGGCGGACGTTCCGGGCCGACCGGGTCGAGCGGGTGCAGCCCACCGGGCGGGACGTCGAGTTCACCGGCCCGCTGCCCGATCCGGCGCTCCTCGTGTCCCGCGCGACCGCGACCGGACCGTACGCGATGCTGGCCACCGTCCGTCTGCCGGTGCCCGGGGAGCAGGCGCTGCGGCTGATCCCCGCCACGGTCGGACTGCACCGCGCCGACGGTCCGGACGCCACCGTCGTGGAGGTCGGCGGGTCCAGCCCGGAGATGCTGGCCGGATATCTGCTGGGCCTCGGTACGCCGCTGCGCGTGCTCGCACCCGACTCCGTACGGGAGGCGCTGCTGCGCCGGACGCGGGAGCTGCTCGCCGCGAACACCGCGGACGACGGCGGGGACGTCGGAGACGCCCAGGACGCCCGGGACGCCGATACCCCCGAGGACGCGGCGAACGCCGCGCACCCCGCGAACTCCGCGCACCCCGCGAACGCCGCGCACCCCGCGAACGCCGCGGGCACCGCGAACGCCGCGGGCACCGCGAACCCCGCGCGCGAGAACGCAAGTACTTGAAGTTTCCTCCACAGGTCCGTACCAACCCCTTGCCCCGGCCCTCCCCGCGTCGCAAGCTCCCCCCATGGAGCTGGAGTTGCGGCATCTCAAGACGGTCCGGGCCATCGCCGACGCCGGCAGTCTCACCAGGGCGGCGACGGCGCTCGGGCTCGCACAGCCCGCGTTGAGCGCACAGCTCAAGCGGATCGAACGGGCCCTGGGCGGAGCGCTGTTCGTCCGGGGACGGCACGGCGTACGGGCCACTGCCCTGGGCGAACTGGTGCTGGAGCGCAGCCGGATCGTGCTGCCCGCGGTGACCGAACTGCAGCAGGAGGCGGCCCGGTTCGCCCGCGCACCGCGCACGGCGGAGCGGCTGCGGATCGGCGGCACCCACGGGCCCTTGCTGGGCGCCCTCCTCGACCGGCTGGCCGGAGTGGCGCCCGACGCCCGGATGACGACCTGCACCTCCTGGTCCGAACGGGAGCTGGCCGGGCAACTCAGCGAAGGACGCCTGGACTTCGCGCTCGCCGGGACCTGCGGCACCGCGCCGCCGCCCGCGGGCGAGGGGCTGGTGTGGCGGGAGGTCGCCGTGGACCCGGTGTTCGTGATGATGCCCGAGGACCACCCGCTGGCCGGCTGCGCCGAGGTCGACCTGACGGAGCTGGCCGACGAGGAGTGGGCCTGCGTACCGGGCGACGGCTGCTTCGGCGACTGCTTCACCGCCTCTTGCGCCCGCGCCGGTTTCACCCCGCGCGGCATGTACGAGACGGACACCGCCTCCGTCGTGCACCTGGTGCAGGTGGGCCGCGCGGTCGGGCTGTGCCGGGCGACCTTTCCGACCACGCCCCGGGCCGTGACCCGCCCGCTCACCGGCACGCCGCTGACCTGGCGGCACCTGCTGGGCTGGCACGCGGCGACCCAGCGGCAGGACACCGCGGGCGCCGTGCTCTCCCAGGCCCGCATGGCGCACGCGAGCGTGGCGGCCAACAGCGACAGCTACACGGAGTGGCTGTCGGCGCACCGGGTCCCCTGAGCCCCTCCGGCCCGTCTCGTACGGCTTCCATAACGCCGGGGAGAGGGACGACTGAGCTCTTACCGCGGCCGCTCGTCCCTCCCTACGGTTTCGGCACCTCCCACCGAGACCGAGGAGATCCCCCATGCACCACCGACACCGACACCGCAGAGCCATGGGTGCCGCCGTCGCGGCGACCGCCGCCCTGCTCGTGGCCGGGCTCAGCGGCTCCGCGAGCGCCGGGACGGCACCCGCCGACCGCACCCCCACCGCGGCGGAGACCCTGCGCACGGACGCCGCGCCGCCCGCTCTGCTCAAGGCGATGCAGCGGGACCTCGGCCTCGACCGTCAGCAGGCGGAGCGCCGCCTCGCCAACGAGGCCGAGGCGGGCGCCACCGCCGGCCTGCTGCGGGCCGCGCTCGGCGGCGACTTCGCGGGCGCGTGGGTCGGCGGTGCCGAGTCCGGCACCCTGACGGTGGCGACGACGGACGCCGATGACGTCGCCGCCATCGAGGCCCGGGGTGCCAGGGCCGAGGTCGTACGCCACTCGCTCGCCGACCTGGACGCGGCCAAGGCCCGCATGGACAAGGCGGCGGCCGGTCTCGACACCGCCGACGCTCCCGTCTGGTACGTCGACACCCGCACCAACACCGTCGTCGTGGAGGCGATACGCCCGGCCGCGGCGCGTTCGCTGCTGGCGGCGGCCGGTGTCGACCGTTCCCTCGCCCGCGTGGAGAGCCGCACCGAGCGGCCCCGCACCTTCTACGACCTGCGCGGCGGCGACGCGTACTACATCAACAACAGCAGCCGCTGCTCGATCGGCTTCCCGGTCACCAAGGGCACCCAGCAGGGCTTCGCCACCGCGGGCCACTGCGGCCGGGCCGGCTCCAGCACGACCGGTTCCAACCAGGTCGCGCAGGGCACCTTCCAGGGCTCGGTCTTCCCGGGCCGCGACATGGCCTGGGTGGCCACCAACTCCAACTGGACGGCGACCCCGTACGTCAACGGCGCCGGCGGGCAGAACGTCCAGGTCACCGGGTCCACGGCCGCAGCGGTCGGCGCGTCCGTGTGCCGCTCCGGCTCGACCACCGGCTGGCACTGCGGCACCATCACGCAGCTCAACACCAGCGTCACCTACCAGGAAGGCACCATCTCCCCGGTCACCAAGACCACGGTGTGCGCCGAGCCCGGCGACTCCGGCGGCTCCTACATCTCCGGCAGCCAGGCACAGGGCGTCACCTCGGGCGGCTCGGGCGACTGCCGGTCCGGCGGCGAGACCTTCTTCCAGCCGGTCAACGCCCTGCTCCAGAACTACGGGCTCACGCTCAAGACCACCGGCGGCGGCGGTGACGACGGAGGCGGCGGCGAGGAGCCCGGCGGCACCTGGGCGGCCGGCACCGTCTACCAGCCGGGCGACACCGTGACGTACGGCGGCGCCACCTACCGCTGCCTGCAGGGCCACCAGGCCCACGCGGGCTGGGAGCCCCCGAACGTCCCCGCGCTGTGGCAGCGGGTGTGACGGTGTGAGGCCCCACTGACCCCCACAGGGGACAACGGGGGACGGGTCCGGGCGTGCGTGAGGGAGAGCGCCCGGGCCCGGTCGCGTCGTTCCCGGCCCCTTCAGGTACGGGTGACCTGCCCGCAGTCCCCCGGCTCCGAGCCGGTGACGGGCCGGCTGCGGTCGTACGGGTCGGTCGAGGGGCCGGTGGGCCGCGCGCCGCCGGGGCCGTCGTCGTCGGGGAAGCCGGGGTGCAGGTAGCCGTCGTGGACGTCGCAGTCGGTGTTGCCGTACTCCGAGAAGTACTTCTCCATCAGGAGCTTGCCCTCGGTCACGTCCCACCGGGCCGGGTCGTTCAGGGTGAGGGTGATCTCGCGGCGGATGATGGTGCGCGCGACCGGCCCGTCCTCGTCGTTCACCCGCACCCGCGGGTAGACGAAGGTGTAGTCCGCGCCGACCTTCACCACGCCGGGCTCACCGGCGGTCACCGTCATGCGCCCGCGGACCTTGACGACGTCGCCGGCCGGGCGGGTCTCCTTCGGGTCGAAGCGGGTGAACAGGCGCAGCGGGTCGTGGTCCGCGTCCGGGTCGCTCAGGGAACGGCGCAGCCTCGGCAGCAGTTCCGGCTGCCTGGGGTCGAGGACGTCCAGCGCCTCGTCCGGCCGCTCCCCGCGCAGTACGGCGGGGTCCAGGTTGGCGGCGACCAGGAGTTCCTTGGTGCGGCGCAGGGCGAAGGCCACGTCGTCCTTGCCCAGGCCGGACAGTGCCTTCGCCTCCGGCACCACGATGGCGTCGGCGCCCTCGGCCCACCGCTCGGCGGGCGAACCGGCGAACGGGTGCTCGCGCGTGGCCCGTTGCGACCCGGCGGCGTCCGCGGGGGCGCCGGTCGGCCGCGCCGTCTCGGCCGCGAGCGTCGGCTGCGCGGAGGCGTCGCCGCCGCCGGGCAGCCGGTCCAGGACCAGGGAGGGCCGCAGGGCGACCACCGCGACCGCCGCCAGCACCAGCACGCCGGCGACCGCGCCCACCCGGCGCCGGCGGTCCCGGCTCCCGCGCTTCGGGGTGCTCTGCGGGCCGCCGCGCCAGGGCGGCGGCTCCTCCTGGTCCCGCAGCCGCGCGGCCACCATCCGCGCCCGCGCCGACGGCTCCTTGGGCGCGGGGGCGCCCCCGCCCTCGGCGGCCTCCCGCAGGAACGACTCCAACTGCTCGTCGGAGATCGAGGGGACGGACTCGTCGTCGGAACGGTCGGGGGGCGGGACGGAACTCACGGGCTCACTTTCCGGGTCGCGGTGCGGTTGCGGACTTCCGGCGATCATCGTGCCGCGAAGAGAAGGAACCGTGCCGGTCCGTGCGGGACTTGTGACCAAACCCGGACACCGGTGTACCCCGCACCGAACCGACGTCAGCCCCGCAGGTACGCCAGCACCGCCAGCACCCTGCGGTGGGTCTCGGTCGCCGGGGGCAGGTCGAGCTTGGTGAGGATGCTGCCGATGTGCTTGCCCACGGCCGCCTCGGAAACGACGAGTTCCCGGGCGACGGACGCATTGGACCGCCCCTCCGCGACCAGCGCCAGCACCTCCCGCTCCCGCGGGCTCAGCCGCTCCAGCGGGTCCCGGCGGCGGCGCAGCAACTGCCGTACGACCTCCGGGTCGACGACCGTGCCGCCGTCCGCGACCTCGGCCAGCGCGTCGACGAACTCCTCGACCTGGCCGACGCGGTCCTTGAGCAGGTAGCCGACACCGGTGCCGTCGCCGGAGTCCAGCAGGTCGGAGGCGTAGGTCCGTTGCACGTACTGGCTGAGGACGAGGACGGGCAGCGCGGGCCGTTCCGCGCGCAGGCGCACAGCCGCGTGCAGGCCCTCGTCCTGGAAGCCGGGCGGCATCCGGACGTCGGTGACCACGATGTCCGGGGCGTGCCGCGGCACGGCCTCGACGAGGGCCTCCGCGTCGCCGACGGCGGCCACCACCTCGTGGCCGAAGCGGGCGAGCAGGCCGGTCAGTCCGTCCCGCAGCAGGACGCTGTCCTCGGCCAGCACTACGCGCAGGGCGCGGTCGGCTCCGGGGGATCGCAGGGCTCGCACGGGATCTCCACGCTCAGCAGGGTCGGTCCGCCCGGCGGGCTGGACAGGGAGAGTCTGCCATCCAGGACGGACACCCGGTCGGCGAGTCCGGTCAGCCCGCTGCCCGCGGCGGCGTCGGCCCCGCCCCGGCCGTCGTCGCGGACCCGCAGGACGAGCCGTCCGTCGCGGTGGCCGCCGGATATCTCCGCGCGGCCGGCGCCGCTGTGCCGGCCGATGTTGGCGAGGGCCTCGCGGACCACGAAGTAGGCGGCGGCCTCCACCGCCTGGGGCAGCCGTCCGGGCACCTCCAGGGCCACGTCGACGGGGACGGCGGAGCGGTCGGCGGCGTCGGCGACGGCCGCGGGCAGGCCGTAGTCGGCGAGGACCTTGGGGTGGATGCCGTGGATCAGCTCACGCAGTTCCTCCAGCGCCCTGCCCGCCTCCCCGTGCGCCTTGGCGAGCTGGTCGGCCAGCGGCCCGGGCGGCGCGTCCAGGCGGGCCAGGCCGAGGGTCATCGTCAGGGCCACCAGACGCTGCTGGGCGCCGTCGTGCAGGTCGCGTTCGATGCGGCGCCGCTCGGCCTCGAAGGCGTCCACCAACCGCACCCGGGAACGGGTGAGTTCCACGACCCGGGCCTCCTGGTCTCCCCCGCGCGGGGCACCCACGAGCACCCGGCCCAGCTCGGCCCGCGCGCCCGCCGCCAGGCCCAGCGCGTAGCCGCCGAGGGCGAGGAGCAGCAGGCCGAGCACGGCGACGCCCGAGGCGGCGGGCCAGGTGGTGACCGTCCACTGCTTGAGCACCTTCGCCTCCTCGCCGCCGCCGGCCGTGGCCATCAGCAGCGGGGTGGCGGCGAGCGAGAGGGGCGCGGCCAGGGCGAAGGCGACGGCCAGGGCGTCCAACGGCCAGAGCACCAGCGCGAACAGCACGGCGTGGCCCAGCTCCCGCCAGGTCGCCCGCTCCCGCAGCCGCGTGGCCAGCCAGGGCCACGGCCCGGTGGCGGGCGGCTGCCGCACGGGCCGGGCGGGGACGGGACCGCGGTCGACCAGGCGCAGCCGGTGCCGTTCCAGGCGGGCCACCGGGATGCCGGCGAGGGCGGTGAGCACCAGCAGCGGCAGCCCCACCAGGACGACGGCGAGCACGCTCCCGAGGGCGACCGCGGCCACGAGGCCCACCAGGGTCAGGGCCCCGGCCACGGCCCCGGTGACGAGGTAGGCGGCGGCTCGCCAGGGCCACGGCGAGAGCAGGAAACCGCGGGCGGACAGGGCCTGCCACACGGTGCGGGGGCGGGGGTGCATGCGGATCACCGTAGAACCCGGGTGCGCGGCGGGGCCATCGGCCCAGTGGGCGTTGCGGGGGTATGGCCCGCCCTACCCCCGTCCTCGCCCCTGCCGCACTGCGCCGGTGCCCTCCCCTGCGGTTTCGTTGCGGCACCGCGCCACCGACCCGGTGGCGGGGACACGGGAGAAGTGGGGACGGATGACCGGCGACGACGCGATCCGACTGCGTTCCGTCAGCAGACGGTACGGCCTGGGAGCCAACGCCGTGACGGCGCTCGACGAGGTGTCCCTCGCCTTCGGGCGCGGCACCTTCACCGCCGTCATGGGCCCCTCCGGCTCCGGCAAGTCGACCCTCCTGCACTGCGCGGCCGGCCTCGACCGACCCACGTCGGGATCGGTCGTCGTCGGCGGCACGGAGCTGACCGGACTGAGCGAGCGGCGGCTGACCCTGCTGCGCCGGGAGCACGTCGGCTTCGTCTTCCAGGCGTTCAACCTGCTGCCGTCCCTGACCGCAGCCCAGAACGTGGCGCTCCCCCTGCGCCTGTCCGGCCACCGCCCCTCCCGCTCCCGGGTGCGCGAGGCGCTGGCCCAGGTCGGCCTGGCCGACCGCGCCCGGCACCGGCCCGCACAGCTCTCCGGCGGCCAGCAGCAGCGCGTCGCCCTCGCCCGCGCGCTGATCACCCGACCGGAGGTGCTGTTCGCCGACGAGCCGACGGGTGCGCTGGACTCGCGGACCGGCCGCGAGGTGCTCGCCCTGCTGCGCGGCATGGTCGACCGCGAGGGCCAGACGGTCGTCATGGTCACCCACGACCCGGTGGCCGCGTCCTTCGCCGACCGCGTGGTCTTCCTCGTCGACGGCCGCCCGGACGGCGAGCTGACCGGGGCGGGCGCCGACGCCATCGCGACCCGCATGACCCGGCTGGAGGCGGTCCCGTGCTGACGCTCGCCCTCCAGACGCTGCGCACCCGCTGGATCACCTTCACCGGCAGCTTCGTCGCCCTGTCCCTGGGGGTGGCGCTGCTCACGGTGACGGGTCTGGCGCTCGCCTCCTCTTCGGACGCCCCGGCCCGCGCGCCCCAGCGGTTCGCCGACGCGCCGGTCGTGGTCCGGGGGCCGGACACACTGCGGGTGAGCACGCCGAACGGCGACCGTACGAAGCCGCTCGCCCAGCCCCGTGCGGTGCCCGCCGGGACCGTCGCCCGGCTCAGGCACCTCGGCCGGGTCGTCGAGGACCGGTCCTTCCCGGTGCGTGCCGAGGGCGGGCCCGGTGACCTGGTGGGCCACCCGTGGTCCACCGCCGCGTTCGCCCCGTACCGGATCGACGCGGGCCGCGCGCCGCGCGCCGACGGCGAGGTCGTCGTCAGCGGCTCCTGGGCCGCGCCCGGCGAACGGCTGCGCACGGACCGGGGTGCCGTGCAGGTCGTGGGCACCGTGCCCGACCGCGGCTTCGAGAACGCCGTCTTCTACACCGACGCCCGGGCCGCCCGGCTCTCCCCCGTCAGCCTCCAGCTCGTCGTCGACGCGGACCCGGACGCGGTACGGGACGCGGTGCGCGACAGTGCGGGCGTACGGGTGCTGACCGGGGGCGACCGCCGGTACGCCGACGCCGGGTCCGAGCGGGACCGCGAGGCGACGACCGCGCTGAACGCCCTGTTCGGCACGGCCGGCGGTGTCTGCGCGTTCGTGTCGGTGTTCGTGGTGGCGTCCACCTTCGCCTTCGCGGTGGCGCAGCGGCGGCGGGAGTTCGGGCTGCTGCGCACCGCCGGGGCGACGCCCGGTCAGGTCCGCCGGACGGTGCTGGCCGAGGGTGCGGCGGTGGGCGTGCTCGCCTCGGCGGCCGGCTGCCTGCTCGGTTCGTACGGCGCCCCCCACCTGGCGGCATGGGTGGTCGACGAGGGCCTGGCACCGGCCTGGTTCACGATCGGCGCCCACGCCTGGCCGTACCACCTGGCTTTCTGGACCGGCCTGCTCGTCGCCCTGTGCGGCGTGGTCACCGCGTCCTGGCGGGCCGGCCGGACCGCGCCGGCGCAGGCGCTGCGCGAGGCGTCCGCGGAGACCGGGGCCATGACCCGCGGGCGGTGGCTGTGGGGCGGCGGCCTGCTGCTGGCCGCGCTGGTGACGCTCGCCTTCGCCCTGGCCGGCGACCCCGCGGACCTGTTGCACCGCAAGACGTACGTGAGCCGGCCGATGCTGCTGATCAGCGCGGCCGCGCTGCTCGCCCCCGTCGTGGTGCGTCCGCTGACCTGGCTGCCCGCCCGGCTCCCGGGGGCGACGGGCATGCTGGTGCGGGAGAACGCCGCCGCCGGGACCCGCCGCACGGCCGCGCTCGCGGCACCGGTGCTGGTGACGGTCGCCCTCGCGGGCTCGCTGCTCGGCGCCACCGCGACGCTGGACGAGGCGGGCGCCACCGAGGCGCGCGAGCGGACCGCCGCCGACCTCGTGGTCACGGCGCCGGACGGCACCGGCTTCGACGCGGCCACCGTGGACCGGCTGCGCGCGGTGCCGGGGGCGGCCGCCGTCTCCCCGGTCGCCTCGACCGCCGTGTACGTCCTGGAGGAGGGCGTGGCCCTGATCAGGTCCGACGCGCACGCCGTCGCCGACCCCGCCGCGCTGGCGGCCACCACCCGGCTGCCGCTGGCGGCGGGTTCGGTCACCGCTCTCGACGACGGCTCGATCGTCGTCAACGAGGAGTGGGAGCGGCACACCGTCGGCGACCGCGTACGGGTGTGGCTCGGCGACGGCACCGAGCGGACCCTGCGCATCGCCGCCGTGATGACCACCGGTACCGGTGACAACGGCGTCTACGTCACCTCGGCCAACGCCCCCGGCGCCGCGGTCGACCGGGTGGACGTCACGGTCGCGGACGGCGCGGACGAGGGTGCGGTGGCCCGGGCGCTGCGCGGCGCGGCCGGACCGGGCGGCGCCCTGGTGCGTGACCGGGACGCGTGGCTCGCGGCCACCCACCCCCGGACCGAGGCCACGACCCGGGCCGGCGTCTTCCTGGTGCTCGGCATCGCCCTGCTCTACACCGGCGTCTTCCTGGTCAACACCACGGTGATGTCGGCCTCCGGCCGCGCACGCGACCTGGCCGCGCTGCGGCTGGCGGGCGCCACCCGGTGGCAGGTGCTGCGCCTGACCGGTGCGGAGTCGCTGACGGTGGTCACGGTCGGCGCCCTGCTGGGACTGGCGGTGGCCGCCCTCAACCTCACCGGGATGTGGGCCGCCCTGCGCCTGCTGTCCGTCCACCCCACCCCCGGCCTGCCGTGGGCGCCCCTCGCCGCGGTCGCCGGAATCTGCGCGGCGGTGGCGACGACCGCGTCCCTGCTCCCCACCGCCCTGTCCCTGCGCCGCCGCCCGACGGAACCGGCCGGCACCCGGGAGTGACCGGCAGAACGCGGAAAGGGCCCGTACGACCGAAGTCGTACGGGCCCTTTCAGGCATCAGCCCATGTCAGGTCGGGTCGACCGACAAGCAAGCGGAACTTACTTGTTGATCTTGGTGACCTGGCCGGCGCCCACGGTCCGGCCACCCTCGCGGATGGCGAACTTCAGGCCCTCTTCCATGGCGACGGGCTGGATGAGCTCCACCTTCATCTCGGTGTTGTCACCCGGCATGACCATCTCGGTGCCCTCGGGGAGGGTCACGACGCCGGTCACGTCCGTCGTACGGAAGTAGAACTGCGGACGGTAGTTGTTGAAGAACGGCGTGTGGCGGCCACCCTCGTCCTTGGACAGGATGTAGGCCTGGGCCTCGAACTCGGTGTGCGGGGTGACCGAGCCCGGCTTGATGATGACCTGGCCGCGCTCGACGTCCTCGCGCTTGATGCCGCGGAGGAGCAGACCGACGTTCTCACCGGCCTGGCCCTCGTCGAGGAGCTTCCGGAACATCTCGATGCCGGTGACCGTGGTGGTGGTCTTCTCCTGCTTGATGCCGATGATGTCGACGGTCTCGTTGACCTTGAGGACACCACGCTCGATGCGGCCGGTGACGACCGTACCGCGACCGGTGATGGTGAAGACGTCCTCGATCGGCATCAGGAACGGCTTGTCGACGTCGCGCTCGGGCTCCGGGATGGCCTCGTCCACGGCCTTCATCAGCTCGAGGACGGAGTTGCCCCACTCCTTGTCGCCCTCGAGGGCCTTCAGGGCGGAGACCTTGACGACGGGAACGTCGTCGCCCGGGAACTCGTACTCGGAGAGGAGCTCACGGACCTCGAGCTCGACGAGCTCCAGGATCTCCTCGTCGTCCACCATGTCGGCCTTGTTCAGGGCGACGACGATGTACGGAACGCCGACCTGGCGGGCCAGGAGCACGTGCTCCTTGGTCTGCGGCATCGGGCCGTCGGTGGCGGCGACCACGAGGATGGCGCCGTCCATCTGCGCGGCACCCGTGATCATGTTCTTGATGTAGTCCGCGTGACCGGGGCAGTCGACGTGCGCGTAGTGACGCGTCTCGGTCTGGTACTCGACGTGCGCGATGGAGATGGTGATACCGCGCTGGCGCTCCTCAGGAGCCTTGTCGATCTGGTCGAACGCCGAGGCCTCGTTGAGCTCCGGGTACGCGTCGTGCAGCACCTTGGTAATGGCGGCCGTGAGGGTCGTCTTACCGTGGTCGATGTGACCGATGGTGCCGATGTTGACGTGCGGCTTAGTCCGCTCGAACTTCGCCTTCGCCACTGGGGTCCTCCTGTGGAGTGGTTCTGTACGCCTTACTCATCGGCGCCAGGTGATCTTTGCTGGAAAGCCCGGGTGCCGGGGGCATTCCACCGGGTTCGCGGCGGAATGCCCCATGCAGGCTCCGGGGTCAAGCCTAAAGCGTGAGAACGGGGTCCGTTAAACGGAGTAGCCCGTTATTCGCCCTTGGCCTTCGCGATGATCTCCTCGGCGACGTTCCGGGGAACCTCGGCGTAGGAGTCGAACTGCATCGAGTAGCTTGCGCGACCCGACGTCTTGCTGCGGAGGTCGCCGACGTAGCCGAACATCTCCGACAGGGGCACGAGCCCCTTGACGACGCGGGCACCCGCACGCTCCTCCATGGCCTGGATCTGGCCACGGCGGGAGTTGATGTCGCCGATGACCTCACCCATGTAGTCCTCGGGCGTGGTGACCTCGACGGCCATCATCGGCTCCAGGAGCACGGGCGAAGCCTTGCGCGCGGCCTCCTTGAAGGCCTGCGAACCGGCGATCTTGAAGGCGAGCTCGGAGGAGTCGACCTCGTGGTAGCCACCGTCGATGAGCGTGACGCGGACGCCCGTCATCTCGTAGCCGGCCAGGATGCCGAACTGCATGGCCTCCTGCGCACCGGCGTCCACCGAAGGGATGTACTCCTTCGGGATGCGGCCACCGGTGACCTTGTTCACGAACTCGTACGAGGCGTCGCCGCCCTCGATCGGCTCGATCGCGATCTGCACCTTGGCGAACTGACCGGTACCACCGGTCTGCTTCTTGTGGGTGTAGTCCACGCGCTCGACGGTCTTGCGGATCGTCTCGCGGTACGCGACCTGGGGCTTGCCGACGTTGGCCTCGACCTTGAACTCGCGCTTCATCCGGTCGACCAGCACCTCGAGGTGAAGCTCGCCCATGCCGCCGATGACGGTCTGGCCGGTCTCCTCGTTGGTGTGCACCTGGAAGGAGGGGTCCTCCTCCGCGAGACGCTGGATGGCCACACCCAGCTTCTCCTGGTCGCCCTTGGACTTGGGCTCGATCGCGACCTCGATGACCGGCGCCGGGAAGTCCATGGACTCCAGGATGACCGGGCTCTTGTCGTCGGACAGCGTCTCACCGGTGGTGGTCTGCTTCAGGCCCATGACGGCGACGATGTCGCCGGCGCCCACCGACTCGATCTCCTCACGCTTGTTGGCGTGCATGCGGTAGATCTTGCCGATGCGCTCCTTCTTGCCCTTGACGGAGTTCAGCACCGCGGTGCCGGACTCCAGGCGGCCCGAGTAGACCCGGACGAAGGTGAGCTTGCCGAGGTGCGGGTCGCTCATGATCTTGAACGCCAGCGCGGCCAGCGGCTCGTCCTCGGACGGCTTGCGCTTGACGACGGCCTCGGGGTCCTTGACGTCGTGGCCCTCGATGGCCTCGACGTCGAGCGGGGTCGGCAGGTAGCGCACGACCGCGTCGAGCAGGGGCTGGACGCCCTTGTTCTTGAACGCGGTGCCGCAGAACACGGGGGTGACCGTGGTCTCGTCGGACTTGCCGGACGCGATGGTGATGCGACGGATCGCGGCGTAGAGCTGCTCCTCGGTGGGCTCCTGGCCCTCCAGGTAGAGCTCCATGATCTCTTCGTCGTTCTCCGCGACGGCCTCGACCAGCTTGCCGCGCCACTCCTCGGCGGCCTCGGTGTGCGTGGCCGGGATGTCGACGGTGTCGTACATCTCGCCCTTGGCCGCGTCGGCGGACCACACGAGCGCCTTCATGCGGACCAGGTCCACGACGCCCTGGAAGTCGGCCTCGGCGCCGATCGGGAGCTGCATGACGAGCGGCTGGGCGCCCAGGCGGTCCGAGATCATGTCCACGCAGCGGTGGAACTCGGCGCCGGTGCGGTCCAGCTTGTTGACGAAGCAGATGCGGGGCACGCCGTAACGGTCGGCCTGACGCCACACCGTCTCGGACTGCGGCTCGACACCGGCGACACCGTCGAACACGGTCACGGCACCGTCGAGCACACGCAGGGAACGCTCCACCTCGACGGTGAAGTCGACGTGCCCGGGGGTGTCGATGATGTTGATCGTGTAGTCGTTGTCCTCGAGCGGCCAGTGACAGGTCGTCGCAGCAGACGTGATCGTGATGCCACGCTCCTGCTCCTGCTCCATCCAGTCCATCGTGGCGGCGCCGTCGTGGACCTCACCGATCTTGTACGACACGCCGGTGTAGAACAGGATCCGCTCGGTAGTGGTCGTCTTGCCCGCGTCGATGTGGGCCATGATCCCGATGTTGCGGACCTTGGCCAGGTCAAGTGAAGTGGTAGCCATGAGGCTTCAGTCTTCTCTCGGTCTCGATGTGGGTAGCGACTACCAGCGGTAGTGCGCGAAGGCCTTGTTGGACTCGGCCATCTTGTGCGTGTCCTCGCGCTTCTTCACAGCGGCACCCAGGCCGTTGGAGGCGTCGAGGAGCTCGTTGAGCAGACGCTCGGTCATGGTCTTCTCGCGACGGGCGCGGGAGTAACCGACCAGCCAGCGCAGCGCGAGGGTGTTGGCGCGGCCGGGCTTGACCTCGATCGGCACCTGGTACGTCGCACCACCGACACGGCGGGACTTGACCTCGAGGGTCGGCTTGATGTTCTCGAGAGCGCGCTTGAGCGTGATGACCGGGTCGTTGCCGGTCTTCTCGCGCAGACCCTCCATGGCGCCGTAGACGATGCGCTCGGCGGTGGAGCGCTTGCCGTTCAGCAGCACCTTGTTGATCAGGGAGGTCACCAGAGGAGAACCGTAGACCGGGTCGATGATGACCGGGCGCTTCGGGGCGGGGCCCTTACGAGGCATTCTTACTTCTCCTTCTTGGCGCCGTAGCGGCTGCGGGCCTGCTTGCGGTTCTTGACACCCTGGGTGTCGAGGGAGCCGCGGATGATCTTGTAACGAACACCCGGCAGGTCCTTCACACGGCCGCCGCGCACGAGCACGATGGAGTGCTCCTGCAGGTTGTGCCCCTCACCCGGAATGTAAGCGGTGACCTCGATGCCGCTGGTCAGACGCACACGCGCGACCTTACGCAGGGCCGAGTTCGGCTTCTTCGGGGTGGTCGTGAACACACGCGTGCAGACGCCACGACGCTGAGGGGAACCCTCGAGTGCGGGCGTCTTGTTCTTCTCGACCTTGTCCTGCCGGCCCTTGCGGACCAGCTGCTGGATCGTAGGCACTACTTCTCCGGTTTCTGTGTGCCGAATGGTGAAGCTAACCTGGAACGTCACCGACCCACGCGGTCGGGTGTGTCGAAACCGCGGGCTCCGCCCGCGAGGCGGTAGGAGACGCGAGATGCGGTGGCCACATGCGGCCCCGGTGCGGTTGAAGGCACGCACGGAGCCAGGGCACACCCCAGGCACAAGGTCTGAGCGTACCTATCGCATTCGCTGCGGTCAAAACAAATGGGCGACAGCGGCCTCGCCGCCCGGTTCGCCCTACTTTGCCCGACGCTCTCCGGGCACGCCGAAGGGCGGCCACCCCCACGGGGTGACCGCCCTTCGGTCGTTGCGCCGTATCAGGCGACCCGCTTACTGGTTGTACGGACCGTAGTCGTAGTCCTCCAGCGGAACGGCCTGGCCGGAGCCCGTGCCGAACGGCGAGTAGTCGATGTCGTCGTAGCCGACGGCCGAGTACATCGCGGCCTTGGCCTCCTCGGTGGGCTCCACCCGGATGTTGCGGTAGCGGGACAGCCCCGTACCGGCCGGGATGAGCTTACCGATGATGACGTTCTCCTTGAGGCCGATGAGGCTGTCGGACTTGGCGTTGATCGCCGCGTCCGTCAGGACCCTGGTCGTCTCCTGGAAGGAGGCGGCCGACAGCCAGGACTCCGTCGCCAGCGAGGCCTTGGTGATACCCATCAGCTGCGGACGACCGGAGGCCGGGTGACCGCCCTCCTGGACCACACGACGGTTCTCGGTCTCGAACTTGGTCCGCTCGACCAGCTCGCCGGGCAGCAGCTCGGCGTCGCCGGACTCGATGATCGTCACGCGGCGCAGCATCTGCCGGATGATGATCTCGATGTGCTTGTCGTGGATCGACACGCCCTGCGAGTTGTAGACCTTCTGGACCTCGCCGACCAGGTGGACCTGGACGGCACGCTGACCCAGGATGCGCAGCACGTCGTGCGGGTTGGTGGCACCCACGGTGAGCTTCTGGCCCACCTCGACGTGGTCGCCCTCGCCCACCAGCAGACGGGCGCGCTTCGAGATCGGGAACGCCGTCTCGTCGCTGCCGTCGTCGGGGGTGACGACGATCTTCTTGGTCTTCTCGGTCTCCTCGATCCGGACGCGGCCGGAGGCCTCGGAGATCGGGGCGACACCCTTCGGGGTACGGGCCTCGAAGAGCTCGACGACACGCGGCAGACCCTGCGTGATGTCGTCACCGGCCACACCACCGGTGTGGAAGGTACGCATCGTCAGCTGGGTGCCGGGCTCACCGATGGACTGGGCGGCGATGATGCCGACCGCCTCACCGATGTCGACCAGCTTGCCGGTGGCCAGCGAGCGGCCGTAGCACATGGCGCAGGTGCCGACCTGGGACTCGCAGGTCAGGATCGAGCGGGTCTTGACCTCCTCGACGCCGTGGGCGACCAGGGCGTCGATCAGCACGTCACCGAGGTCGACGTTGGCCGGCGCGATGACCTTGCCGTCGATGACGACGTCCTCGGCGAGCATGCGGGCGTAGACGCTGGTCTCGACGTCGTCCGCCTTGCGCAGCACGCCGTCGGCGCCGCGCTCGGCGATCCGCAGCCTGAGACCGCGCTCGGTGCCGCAGTCCTCCTCGCGGATGATGACGTCCTGGGAGACGTCCACCAGACGACGCGTGAGGTAACCCGAGTCGGCGGTACGCAGAGCGGTGTCCGCCAGACCCTTGCGGGCACCGTGCGTGGAGATGAAGTACTCCAGCACGGACAGGCCCTCACGGAAGGACGCCTTGATCGGACGCGGGATCGTCTCGTTCTTCGCGTTCGACACCAGACCACGCATACCGGCGATCTGACGCATCTGCATCATGTTGCCTCGTGCACCCGAGTTCACCATCATGAAGATCGGGTTGGTCTTCGGGAAGTTGTCGTTCATCGCCTCGGCGACCTCGTTGGTCGCCTTGGTCCAGATCGCGATGAGCTCCTGCGTGCGCTCGTCCTTGGTGATCAGACCGCGCTCGTACTGCTTCTGGACCTTCTCGTCCTGCGCCTCGTAGCCCTTGACGATCTCCTTCTTCGCGTCGGGAACGACGACGTCGGAGATGGCCACGGTGACGCCGGAACGGGTCGCCCAGAAGAAGCCGGCCGCCTTCAGGTTGTCGAGCGTCGCCGCCACGATGACCTTCGGGTAGCGCTCGGCGAGGTCGTTGACGATCTCGGAGAGCTGCTTCTTGCCGACCTCGTAGTCGACGAAGGGGTAGTCCTCGGGCAGCAGCTCGTTGAAGAGCGCGCGGCCCAGCGTGGTCTTCAGGGTGAAGGTGTCGCCCTGCTGCCACTCCGGCTCACCCTCCTCGCGGGCCGGGGGCTCCCAGCCGCGGGGCGGGATGGTGCCCACCGGGAAGCGGATGTCGACCTTCGACTGGAGCGACAGGTCGCCCGCGTCGAACGCCATGATCGCCTCGGCGGCGGAACCGAAGGCACGGCCCTCGCCCTTGAGGTCGCGGCCCTCGCCGTCGGTGGTGAGGAAGAACAGACCGAGGACCATGTCCTGGGTCGGCATCGTCACCGGACGGCCGTCGGCCGGCTTGAGGATGTTGTTCGAGGACAGCATCAGGATGCGGGCCTCGGCCTGCGCCTCCGCGGACAGCGGCAGGTGCACGGCCATCTGGTCACCGTCGAAGTCCGCGTTGAACGCGGTGCACACGAGCGGGTGGATCTGGATGGCCTTGCCCTCGACCAACTGCGGCTCGAAGGCCTGGATGCCGAGGCGGTGCAGGGTGGGAGCACGGTTCAGCAGGACCGGGTGCTCCGCGATGACCTCTTCGAGCACGTCGTACACGACCGTGCGGCCGCGCTCGACCATGCGCTTGGCCGACTTGATGTTCTGCGCGTGGTTCAGGTCGACCAGGCGCTTCATCACGAACGGCTTGAAGAGCTCCAGCGCCATGGCCTTGGGCAGACCGCACTGGTGCAGCTTGAGCTGCGGGCCGACGACGATGACGGAACGCGCCGAGTAGTCGACTCGCTTGCCGAGCAGGTTCTGACGGAAGCGGCCCTGCTTGCCCTTGAGCATGTCGGACAGCGACTTCAGCGGACGGTTGCCGGGGCCCGTGACCGGGCGGCCGCGGCGGCCGTTGTCGAAGAGCGCGTCGACGGCCTCCTGGAGCATGCGCTTCTCGTTGTTCACGATGATCTCGGGCGCGCCGAGGTCGAGAAGCCGCTTCAGGCGGTTGTTGCGGTTGATGACACGGCGGTACAGGTCGTTCAGGTCGGAGGTCGCGAAGCGGCCACCGTCGAGCTGCACCATCGGACGCAGGTCCGGCGGGATGACCGGCACGCAGTCGAGCACCATGCCCTTGGGGCTGTTGCTGGTCTGCAGGAACGCGGAGACGACCTTGAGGCGCTTGAGCGCGCGGGTCTTCTTCTGGCCCTTGCCGGTGCGGATGATCTCGCGGAGGCGCTCGGCCTCCTCCTCCAGGTCGAAGGACTCCAGGCGCTTCTGCAGCGCGGCGGCGCCCATCGAGCCGTCGAAGTAGGTGCCGAAGCGGTCGCGCAGCTCGCGGTAGAGCAGCTCGTCGCCCTCCAGGTCCTGGACCTTGAGGTTCTTGAACCGGTTCCACACCTCGTCGAGGCGGTCGATCTCGCGCTGGGCACGGTCGCGCAGCTGCTTCATCTCGCGCTCGGCGCCCTCGCGCACCTTGCGGCGCACGTCGGCCTTGGCGCCCTCAGCCTCCAGCTCGGCGAGGTCCGTCTCGAGCTTCTTGGCGCGGGCCTCCAGGTCGGAGTCGCGGCGCTGCTCGATCTGCTGGCGCTCGACGGAGACGTGGGCCTCCAGCGAGGGCAGGTCGCGCGTGCGGCGCTCCTCGTCCACGAAGGTGATCATGTACGCGGCGAAGTAGATGACCTTCTCGAGGTCCTTCGGCGCCAGGTCCAGCAGGTAGCCCAGGCGCGACGGGACGCCCTTGAAGTACCAGATGTGGGTGACGGGCGCGGCCAGCTCGATGTGGCCCATCCGCTCACGGCGCACCTTGGCGCGAGTGACCTCGACGCCGCAGCGCTCACAGATGATGCCCTTGAAGCGGACGCGCTTGTACTTGCCGCAGTAGCACTCCCAGTCCCGGGTCGGACCGAAGATCTTCTCGCAGAAGAGTCCGTCCTTCTCGGGCTTGAGGGTGCGGTAGTTGATGGTCTCGGGCTTCTTGACCTCGCCGTGGCTCCACTGACGGATGTCGTCAGCGGTGGCCAGACCGATCCGGAGCTCGTCGAAGAAGTTGACGTCGAGCACTATGCGTCAATCCCTCTCAGGGTTGTAAGTCTGTGGTCTGAAACGGGGGTCGCGGGATCGGCGGGGCCTTCGGGCGGAAGGCCCCGCCTGACTCCCGTCAGACCTCTTCGACGCTGCTCGGCTCGCGCCGCGACAGGTCGATGCCGAGCTCCTCCGCAGCGCGGAAGACGTCCTCGTCGGTGTCACGCATCTCGATGGACATGCCGTCCGAGGACAGCACCTCCACGTTGAGGCACAGGGACTGCATCTCCTTGATGAGCACCTTGAAGGACTCGGGGATGCCGGGCTCAGGGATGTTCTCGCCCTTGACGATGGCCTCGTAGACCTTCACGCGGCCGGTCACGTCGTCGGACTTGATCGTCAGCAGCTCCTGGAGGGCGTACGCGGCGCCGTAAGCCTCCAGCGCCCACACCTCCATCTCACCGAAGCGCTGGCCACCGAACTGGGCCTTACCACCCAGCGGCTGCTGGGTGATCATCGAGTACGGGCCGGTCGAACGGGCGTGCAGCTTGTCGTCGACCAGGTGGTGGAGCTTGAGGATGTACATGTACCCGACCGAGATCGGGTCCGGGAACGGCTCACCGCTGCGGCCGTCGAACAGCCGCGCCTTGCCGGAGGGGAGCACCATGCGCTCGCCGTCGCGGTTCGGGATGGTGTGCTGGAGCAGGCCGGCCAGCTCGTCCTCGCGCGCACCGTCGAAGACCGGGGTGGCGACGTTGGTGCCGGGCTCGACCTTGTCGGCGCCGATGGCCTGGAGGCGCTGCGCCCACTCCTCCGCGAGGCCGGAGACGTCCCAGCCGCGGCTGGCGAGCCAGCCGAGGTGGATCTCCAGGACCTGTCCCGGGTTCATTCGGGACGGGACACCCAGCGGGTTCAGGATGATGTCGACGGGCGTGCCGTCCTCCAGGAACGGCATGTCCTCGATCGGGTTGATCTTGGAGATGACGCCCTTGTTGCCGTGGCGGCCGGCGAGCTTGTCACCGTCGGTGATCTTGCGCTTCTGCGCGACGTAGACGCGCACGAGCTGGTTGACACCGGGGGGAAGCTCGTCGCCCTCCTCGCGGTCGAAGACGCGGACGCCGATGACCTTGCCGATCTCGCCGTGCGGGACCTTCAGGGAGGTGTCGCGGACCTCGCGGGCCTTCTCGCCGAAGATCGCACGGAGCAGGCGCTCCTCCGGGGTCAGCTCGGTCTCGCCCTTGGGCGTGACCTTGCCGACCAGGATGTCGCCGGCGACGACCTCGGCACCGATGCGGATGATGCCGCGCTCGTCGAGGTCGGCGAGGACCTCCTCGGAGACGTTCGGGATGTCCCGGGTGATCTCCTCGGGGCCGAGCTTGGTGTCACGGGCGTCGACCTCGTGCTCCTCGATGTGGATCGAGGAGAGGACGTCGTCCTGCACGAGGCGCTGCGACAGGATGATCGCGTCCTCGTAGTTGTGACCCTCCCACGGCATGAACGCGACCAGCAGGTTCTTGCCGAGCGCCATCTCGCCGTTCTCGGTGGCCGGACCGTCGGCGAGGACCTGGCCCTCGACGACGCGGTCGCCCTCGGAGACGATGACCTTCTGGTTGACCGAGGTGCCCTGGTTGGACCGGGAGAACTTGGCCAGCCGGTACGTGATGTACGTGCCGTCGTCGTTGGTCGTGGTGATGTAGTCCGCGGAGACCTCCTGGACCACACCCGGCTTCTCGGCCTTGACCACGTCACCGGCGTCGGCGGCGGAGCGGTACTCCATGCCGGTGCCGACGAGCGGGGACTCGCTCTTGATGAGCGGCACGGCCTGGCGCATCATGTTCGCGCCCATGAGGGCACGGTTGGCGTCGTCGTGCTCCAGGAACGGGATCATCGCGGTCGCGACGGACACCATCTGGCGCGGCGAGACGTCCATGTAGTCGACGTCGTCACCGGGGACGTAGTCGACCTCGCCGCCGCGGCGGCGGACCAGGACGCGGCCCTCGGCGAACCGCAGGTCGTCGGTGAGCGTGGCGTTGGCCTGCGCGATGACGAAGCGGTCCTCCTCGTCGGCGGTCAGGTAGTCCACCTCGTCGGTGACCTGGCCGTCGACGACCTTGCGGTAGGGCGTCTCGATGAAGCCGAACGGGTTGATCCGGCCGTACGAGGCGAGCGAGCCGATCAGACCGATGTTCGGGCCTTCGGGCGTCTCGATCGGGCACATGCGGCCGTAGTGCGACGGGTGCACGTCGCGGACCTCGAAGCCGGCCCGCTCACGGGAGAGACCACCCGGGCCGAGGGCGTTCAGACGACGCTTGTGCGTCAGCCCCGACAGCGGGTTGTTCTGGTCCATGAACTGGGAGAGCTGGCTGGTGCCGAAGAACTCCTTGATGGAGGCGACGACCGGCCGGATGTTGATCAGGGTCTGCGGCGTGATCGCCTCGACGTCCTGGGTGGTCATGCGCTCGCGCACGACGCGCTCCATACGGGCGAGACCCGTGCGGACCTGGTTCTGGATCAGCTCGCCGACGTTGCGGATGCGGCGGTTGCCGAAGTGGTCGATGTCGTCGGTCTCGACGACGATCTCCCGGCCCGACTCGCCGACCGTCTCGGTCTCACCGGCGTGCAGCTTCACCAGGTACTTGATGGTGGCGATGATGTCGTCGGTGGTGAGCACGCCGGCGTCCAGCGGCTCGTCCGCGCCGAGCTTCTTGTTCACCTTGTAGCGGCCGACCTTGGCGAGGTCGTAGCGCTTCGGGTTGAAGTAGAGGTTCTCGAGCAGTGTCTGCGCCGCCTCGCGCGTGGGGGGCTCGCCCGGACGCAGCTTGCGGTAGATGTCGAGCAGCGCGTCGTCCTGGCCCTGGGTGTGGTCCTTCTCCAGGGTGGCGCGCATGGACTCGTACTCGCCGAACTCCTCGAGGATCTGCTCGGTGGTCCAGCCGAGTGCCTTGAGGAGGACGGTCACGGACTGCTTGCGCTTGCGGTCGATGCGCACACCGACCATGTCGCGCTTGTCGATCTCCATCTCCAGCCAGGCACCCCGGGACGGGATGATCTTGGCGGAGAAGATGTCCTTGTCGGACGTCTTGTCGATGGAGGAGTCGAAGTAGACGCCGGGCGAACGGACCAGCTGCGAGACCACGACACGCTCGGTGCCGTTGATGACGAAGGTGCCCTTGTTGGTCATGAGCGGGAAGTCGCCCATGAAGACCGTCTGGGACTTGATCTCGCCGGTCTCGTTGTTGGTGAACTCGGCGGTGACGAAGAGCGGCGCCGCGTACGTGAAGTCGCGGTCCTTGCACTCGTCGATGCTGTTCTTCGGGGGTTCGAAGCGGTGGTCGCGGAACGTCAGCGACATCGACCCGGAGAAGTCCTCGATCGGGGAGATCTCCTCGAAGATCTCCTCCAGACCGGACTTGGTGGGGACGTCCTGACCGGACTCCAGAGCCGACTCGACGCGAGCCTTCCAGGCGTCGTTGCCGAGGAGCCAGTCGAAGCTCTCGGTTTGCAGCGCGAGAAGGTTCGGAACCTCGAGGGGCTCCTTGATCTTTGCAAAGGAGATGCGCAGCGGGGCGGTGCTGGCAGCGTTGTTCGTATTCGCGGTCGAGGCATTGCGCGAGGCGGCCAAGAGGGGGTCCTTCCGAGGGCTCGGACTCACTACGCGCGTACCGGCCCCTCTTCCTTGCACGGAGACAGGGGGCGCCTGATGTGGCTGAAAGGCCAGGTCAGGCAGGCTCTGATCGTCAGTGCTCGGGCGAGGGCAGACCCCTGGTGACGGGCAGGGGGCAGCTAACAGGCAGCGCAAAGGGTCAGTGTAGCCACTTGGCCCACTGATGTCCAGTGCGGTTCTCGGGGACCGTGTTCGCTCCTCGTTGTTCTCACCACCTGTGCGGCAAGGCCTCGCCCTCAACGCACCGAGATACTGCCCTCTTCGCCGTCGATCCATGCCTCGGATTCGGATCCTTTGACGACGCCCTGAGAATTGCGCGCTGCGTGCGGTTCGTCAAGGCCCCCCTTGGCCCGAACCGGTTGCCTCCAGTGGCTCTCAGGGCCCCGGAGACGGCACGACGAAGATCACCCTACTCTCCACCGTCACAGGTGCAAGGCAGCCGCCGCCGGACCCCGGATACGCCGAAGAGCGACCACCCGGATGGATGATCGCTCTTCGGTGCTACGGCGTTACAGACCCTGACGGATCCGTGGTGCCGGTGCGGTCTTACTTGACCTCGACGGAGGCGCCGGCGCCCTCGAGGGACTCCTTGGCCTTGTCCGCGGCGTCCTTGGCGACCTTCTCGAGGACGGGCTTCGGGGCGCCGTCCACGAGGTCCTTGGCCTCCTTCAGACCCAGGGAGGTCAGCTCGCGCACGACCTTGATGACCTGGATCTTCTTGTCGCCGGCACCGGTGAGGATGACGTCGAACTCGTCCTTCTCCTCGGCGGCCTCGGCGCCACCGGCGGCGGCACCGCCACCGGCGACGACGACCGGGGCGGCCGCGGCGGCGGTGACGTCGAACTTCTCCTCGAAGGCCTTCACGAACTCGGAGAGCTCGATGAGGGTCATCTCCTCGAACTGGGCGAGCAGGTCGTCCTGGCTGAGCTTCGCCATGATGGCGGTCCTTCCACTAATTCGGCAGGTGCCGGATGTACGGGGTGTGGCGGGCGTACGTCGGCCCGCTGCGACCCGCGCCGCGCTCAGGCGGCCCGGATCAGAAAGCGAGCCGAGTTACTCGGCACCGCCCTGCTCGTCCTGCTTGGCACGGAGCGCGTCCACGGTGCGGACGAGCTTCGAGGGCAGCGCCTGGAAGACGGAGGCAGCCTGGGACTGCTTCGCCTTGAAGGCACCGGCCAGCTTGGAGAGCAGAACCTCGCGGGACTCGAGGTCCGCAAGCTTCTTGATCTCGTCGGCGGTCATCGCCTTGCCGTCAAGGACACCGCCCTTGATGACGAGATTCGGGTTGTCCTTGGCGAAGTCGCGCAGACCCTTCGCCGACTCCACCGGGTCACCGGTGACGAAGGCGACGGCCGTCGGACCAGCGAAGAGCTGGTCGTCGAGCGTGATCCCGGCCTCGTTGGCCGCAATCTTGGTCAGCGTGTTCTTCACCACGGCGTACTGGGCGTTCTCACCGAGCGACCGGCGCAGCGTCTTGAGCTGCGCCACGGTGAGACCGCGGTACTCGGTCAGCACGGCGGCGTTGGAGCTGCGGAACTTGTCCGTCAGCTCGGCAACCGCGGCAGCCTTCTCGGGCGTCGCCATAGAGCCTCGGCCTCCTTCCGGGTGATTCTGACCGCGCGGACCCGAAGGAGGACTGGGGAAAACGAAACGCCCCGGCGCAGGCGCACGGGGCGTGGCTCGACCGATCGTCATCCGCACGGGGCGGGGACTTCCGGGAGCTCATCCACAGTCACCTGCGCGGGTCGTCCGCAGTTCAGCGGATCCTTCGGCCACCGTGCCCTCTCTCGAACACACGGCAACGACCAGCGGTCTTTGGCTTCTGGGAGAGCGTACGTGAACGGGGCAGTGTCGAGCAAATCCGCCCCCTCGGCCACCCGGGCCGACCCGGCGCGGGCGGCTCAGCCCTGCTGGGCCTCCTTCATCATCTCGGCCAGGTCGGCGACCTCCCCGGCCGGCGGGGCGGTGACCTTCACGGGCTCGTTGACGCCGAGGAAGGTGAAGGTGACGTCCATCGGGCCCTGCTCCGCGTCGGCCCGCACACGGAACTGCTTGGTCCGGTCGTCACCGTCGACCCACATGTCCATGTTGAGCTTGTCCACGCCCAGCTTCTCGTACTGCTCGAGGCTCTTCTGCCGCTGCTTCCGGGTGGCCTCGCCCTCGTCCCCGATGGTCTTCTCCAGGTCGGCGAGGGCGACCGTGCCCTTGTAGTGGGTGGTCTTCACCCCGTCGACGGTCTCGGTGCCGACCTTCTCGACGTCCTTGGCCCCGGTGAGGAAGGTGGACTCCGTGGCCGGGTTCTTCTCGGCCTGGGAGGCGCCGCCCAGCTTGTCCAGCTCCTCGTCGGCGCCGCCCGCGGACAGGTCGAACTTGATCCAGCTCTTGCCGTCCATCTCCTTGGCCGCCTCGGGGCCGCCACCGAGGTACAGGGCCTTGTCGACGAGGCGGATCTCCGCGGTGCCGTCGGCGCCCTGGTCGAGCGCGGACATCTTCATGCTCATCGCGAGCGTCGGCTTGATCTGCATCTTCGCCTCCGCCTCGATCCGGCCCTCCACGGGGACCTTGCCGGTCATGCGGTAGTGGAGGGAGTTGATCTCCTCCGAGTTCTTCGCCGCCTTGGCGACGGCGGCCGCGGGCGTCATCCCGGGGGACTCGGAGGCCTTGTCCTCCGTGGAACAGCCCACCGCCCCGGCGGCGAGCAGCAGTGCGGCGAGGCCGGCGCCCACGGGCACGCGTACAGAAGTCTTCATCGGTATCCCCCCACGGGATTTCAGGGAGCACAAGGGCGCGGACGTCACAGGAAACCCACCGCGGCTCCACAGGAGTTCTCCACAACAAGGACGCGAGCGTATCCGAATCGGTTCGAACGATCTTGTGATTTCCGTGGCGGAACGGGGGCCTCAACCCGACTGCGACGCCAGCAGTTCCTTGAAGTCCGCCGTGTCCCCGGCCGGCGGGCGCCGGGCGGGGACCGTGACGCCGTAGTCGCTGTAGTAGGCGGTCTGGGTCAGCTCCCCGGTCTTCGTCCGCCCCCGCTCGACCTTCTTGACCAGCAGGTTCCGGTCGTCGACCCAGATGTCGACGGTCTGGGCGGTCTCCCCGCCCACCGTGCCGGACCAGTGCGTGGTGCGCCGACCGCGCGTCGTCTCCTCGCCCACCCTGCGCACGTCCTCCGCCGTCAGCAGCGCCTTCACCGCCTGGTTGGGCGTGGTCTTGCGCATCTGGTCGGCGAACCCGGCGCCCGCCCCGCCGCCGAGGTCCTCCAGGTCCTCGTACACGTACTTGATCCAGTGCCTGCCGCCCACCCGGTCGGCGAACTCGTCGCCCATCCTGGCGTAGTAGGCGTCGGGCAGGTACCGGGCCTCCATCGCGGTGGTGCCGAGGCTGCGCATGGTCTCGGCGGTCGTACCGCCCGTGTAGGTGATCGTCAGGGTGCCGGTGAGGCCGTCGTCGCGCCAGCCGAGGACGCCCGCGGCCTCCAGGGACAGCTCCCCGCCCATCACGGTCGTGGACTCCACCCGCGCCGAACCCGCCCGCCCGGTGGCCCGCTCGACGGACCGCAGGGCGTCCGCCGACGGACCGGTGAGGGCCGGGGTCCGGGAGGCCGGTGCGGCCGGGTCCGGTGGAGCGGAGGCGGGCTCCCGGGACGCGGGCGCCTCCTCACCGGCGGTGCACGCCGTGCCGCACGCCAGAACGGCCGACACCGCGACCGAGACGACCGTACGGCGTGCCCTCGTGCCCGTCATCCGCCCACCCCTTGCGCCCCGAACGGCTCCTGCGCCCCATGCGCGAGGCCGGTGCCCGCACGCTAACCCAGGGCGCCGGAAAAAGGGACGGGCCCCGCACCTCGGAAGGTGCGGGGCCCGTGAACCGGTGGGGCGAGCCGTTCGCTCAGACCGCGGCCGGGTCCTCCTCGACGAGGAGGTTGCGGGTGCGGTTGGAGTCGAGCGGAATGCCGGGGCCCATCGTCGTGCTGATGGCGGCCTTCTTGATGTAGCGGCCCTTGGCGGCGGACGGCTTCAGACGGAGGATCTCCTCCAGCGCCGCGCCGTAGTTCTCCACCAGCTTGGTGTCGTCGAACGACGTCTTGCCGATGATGAAGTGCAGGTTCGAGTGCTTGTCGACGCGGAACTCGATCTTGCCGCCCTTGATGTCGTTGACAGCCTTGGCGACGTCCGGGGTCACGGTGCCGGTCTTGGGGTTCGGCATGAGACCACGGGGACCGAGCACGCGGCCGAGGCGGCCGACCTTGCCCATGAGGTCCGGGGTGGCGACGACGGCGTCGAAGTCCAGACGCCCCTTCGACACCTCGTCGATCAGCTCGTCGGCGCCGACGATGTCGGCGCCCGCGGCACGCGCGGCCTCGGCACGGTCACCGGTGGCGAAGACCAGGACCCGGGCGGTCTTGCCGGTGCCGTGCGGGAGGTTCACGGTGCCACGGACCATCTGGTCGGCCTTGCGCGGGTCGACACCCAGACGGAAGGCAACCTCGACGGTGCCGTCGAACTTGCTCGTGGAGGTCTCCTTGGCGAGACGGACGGCCTCGAGCGGGGCGTAGAGCTTGTCCCGGTCGATCTTGGCGTCCGCAGCGCGGAGAGACTTGCTGCGCTTGCTCACTACTGCTCCTGTGGCTTCTTAGGAGTCGTGGTCCGGGCCGAGCAGGCCCTGCCACTACTGCTTGACTTACGGGGGTGGAGGGTCAGCCCTCGACCGTGACGCCCATGGAACGCGCGGTACCGGCGATGATCTTCTCCGCCTGGTCCAGGTCGTTGGCGTTGAGGTCGGGCATCTTGGTGGTGGCGATCTCGCGGACCTGGTCACGCGTGATCTTCGCGACCTTGGTCTTGTGCGGCTCGCCGGAGCCCTTCTCCACGCCCGCGGCCTTGAGGATCATCTTGGCGGCCGGCGGCGTCTTGGTGATGAAGGTGAAGGAGCGGTCCTCGTAGACCGTGATCTCCACCGGGATGACCCAGCCGCGCTGCGACTCGGTCGCGGCGTTGTAGGCCTTGCAGAACTCCATGATGTTGACGCCGTGCTGACCCAGCGCGGGGCCGACCGGCGGAGCCGGGTTCGCGGCACCGGCCTGGATCTGGAGCTTGATGAGCCCCGTGACCTTCTTCTTCTTGGGAGGCATAGCTCTCCGGGTCCTTTCGATTCGGGTCCTGCCCGCGTTCGGGAGCTACCCGGACACAGGCATACCGCACAACGATAACGGGTATGGATGCGCGGCCAAAAACCGAGCAGGTCAGGCAGGGCGCGAGCGCCCGCCTGACCTGCTCGGAAGCAGTACGTCCAGAAGGAGTGGGGTCAGTTCTTCTGGATCTGGTCGAAGCTCAGCTCGACCGGGGTCTCGCGGCCGAAGATCTCGACGAGGCCCTTGACCTTCTTCGAGTCGGCGTTGATCTCGTTGATCGTGGCCTGCAGCGTCGCGAACGGGCCGTCGGTGACGGTGACCGAGTCGCCGACCTCGAAGTCCAGGACCTGGACCTCGACCTTGCGCTGCGGAGCGGGCTTGCCCTCGGCCTCGGCGGCCTCGCGGGCGGCCTTCTCCTCGGCCTCCGGGGCGAGCATCTTGACGATCTCGTCCAGCGTCAACGGGTACGGGTCGTAGGCGTTGCCCACGAAGCCGGTGACGCCGGGGGTGTTGCGGACGACGCCCCAGGACTCGTTGGTGAGGTCCATGCGGACCAGGACGTAACCGGGCAGCTTGTTCTGCCGGATCGTCTTGCGGTCGCCGTTCTTGATCTGGACGACCTCTTCCTGCGGCACCTCGGCCTGGAAGATGTAGTCCTCGACGTTGAGCGAGACGGCGCGCTGCTCGAGGTTGGTCTTCACGCGGTTCTCGTAACCGGCGTAGGTGTGGATGACGTACCACTCGCCGGGCAGGACGCGCAGCTCCTGGCGGAGCTTCTCGATCGGGTCGACTTCGGGCTCGTCGGCCTCGGCCTCGTCCGCACCGGCCTCGTCCGCACCTGCTTCGGTGTCGGTCTCGGCGGCCGGCTCGGCGGTCTCGTCCGCTTCCGCGTCCGCCTCGTCCGTCTCCGTCGTCCCGGCGACGACGGCGTCGTCGGCAGCCTCGGCCTCGGCGGAGGCCCCGGTGTCCTCGTTGTCGGCGCCCCCGACGGTGCCGGGCTCGTCCTCGACGGACTCGACCGGCTCGATGGCGTCGTTCACGTTCGGGTCAGACACTGTGGCTGCTTCTTCCTGGATACATAGGGGTGGAACACGCGAAAGGGGCGCCGGGTACCTCGGCGCCCTTCGCTCTCGACTCAGCCGAAGACGTACTTGGCGGCGTGAGAGAAGCCATAGTCAATCAGAGTCACCAGGCCGATCATGATGACCACGAAGATGATCACCACGGTGGTGTACGTCGTGAGCTGGTTGCGACTCGGCCAGACGACCTTGCGCAGTTCCGCGACGATCTGGCGGTAGAAGAGCGCGAGCCGCTTCAGCGGGCCCTTCTTGCCTCGCTTGCCGCCCTTGCGGGACTTCTTCTTGGAGTCCGGCGCCTCGTCCTGGGCATCAGGCATGTCGATGGAGCCCACGGCGTCCGTCACTCGTCCTCACCTGATTCCGGGTCGTGGCCGTGCCGCGCCCGGTTGGAGCCGCACGGCGGTGCATTGCTGTACGTACATGCGCACACATCCTGGCGATGGAGTGTGTAGCAGGGCCGGAGGGACTTGAACCCCCAACCGCTGGTTTTGGAGACCAGTGCTCTACCAATTGAGCTACGACCCTTTGTTCGTCCCCCAACGTACCGCATCCGCCCGAGTGCTTGGAGTGCACCGGATGATCGCGGACCGCTGAAGGCCAACGAGGTGAGAGTGTACGTGCTCACGGGCCGGGCGTCGAACAGAAAGCACGTCCGGACTGATGTTCAGGCCGTGGAGCGGACTGGCGTTCAGGGCGTGGACCGGTCCGGTTCAGTCCGTGAAACCCGTGTGCCCGCAATGTTTCCGGTCTGGAACGATGGGGTCATGAGCGCTGCAACCCCTCCCACCGAGCGCCGGGTCTCCGCCCGAGTCGGCGCGATCTCCGAGTCCGCGACCCTCGCCGTGGACGCCAAGGCCAAGGCCCTCAAGGCCGCCGGGCGTCCCGTGATCGGCTTCGGCGCGGGTGAGCCCGACTTCCCGACGCCGGACTACATCGTCGAGGCCGCCGTCGATGCGTGCAGGAACCCGAAGTTCCACCGCTACACGCCGGCGGGCGGGCTGCCCGAGCTGAAGGCCGCCATCGCCGCGAAGACGCTGCGCGACTCCGGGTACGAGGTCGACCCGTCGCAGATCCTCGTCACCAACGGCGGCAAGCAGGCCATCTACGAGGCCTTCGCCGCGATCCTCGACCCGGGCGACGAGGTCATCGTCCCGGCGCCGTACTGGACGACGTACCCGGAGTCGATCCGGCTGGCCGGCGGTGTCCCGGTCGAGGTCGTGGCCGACGAGACGACCGGCTACCGGGTGACGGTGGAGCAGTTGGAGGCCGCGCGCACCGAGAAGACCAAGGTCGTCCTCTTCGTGTCGCCGTCGAACCCGACGGGCGCCGTGTACGGCGAGGCCGAGACCGAGGCGATCGGCAAGTGGGCCGTCGAGCACGGCCTGTGGGTGCTGACCGACGAGATCTACGAGCACCTCGTCTACGGCGACGCCGTCTCGGTGTCCCTGCCGGCGCTCCTGCCCGAGCTGCGCGACAAGTGCATCGTGGTCAACGGCGTGGCGAAGACGTACGCGATGACCGGCTGGCGGGTCGGGTGGGTCATCGGCCCGAAGGACGTCGTGAAGGCGGCCACCAACCTCCAGTCGCACGCCACGTCCAACGTGTCCAACGTGTCCCAGGCGGCGGCGCTGGCCGCGGTCTCCGGTGACCTGGACGCCGTGGCGAAGATGCGGGAGGCCTTCGACCGGCGCCGCCAGACCATCGTGCGGATGCTCAACGAGATCGACGGCGTGCTCTGCCCGGAGCCGGAGGGCGCGTTCTACGCCTACCCGTCGGTGAAGGCGCTGCTCGGCAAGGAGATCCGCGGCAAGCGTCCGCAGGACTCGGTCGAGCTGGCCGCGCTGATCCTGGAGGAGGCCGAGGTCGCGGTGGTGCCGGGTGAGGCGTTCGGCACGCCGGGGTACCTGCGGCTGTCGTACGCGCTCGGTGACGAGGACCTCGTCGAGGGCGTGAGCCGGATCCAGAAGCTGCTGGCGGAGGCGCGGGACTGACCCGTCCCGTTGTCCCGCGGGGCCACCTCTCGACGTCGAGAGGTGGCCCTGTTTGTTTGTGCGAGCAAGACCACGTACGGGGAAAGTGCTGTCCGGCCGGGCGTGTCGTACGGCAGGATCACGGAATGGAGCGTGTACGTGATGTCTCTGAACTGCCCAAGGCCCATCTCCACCTGCACTTCACCGGGTCGATGCGGCCCACCACCCTGCTGGAACTGGCCGACAGGCACGGCGTGCGGCTGCCCGAGACGCTGACCGAGGCGCTGGGCCGCGGAGAGTCGCCGAAACTGCGGGCGACGGACGAGCGGGGCTGGTTCCGCTTCCAGCGGCTGTACGACGCGGCGCGGTCGTGCCTGCAGACGCCGGAGGACATCCAGCGGCTGGTGCGGGAGGCCGCGGAGGAGGACCTGCGGGACGGGTCGGGGTGGCTGGAGATCCAGGTCGATCCGACGTCGTACGCGCCGCGGCTGGGCGGGCTGATCCCGGCGTTGGAGATCATCCTGGACGCGGTGGAGACGACCGTGCGGGACACCGGGATCGGGATGCGGGTGCTGGTCGCCGCGAACCGGATGAAGCACCCCCTGGACGCGCGGACGCTGGCCCGGCTGGCGGTGCGGTACGCGGAGCGGGGCGTGGTCGGCTTCGGGCTGTCGAACGACGAACGGCGCGGTATGGCGCGGGACTTCGACCGGGCGTTCGCGATCGCGCGGGACGGGGGGCTGCTGAGCGCGCCGCACGGGGGTGAGCTGACCGGGCCGTCGTCGGTGCGGGACTGCCTGGACGACCTGGGGGCGGACCGGATCGGGCACGGGGTGCGGGCGGCGGAGGATCCGCGGCTGCTGAAGCGGCTGGCGGACCGGCAGGTGACGTGCGAGGTGTGCCCGGCGTCGAACGTCGCGCTGGGCGTGTACGAGAAGCCGGAGGACGTGCCGCTGCGGAAGCTGTTCGAGGCGGGGGTGCCGATGGCGCTGGGCGCGGACGATCCGCTGCTGTTCGGGGCGCGGCTGGCGGCGCAGTACGAGATCGCGCGCGAGCACCACGGGTTCACGGACGCGGAACTGGCGGAACTGGCCCGGCAGTCGGTGCGGGGGTCGGCGGCACCGGAGAAGACCAAGGCGGAGCTGCTGGCGGGGGTGGACGACTGGCTGGCGGGGTAGCCCTGCGGGTGCCTGCGGCGCCTGTGCGGTTCGGTGGGGGTGCGGAATGCCTGCGGCGCCTGTGCGGGTTTGGTGGGGGTGCGCGTAGCGCGGTGGGGTGCGTTGTGGGTCGGGGCCGCGCCGGGGGGTGTCCGTCCTCGGAACGGCGCGGAATCGGTCGGCCACAGAAGTGAACTCCGTTGACGCGCCAACCGCTGCGGGCGGACACCCCCCGACACGACCCCTTCACGCCGTACGCGACTGCCGGCCCCGTAGCTGCGGGCAGTCGTGCCGCTGGGGCGGCACGGGTGGGCGCAGCGGCACCCCGGCGGCGCCGGGCTGCGCTCTCCCCGCGCCCGCACCAGCGCCGGGCAACCCCGCAACGCCGGACCACGCACCCCACGGTCTAGAGGGCGACGCCCACCGTGACCGGCTCGTTGACCAGCGTCACCCCGAACGCCTCGTGGACCCCGGCGACGACCTCCCGGGCCAGCGCGAGCAGATCCTCCGTGGTCGCCTCACCGCGGTTGGTCAGCGCGAGGGTGTGCTTGGTGGAGATGCGCGCGGGACCCGCACCGTAGCCCTTGGTGAAGCCCGCCTTGTCGATCAGCCACGCCGCGGAGGTCTTGACGCGTCCCTCACCGGCCGGGAAGGCGGGCGGCTCGGCGGCGTCCCCGAGTCGCTCGGCGACGCGGGAACGGAAGGCCGCGAACTCCTCGTCCGTGAGGATCGGGTTGGTGAAGAAGGACCCGGCCGACCAGGTGTCGTGGTCCGAGGGGTCCAGCACCATCCCCTTCCCCGCACGCAGCTTCAGCACCGTCTCCCGGGCGGTCGCCAGCGGTACCCGGTCGCCGGCCTCGACGCCGAGGGCGCGGGCCGTCTCGGCGTAGCGCAGCGGCGCGGAGAGGCCGTCGGCGTCCTCCAGCTCGAAACGGACACGCAGGACGACGTACCGCTCGGGCTCGGCCTTGAAGCGGCTGTGGCGGTAGGAGAAGGCGCAGTCGGCGTTGGAGAGGGCGACGGTCTCACGGCTGCGGCGGTCGTACGCCGTGACCTCGGTGATCGTGGCGGACACCTCCTGGCCGTACGCGCCGACGTTCTGGATCGGGGTCGCGCCGGCCGAGCCGGGGATGCCGGCCAGGCACTCGACGCCCGCCAGGCCCGCCTCGACGGTGCGGGCGACCGCGTCGGTCCAGATCTCGCCGGCGGCCAGTTCGAGCGTCGTGCCGTCGAGGCGGAAGCCGCGCGTGGCGATGTGCAGGGCGGTGCCGTCGAAGCCCTTGTCGCCGATGACCAGGTTGGATCCGCCGCCGATGAGCAGCAGCGGGGTCCCGGTGTCGTCGGCCTCGCGGACGGCGGCGATCACCTCGGCGTCGGTCGTGGCCGTGACCAGCCGGGTCGCGGGCCCGCCCAGGCGGAAGGTGGTCAGCGGGGCGAGGGGGGCGTCGTGGAGTTCCTGCACGCGCTCAAGACTACGAGACGCCACCGGCAGCACCCACGCCACCGAGCGGTGGGGAACGCGGGGACGCCCCGGCCGGGCCGGCCGGGGCGTCGCCGGGCGGGTGCCCGAGTCCGTTCTCACGTCAGGCGCCTGCGCACCTCCGCCCAGCTCACCGGGAGTTCGTCGCTCGACGCCGGCCAGGAGGCGAACTGCGAGTCCCGCATCTGCGCCGACAGCCGGCGGGAGGTCGGCGCGTGGGTGCCGGAGTGGGCGAAGGCCTTGAGGGCCTCGGGCGACTCCCAGGCGGAGAGCGTCCAGAAGGTCCGCTTGAACGGCTCCGCCTTCAGGGAAGCGCCGTACGCCCCGGGCGCGCTCCGGACCTGCCGCCACACGCCCGGCGTGCGCGCCAGGAACTTCAGCGCTCCCCACAGGGTGCGGGTCTCGAAGCGGGAGGCGAAGACGTGGACCTCGGCGGCCCGGGGAGGGTGGTTCGGCACGGTCCAGGGAAGGACGGGCATGTCGTACTCCTTCGTGTCCCGTTGTGCTCGGGCTTCGGGCGTCGCGCGGTCAGTGGGGGGTCGTCGCGCTCGACGTGGCGAGGGCCGGCTCCGTCGCCGGTCCGGCCGAGGCGCCCCGTCCCCCGTCGCCGGTCCGCTGGCGCGCCGGGATCACCAGGGCCGCGAGACCGCCGAGGGCCACCACCACGGCACCCACGGCGACCGCGGGCCGCAGTCCGTCCACGAAGGTCTGCGCCGACCCGTAGCCGCCCTGCGCCGCGAAGATCGAGGACATGACGGCGATACCGAGCGCGCCGCCGACCTCGCGCAGTGCGTTGTTGGCGCCTGAGGCGATGCCCTGCTCCTTCGCGGCGACGCTGGACATCACCAGCGCGGAGGCGGGGGCGAAGTAGAGGGCCATGCCGATGCCGCTGACGATCAGGCCGGGCAACTGGATCGCGTAGGAGGCGTCGGCCGTGATCACGGAGGCCAGACAGCCGAGCCCGACCGCCTGGAGGAAGAGTCCGACGGCGACCACCGGACGGCCTCCGATCCGGTCTGACAGGATGCCGGCGATCGGCGCGACCAGCATCGGCATGCCGGTCCAGGGCAGCATGCGCAGGCCCGCCTCGGTGGGCGAGTAGCCGAGCACGAGCTGCATGTACTGGCTGAGCAGGAAGATCGAGCCGAACATCCCCAGGAACATCAGCAGGCTCGCCGCGTTGACGCCGGAGAAGGCGCGGGAGCGGAACAGCCGCATGGGGAGCATCGGGTTCTTGGCACGGGTGCTGTAGAGGACGAAGCCGACCAGCAGTGCGACCCCGGCGAAGAGGGCGGTGAGCACCACGGCGCCGGTCCAGCCGTCGACGGGTCCGCGGACCAGGCCGTAGACGATGCCGAAGAGTCCGCCGCTGGCGAGCAGGGTGCCGGGTACGTCGAGCGGGGCGCCGGTGCCGTGCGACTCGGCGAGGCGAAGGCGGGCGAGCGGCAGCAGGGCCAGGCCCAGCGGAACGTTCAGCCAGAAGATCCACTGCCACGAGATGTGCTCGGTGAGGCTGCCGCCGACGAGCGGCCCGGAGGCCACCGCCAGCCCGTTGACCGCGCCCCAGATGCCGTACGCCATTCCGCGGCGCTCGGCGGGTACCGCGGCCGTGAGCAGGGTCAACGTCAGCGGCATCATGATCGCCGCGCCGACGCCCTGCACCGCTCGGGCGGCGATGAGCGAGTCGATGCCGGGTGCCACGGCCGCGGCGGCGGAGGCCCCGGTGAAGACGGTGAGGCCGACGAGGAAGAGCCTGCGGCGGCCGAAGCGGTCGCCGAGCGCCGCCCCGAACATCAGGAGGACGGCGAAGGTGAGCGTGTAGGCGCTCACGGTCCACTCCAGGTCGTGCAGCGCGCCGCCCAGGTCCTCGCGGATGGAGGGCAGGGCGGTGGTGACGACGAGGTTGTCCAGGGCCGCCATGAAGCCGGCGACGCTGGTGATGACGAGGGCCCAGACGACTCCCCCGCGACGTGTGTGATGCGTGTTCTCACGTGCTCCGTGCTGTGACATCTCTCCCCCAGAGGGTGTGCACTTGCCGTGGCGTGGACTGATTAGTAATTGATGACTAACTTTGCGGGGCGTGCGTGAGCGCCGAGCGAGCGTTTCCCGGTACCGTCCGCGCGCCCCCTACGCGTCTTCCCGGCCGGGCTCGGCCTGCCCGGATTCGTGGATACCGCTGTAGACGCGGTGCCCCGGCGGGAACCCCATGCCGACCAGGGTGTTGATCAGCATGCCGTAGGCCAGGAAGGACGTCGTCCGCTCGACGTCCGCCCCCAGGGGCAGGTGCACGGTGTCCCAGATCTCGAGCCAGCCCTTGCGCACCATCTCGCCGAACTCGTGATCCCCGGCCGCCTCGGCGGCGGCGACGGTGACGTACACCTGCAACTGCATCTGGAGCTTCTCGGGCTCGTCCGCGATCAGCTGCGAGTAGGCCTCGGCCATGGCATGCAGGGCCTCTTCACCGTGCAGACCCTCGGACGCCTTCTCGAAGACCTCCCGCGTGTCCCGCAGGCAGCGCTCCGCCACCGCGAGGAAGATCGCCTTCTTGCCCGGAAAGAGACGGAAGAGGTACGGCTGGGAGACGCCCACGCGCTTGGCGATGACCTCCGTGGACGTGCCGTGGTAGCCGCCCCGGGCGAACTCGCTCGTCGCCGCGCGAATGACGCTCTCACGCCGTTCCTCTGCGCTCATCCTGACCATGCAGCTAAGTTAGTACTCAATCACTAACTCGGTCAAGGGGCGTGCGCCGGGCGGCGCGGGAGGCGGCGGCGAGTCAGCGCGGACGCCGTTGCACCACGTCGGCGAGCACCGCGTTCACCATGCCGGCGACGGTCGCCGCGGCCGGCGGGCCGGGATCGCGGTCCGCGAACAGGAGATGCCCCCCTCCGACCAGGGAGAGGGTGAGCGAGTCGATGTCGGCGTCGGCCGAGATGCGCCCCCTCGCGCGCTCGTCGGCCAGGTAGGCGGAGACGGCGGCCGTGACCTGGGAGAGGATCGCGATGCCGCCTCCGGGCATGGCCTGCCGCAGCCGTACGCGCAGCTCGTCCCGGAAGGTGATGAGCGGGATGATCGCCACCGGGACCGGCCCGAACAGAGTGGTCAGCGCTTCGGCGAGGTTGGCGGCCACGGTGCCGGTCCCCGCGGCCTCGCGCAGCGCCAGCGCCTGGGTTTCGAGCCGCGCGGCCCGGTCGAGCACCAGCTCGGCGAGGAATGCGTCGAAGTCGGCGAAGTGCCGGTGCAGGACACCCTTGGCGCAGCCCGCCTCGTCCGTGACGGCCCGGCTGGTCAGCCCGTTCGGGCCGTCTCGCAGGAGTACGCGTTCGGCGGCGTCGAACAGCCGCTGCCGCGCGTCGCGAAGATGCACACCGGTCGGCACTCGGAGAACCTCCCTACGCCAGGCACCCCTGGCACTCTCGCCACTTGCCCACGCACCGCCCATGGGCAGATGGGCGCTTGCCCATTAGAGTGGGCACATGCCCACTCTACCGACGCCCGAGCCACCCGAGTTTCCGGAGCAGCGCGAGCCCATGGCGCAGCAGTCCCGACCGGCCTCGCAACCGCAGCCCATGCCACTGCATCGGGCCCGGCACACGGCCGAGTCCTTCGGCACGGACGCGCAACGCTACGACCGGGCCCGGCCGCGCTACCCCGACGACCTGGTGGCGCGGGTCGTCGCCGGGAGCCCGGGCCCCGACGTCCTCGACGTCGGCTGCGGCACGGGAATCGCGGCCCGTCAGTTCACAGCCGCCGGTTGCACCGTGCTCGGTGTAGAGCCGGACGCGCGGATGGCCGAGTTCGCGCGGACCCGCGGCCTCCCGGTGGAGGTGGCGACCTTCGAGGCCTGGGAGTCCGCCGGCCGAACCTTCGACGCGGTGATCGCCGCTCAGTCGTGGCACTGGGTGGACCCGGTCGCAGGCGTCGAGAAGGCGGCCCGGGTACTGCGCCCGCACGGGCGCCTGACCGTCTTCGGGCACGTCTTCGAGCCGCCGGCCGAGGTGGCCGAGCCGTTCGCGGCCGCCTACCGCCGGGCGGCCCCCGACTCGCCGTTCAGCGGTCAGCCGGCGCGTCGTCCGCTGGAGACGTACCAGGCGGGGTACGCGAAGATCGCCGACCGGATCCGCGAGAGCGGGCGGTTCGAGGACCCGGAGCAGTGGCGATTCGACTGGCAGCGGTCCTACACGCGCGACGAGTGGCTGGAGCTGCTTCCCACCACCGGCGGTCTCACCCGGCTGCGTCCCGAGCGGCTGGCCGCGATACTGGGCGCGGTCGGCCACGCCGTCGACGCCCTGGGCGGCCGCTTCACGATGCGCTACACGACGCTGGCGACCACGGCGGTACGCACCGGCGCCGACTGACGCGGCTCCGCCCGCCCGAGCCGGCCGCACCGCGTGCGGGGACCGGCGCGAGGCAGGAACGGACGGCACCCGTCAGGCCAGTCGTACGACCGCCCGGGACATGCCGAGGACCTTCTGGCCCGTGCTGGTGGCCAGGAGGTCGACGCGGACGGTGTTGTCGTCGAGCTTGGCCGCCACCTTGCCGCTGACCTCGATCACGGCACCCCGGTCGTCGTTCGGGACGACGACGGGCCTGGTGAAGCGGACGCCGTACTCCACGACCGAGCCCGGGTCGCCGGTCCAGTCGGTGACCACGCGAATCGCCTCGGCCATGGTGAACATGCCGTGCGCGATGACGTCCGGCAGGCCCACCTCCTTGGCGAACTTCTCGTTCCAGTGGATCGGGTTGAAGTCGCCGGAGGCACCCGCGTACCGCACGAGCGTGGCGCGGTCCACGGGGAAGCTCTGCGCCGGCAGTTCGGTGCCGACCTCGACGTCGCTGTACGCGACCTTCGGCGTCACGGATTCCGTCATGGGTCCTCAGGCCTCCCCGGCCGCGCGGGCCACGAGCTTGGTCCAGGCGGTCACGACGCGCTCTCCGGCCTCGTCGTGGACCTCACCGCGGACGTCCACGATGTCGTTGCCGGCCATCGACTTGACCGCCTCGATGGTCGAGGTGACGGTGAGCCGGTCACCGGCCCGCACCGGGCGGACGTAGGCGAACTTCTGGTCGCCGTGCACCACCCGGCTGTAGTCCAGCCCGAGCTGCGGGTCCGCGATGACCTGACCTGCCGCCTTGAACGTGATGGAGAACACGAAGGTCGGCGGGGCGATCACGTCCGGGTGACCCAGCGCCTTCGCGGCCTCCGGGTCGGTGTACGCGGGATTGGCGTCCCCCACGGCCTCCGCGAACTCACGGATCTTCTCCCGGCCCACCTCGTAGGGCGCGGTGGGCGGGTAACTCCGCCCCACGAACGACTGGTCGAGCGCCATGGGCCTCGCAACCTCCTGTTGCTGCTGCTCTTCGTGCGTGTGACAACGACACGAGGCCGCCCCCAGGTTTCGGGGGCGGCCTCGTGTACGAGCCTGATTTATCGCGTCTCGCGGTGCGCGGTGTGCGCGTTGCAACGCGGGCAGTGCTTCTTCATCTCCAGTCGGTCCGGGTTGTTACGCCGGTTCTTCTTGGTGATGTAGTTCCGCTCCTTGCACTCCACGCAGGCCAGCGTGATCTTCGGGCGGACGTCGGTGGCAGCCACGTGAGTGCTCCTTGACGAACGGATTGATGGTATTAACGCAGGAAAGAGTAGCCGATTGAAGGACCGACCCCGCAATCGGCTACTGAGAGTAGCGGTGACCGGACTTGAACCGGTGACACAGCGATTATGAGCCGCTTGCTCTACCGACTGAGCTACACCGCTGTGATGCGATCGGGCCCCGCCTTGCGGCGGGAACCTCTCACACCAGAGCCCCAAAACGGAATCGAACCGTTGACCTTCTCCTTACCATGGAGACGCTCTGCCGACTGAGCTATTGGGGCGAGCGATGAAGACATTACACGGTCGCCCGCCGTTCGCCCAAATCCGTTTCGCCGACCCTGCCCCGTCCCGTCCCGGCCGCTTCGGGACGGGACGGGAGGGGGCGGACGGCGCCGGTACGACTATTACGCTCCTCCGCGCCGCGGGCTGATCACCGTCCTAGGCTTCGACTCACTCTGCGTGATCTTGCGTCCCCCACTGCGCAGCCCCGAGCCCGGAGGAGAGCGCGATGCCCGACAGCCAGCCGCAGCCCTTCCACTCGCCCTCCTCCTCGGAGTCCGCCGGCCGCGGCTCGCTCCTGCTCACGGGGGCCCGCCTCGCCGACGGGCGGACCGTGGACGTACGGCTCCACGGAGGGCGCATCGAGGCGGTGGGCACGGCCGGCAGCCTGGCCCCGCGCCGCGTGCCCGGCTCCGGCGGTCCGCAGCCGGGCGGTCACCTGGACCTGGGGGGCTACCTGCTCCTCCCCGCCCCCGCCGATCCGCACGTCCACGCCGACACGGCGCTCACGGCCGACGTCCCGGGCCCTGTCTCCTACGACCCCGAGGACGTCCAGCGCCGGGTCACCGATGCGGCCCTGCTCCAGCTCGGACACGGCGCCACCGCGCTGCGGGCGCACGTGCGGGTGGGTGACGTCGCCGGGCTCGGCGCGCTGACCGCGGTACTGCGGACCCGGCGCTCGTTGCGCGGGCTCACCGGACTGACCGCGGTGGCGATGCCGCGGGTGCTCACCGGGGTGGCCGGGGCCGACGGCCTGGCGATGCTGCGTGACGCCGTCAAGATGGGCGCGGACGTGGTGGGCGGGTGCCCGGACCTCGATCCCGATCCGACGGGGTACGTGGAGGCCGTCCTGGAGGTCGCCGCCGAGCACGGCTGCCCGGTCGACCTGCACACGGACGCCGCCGACCCGGCGCGGCTGGCCCGCCTCGCGGCGATGGCGGGCGGGCTGCGGCCCGGGGTGGCCGTCGGCCCCTGCGACGGCCTGGGCCGGCTCCCCGCCGAGGTGGTCTCCCGGGCCGCGGACCAGCTCGCGGCGGCCGGGGTGACGGTGGTCTGCCTGCCGCAGGGCGCCTGCGGGGCCTCGGACCGTCCCGACGGCACGGCTCCGGTCCGGCTGCTGCGGGCGGCCGGGGTGCGGGTCACCGCGGGAAGCGGGGCGCTGCGGGACGTGTCCAACCCGGTCGGGCGGGGCGACCCCCTGGAGGCCGCCTATCTGCTGGCCTCGCGGCACGGGCTGGACGCCGGGGAGGCGTACGACGCGGTGAGCACGGCGGCACGGTCGGCCCTCGGCCTGCCCGAGGTACGGGTGGAGGCGGGATTCCCGGCCGAACTCGTGGCCGTACGCGGGGACCGGCTGGCGGGCGCGCTGTCGCTGGCGTACAGCCGGATCGTCGTGCACCAGGGGCGCGTGGTGGCGCGGACCAGCGCGGTACGGGAGTACGGCGACTCCAGCACCGCGCCCGACCTGGGGCTGCCCCGGCAGGGGCGCAGCGGGCGCGGACGGCCCGACGGGCCCGGCGGACGGGGCGGGGCCGGCGACACGACCTGAGGACCGGCCGGGGCCACGAAGTCGTGGGGCGGGGGCGGCCGTCGGGGCGTACGGTCGAAGACATGCGCATTGTCATCGCTGGTGGTCATGGTCAGATCGCGCTGCGGCTGGAGCGGTTGCTCGCCGCGCGCGGTGACGAGGTGGCGGGCATCATCCGCAAGGCGGAGCAGGCCGACGACCTGCGTGCGGCGGGCGCCGAACCGGTCGTGCTGGACCTGGAGTCGGCCTCCGTCGAGGAGGTGGCGGAACGGCTGCGGGGCGCCGACGCGGCGGTCTTCGCGGCGGGGGCGGGCCCCGGCAGCGGGGCGGCCCGCAAGGACACCGTGGACAAGGCGGCCGCGGTCCTCTTCGCGAACGCGGCGGTCCGGGCGGGCGTACGGCGCTTCCTGATCGTGTCGTCCATGGGCGCCGATCCCCGCCACCAGGGGGACGAGATCTTCGACGTCTACCTGCGCGCCAAGGGCGAGGCCGACGCGTACGTCAGCTCGCTGGACGCCCTGGACTGGACGGTCCTGCGCCCCGGCGCCCTGACGGACGACGCGGGCACGGGCCTCGTACGCCTGGAGGCCCGCACCGGCCGGGGCCCCGTCCCGCGCGACGACGTCGCCGCCGTCCTGGCGGAACTGATCGACACCCCGGCCACCAACGGCCTGACCCTGGAGCTGATCAGCGGTTCGGCACCCGTTTCGGTGGCGGTGAAGGCGGTGGCCGGCAACTGAGGGCGGCGGCGGACGGTCAGAAGAGGGGGAGCTGCCCGGGGAAGTCGGGGACGACGTAACCGTCCAAGGACGGCTGCGCCGCACCCAGTTGCGCCGGCCGACGCGAACCGGGACAGGACACCAGTTCGCCGCTCCCCCGCGCGCCGGGCGGGTCGTGGCGCGCGTACCGCCCCGCGACCACGGCGATCTCGCGGCGGCACTCGGGGCAGGTTCTGCGGCGGGAGGACGAGGCCATGCCCCCAGTCTGCCCCGCCGCCCCCGGCCCACGGGACCACCTCATGACGAAGGGCCCCGTGACCTGCTGTTCGTGCAGGTCACGGGGCCCTTTCGTTCCCGTGTGGCGGCGCCAGGATTCGAACCTGGGAAGGCTGAGCCGGCAGATTTACAGTCTGCGCAGACTACGGCCTCTGACCTGCAGATTTCTGTGATCTTCCCTACGCAACCCCACGAGTACCCCACGGGACCCGAGACACCCGATTCCTGGGTTGAGGGTGCGACTCATGCGTCGTGACGGCGCGCGACGCAGCAATGATGGCTAGGGACCAAGCCCTTACCTCACGGCAGCCAGTCCCCCCTCAGCGAAGGTCAGACTTACTTGGCGGCCATAACAATATCCACTTCTCGAAAGCCCGCCAGGATTTGCTTGACCGTTTTAACCTCTTTCTGAGGGTCGGCTCGCACCTGCATTTTGGCGGACTTGTGTGCGACCTCCCCACGGGCCGTTGCCCAGGTCTCCGTGAGACTAAGCCAGACTGGATCTATCTCTTTGTCAGTGAATCCGATAGGCATGAGCAAGCGCAGAATATTCTTCTCCTTGATGCCATGATTCTGAGTCCTGACGTAGCGATTGAACTCATTCTTGGCAGCTTCAACGCGAGCCTTCAAGTCTGGATACTTCTTCTTCTGGGCCGCGTTCGATAGAGACTCTGGCATCGAGTGAGATGTTTCTTTGTACGCCAGGACCGAGAGCAAGCTCGTGGAGATTACACCGGAGTACTCCCAGCGCGAGAACGCCGTGTTGAGAACCTCTACTACTCGATCCTCAATGAACGCTTCGAACTCAGCATGGACAAGAACACGAAATGCTCGCGTTTGCTCGTACACCGCATCGTCATAGCTTCCCGTTGGATCGAAGGGAGAGGGAATTAAGTGTTTCTCCAACTCCGAAATACGCTGTTCCAGCTCCTGGAAACGGGAGGACGTCATACCGACTCTCCCTACAGTACGATCCTGTTTTCCTGCAGGGCAGGTACGTCGATGTCCATCTCAAGAGCTTCCGCGAGTTCATTCCCCCAGAGTGACAGCCTTCGGTGCGTCGCGGAGGGGGTCTTAGTGGTGGTCTGGATGGACTCCACGAATCGCGGATCCCCGTCACAGAGGGCTTGGAATGTCGCCTCCACGGCATCCTTCCTCTCCACTGCCCGCTGCGCAACTTCTTCATCGGAGAAGTAGTAGGTCATGATGTCGAACACAGCGCGGTTGAAGCGTCCTTCATACCGAGTATCTGACCAGCGATAGAAGGCATTTTGCCCGAAGACTGCGAAGGTGGCCTCAATCGCACGGTCGCAAGACGCTCCCGCCTCGATGATTTCACCCTCTTCCCGATCCCACACGTCATTGAGATAGTTCAAGGTGTCATCCAGGAACTTTTTCAGATTGCCCGTGTACTCCTCCAGCATGTACTGGAAGCCGAAATATCGCAAAAGGATCTCGACATCACGCATTCGGAAGTCAGGCTTATCGTTTCGCAGCGCCTTCCGGAGCCATGTGCTATTTGACGCCGCGTCATCGAGGTAATCCGTGAACGAACCAGGGTGAAGCGCCTGACGCAACTCTTGCGGCGACAACTTGACGCTTCCCGTGTTCAACCTCAAGAAGACGAGATTCAGGAAGTCCTCATTCGGCCAACGACGAACCACAACGGTACGAATGGTTTCATTCAGGAACGCATTCAGATCGTCGAGATGGTCGTCGCTCTTCTCCATCTTCTTCAGAGTCAAGAGACGGAGGTCTTCTCGAACCTCCAAGCCAGTCAAAGAGAAGCCTTTAAAGTCCTCATCCCCGTTGGATACCGCGAATGACGAACCTGCAGCAAACTGACGAAGGGCAAGCAGCCGCTGCTTGCCGTCGAGAACGATGAACTTTCCTCTCTTATTCTTGTCCTCAGCAAGAACAATTTGAGGGATCGGAAGGCCCAAAATGAGGGACTCGATGAAGCGGCTCTTCCTAGGCTTAGTCCACGCATCCCGACGCTGGAAGCGGGGATTGAGCTGAATATTACCGCGTCGAAGCTGACTGAGGATTGTCTCAGCAGTCCAGTCAGTGTCGGTTACAACCGCGCGCGTAACGTCCTCAGAACTCACAGGCTCCGTCGTGTCATCGGCCTCGCCATCGACGTCGTCCCACTCAAGCTCGTCAGTGCTCGCCATAACTTCCATTCCCTGCTTACCGTAAGTAGGTTCGGCTGTAGCCCCCGGTGATCACACCTTGTCAGAACCTGAGTTGAGTCGCGATCCCTTTGCCGTTATACCTTGCTTGCACAGATTCGTCGCTAATGTCGGGAAAGCACTTTTGTCGGCCAGACGCAGTCGTCATGTGAGCCGGCTACGCTGGTACGCACCACGTCAGAACGGAGAGTGCTCCGCGGATGGGACCGAAGACGACCAAGGTCTACGAGACGCTTCGCGCACGACTCGCGGCAGGCGAGTACGCCCCAGGCGACAAGTTCCCCTCAGAACGCACACTCGTGGAAGAACTCAGCATTGGCCGGACAGCTCTACGGCAGGTGCTCGCGCGCCTCGTCTCCGAGGGACTGCTGGAGGTTCGGGGGCGGAGTTCGTACCGGGTGCCGGGCGTGGTGAGCGTTCAGCGTCCGCAGGGGCTGGAACCCTGGCGTATCCACGGCGAGCGCGACGTGTACGACAACCGGTGGGTCAGACTCCAACTCTGGGACGTGGAGCCGCCCGGGGTGAAGCGGTTCGAGCATCACGTCGTGAGGCTTCACCACGTGGCCATTACGGCCGTTACTGATGATCAGGACCGCGTTCTGATGATGTGGCGGTACCGCTTCGTGCCAAAGCAATTTGGCTGGGAGCTGCCCGGCGGCATCGTCGACGAGGGGGAGGACCCTGCGGACACGGCGCTGCGGGAGACCATCGAAGAGACAGGGTGGCGGCCCAAGTCGCTGGAACACGTCGTGAGCTATCAACCCATGGTCGGCATGGTCGACTCCCCGCACGAGATCTTCGTGGGACACGGCGCTGAGAAGGTTGGTGAGCCAACCGACCTGGAAGAGGCCGGCCATATCGAGTGGGTACCGCTGGCGGACATTCCCGGGCTCATGGCCCGCGGTGAGCTGCTGGGCTCTGGCACCCTCGTTGCCCTGCTGCACATCCTCGCGGCACGGCGCACTCAGGGACTCACAACCGCGCACTGAGCAGGTCTACGCGACGACGCTGCCGGACCGAGCCGGTGCGGCCCGCCAACAAGCGAGCCTGCCGCAGGTGCGTGCCAGCGTCGTCGTACTCGGCTCGCGTGAGATGGGCTTGCGCCAGGTCGGCATGAAGCCCGGCGCGTGCGCGCACGAACGTTGGGTCCATGACCTCAAGCGCGCCGTAAAGGCTGGTGACTGCCGACTCCTCCCCGAGAAGAGCAAGCACGTTGCCTTGCCACCGGGCGAGATGGGCGCCGTTAAGGAAAATGCTCAACATGTCCGGGTCCCGGTCCTCGGGGCCCGGCGGAATGACGGCCATGGCTGCTTCCAGCGCACGCCGACTGTCGTCGGGCATCTCGGCATGCGCGCACAGCTCGGCTTCCGCGGCGTACAGCCACGCCCGCAGTCGAGCGGAACCGGAGGAACCGACAGTGCGCTGTGCGTCGCGCACCAGATCGACGGCGAGCGCCGGCCGCCCCGCCTCGCAGAGCACGTACGCCTGCTCGCCCATGGCGTGAGCCAGGTACATCGGTTCTTCAGCGTCGCGGGCCGCCCGCTTGGCAAGTTCGTAGTGCCGCCATGCTCGCTCAACCGCTCCCGAGTCGATCGCTTGCCACGCTGCGAGAGTCGACGCACCGGCGAGCGCGAGCGCCACGGGCCGGCGCGCGCTGGGCAGTACCGCAAAGTTGAGCGCGTCTTCGAGGGCGGAGAGATGGCCGGTCATCTGGTCGACCAGGGCCGCGGCGCCCCTCTGGCGATCCATGGTGCGCAGTAGTTCGGTCTGATCATTGAACGCTCTCACCATGGACTCACCGACACTGCTCGCCGAGTCGATCCGGCTCAGCAGGTCGTCGTAACCGTCCGCGGTTGGCGCCGCCGGTACCGGGTCGGCGTCCCGCAGTTCCCCGTCCGTGACGCCGAGGAGCTGCCGCAGGACGCGTGCGTACCGGTCTGAAATGGTGCGCTTGCCGTTCTCCCACTCAGAGACATACACCCGCAGACTCGCGGTCGACGCAACGTCCGTGAGGTTCCGTCGGGCGTACTGCTCGATCTCGCGAATCAGTCGTTCCTGCGACCATCCGCGCGCCGTCCGCGCGTTGCGAAGTCCCGTACTCACGGGCGACCTCCCGGCGTTGGTTCCGCTCGCACCTTGTCAGCATGGCGCACGTCTCCGCAGGTCAACAGCCCTTAACAGGCCGGATGTTAAGCCCTGTTGGCTACCGCGGCCCCTGCCGCAAGAGGTCTTCTGGAGATGCACCGCGACGGGGTGGTCATCACCCGAAACAGCGAACCACCTTGACACTGGTGCGCACCAGATGCAGTCTACTGGTGCGCACCAGATTACGGGCTGGTCCTGGATTCGCGATGCGCGAGACGAACGCCTGGAGGGCTCCGTGAAACGGGCTCGAAGGAAGCGCCGGCTCTTTGACAACTGCATAGGTGGGCCCCGTCTCCCCGAGTCGAAAAGACGGACCGCGCGGCAACGCCGCGTTCGACCTCTCCCGCAGCTCGTCTGCTGCGGGCCGGTTGCCTCCGCTGCACGTCTTGTACGTGCAGCGCTGAGGGGAGCCGGATCTACCGACTTCAACGGCGCGCGGCCCCGGGTGGCTAGACCCGGGGCCGCTGTTCGGGCCGTTCCTCTCTGGAAGGAACCACGACCCATGAACCCCATCGTCACTGTTCAGGACCCTGTTACCGCGTTCGCCGACTTCATGGAGCCGACGGACGCGGAGCTTGACGCGATCGAGCGGGAGATGCCCGTGATCCTCGCGGGTGTCGACCTCGTGGACGCGCAGATCACCGCGCTCGACCGCACGCCGAACGAGCTGGACAACCGGCGTATCCGCCGGGCCCGGAACCGGGTGCTGGCCGCCCGCCGGGAGCTGGCCAACCGCACGGCCGACGTGAGCCTGCCCGGGGGTGCCGCGTGAGCAGCACCGCTCTTGACAACCTGTTGATCCCGTTGCGGGCGTTGCGCCTGCTGGCTGTCGACTTTCCGCACCTGCCCGCGCCGGACGTGGACGTGTCGCCGCTCTACCCGGAGCGGTTGCGGCTGTCGTTCCACGACACCTCGTGCGAGAGCTTTGCCGCGTTCGAGCAGTGGCGCACCGCGCTGCGCATTGCCCCGACGGCGGTCGTCGCCCGCACGCAGAGCGACGGGTCCACTCGCGTGCTCGCGGCCGACGGCCTGTTTGCGGGTGCGGTCGTCGTCCTGACCGCGTTCGCTGACGTTCCCGCCGCCGAGGGTGTCCCGAATGGGCAGACTGGTGGTGCCGCGTGATCCGCATCGTGACCCGGGCCCGCCTCGCCCGGCTGGAGGACGCCGCCCGCACCGCGAGCGAGCAGGCCCGGCAGACCAGCGGGGCCGCGAACGAGGCGTTCGGCCGGCACGTGCGGGAGCTGTGGAACGTCACCGACCGCGCGGAGCGGGCCGAGGCGACCACGAACGAGGTGGGCGTTCTCCTGTCCGGGGCGCTGGCGGAGCTGTCCGAGGCGCAGCAGGAGCTGTTGCGGAAGGACATCGAGATCCGTCGGCTACGCGAGGAACTGAGCTGCGGGCCGCGTGAGGGCGAGACGGTGACGGTGCTCATGCACCACGGTGAGCCGCACGCCGTCTACGCCTCCCGCGAGGCCGCGCACGCCGACACCGCCACCCACGGCTACCCGGCGGATCACGTGTGGACGCCGTGCGATGAACGCCCGGCCGCCGCGTTCACGTGGCGCTGCGAGGCGTTCACCTACAGCCCCGCGTCCAACGGATTCCACCGCGCGCACACGGCCGTTCCGAGGGTGCTGGACGGTGCGGCATGAACAGTGTTCAGACGCGTTCAGCGGAGCGCGCTCTGTCCGGTGGCACGTGGCTGATCGTGTGCGGGGCGATGCTCTATTCCATCCTGACCGTGACGCCGCTGATGGCGGCGCATACGGCCGAGGCGTGGGACTGGACGGCGCCGATCCTGCCGCTCGTGGTGGACGCCGCCGTGGTCATCGTGGTCAAGCTCGATGACGTGCTGGCCCGTCTCGGAGGGCAGGGCGGGCGCTGGCCGGTCGTGCTGCGGTGGATGACCGGGCTGATGACGCTCGCCCTGAACACCGCCGACTCCGCACTGAAGAAAGACCTGGTCGGCGTGGCCGTCCACTCCGTGGCCCCGCTCCTGCTCATCGTCACCGCAGAGACCAGCCTCGCCTACCGGCGGGCCATCGCCCGCGCGGTGGCCGCGCTGGAAGCCGAGCAGCGGGCCGAGCGGGAGCGGCGCGAGCAGGTGGCCCGCGAGCGCGCCGCACGGGCCCGTGCCGAGGCCCGGGAGGAGCGCGAGCACGCCGCCATGCTCGCCCGTGAACAGCGTGAGCATGAGGCCGCGCTGGCCCGTGAGGAGCGGGCCGCGCGGGAGCGGGCCGAGCAGGCGGAGCGGGCCGAGCGTGAACGCCGTGAACGCGAGCGTGAACAGCGTGAACAAGAACGCGTGCAGCGTGAACGGCAGGCCCGGGAGCGGGCCGAGGCCGAGCGGCGCGAGCGTGCCGAGCAAGCGGAGCGTGAACGCCGTGAGCGCGAGGAGCGTGCGGCCCGTGAACGCGCCGCGCTGCTGAACCGCGGGCCCGCCGTCGGCAAGCTTCCGGAGGATGAGGCGCGCCAGATCGTGGCCGCCGCGTTCGCCTCGGACATGTCGGTGCGGTCGGCTGCGGAGCTGTGCGGCTGGTCGGTCGGGTGGGTGTCCGCCCGCTACGCCGAACACCGCGAGCCGGGCGTGCACGGTGCTGAGCTGGCCATTGCGAGCCAGTGATGGCCGCCGTTCCGGTCTACCGGTGGCGTCTGGCGCCTGATGGCCTGGCCACTCGCCGGCAGCTCCGTGCCCGTGGGCTGCGGCCCGGCGGGCAGGACGTGGCCGCGCAGGTCGAGCGGCCGCGGCGCCGCCGCGGCCCGCTGGTCGCCTACCTCTACTCGATCGAGCAGGCCAAGCCGGTGCGTCCGATGACGCCGGCGAAGTGGGCGGCCCTGGCCAAAGCCAACGCCGCCCGCCGCACCTGCCCCGCCTGCCGCCGGGATGTCGGCTACGTCATCCCGCCCACGCTCGGCACCTGCGCGACCTGCGCCTTCCCCGACGAACAGCGCGCCGCCTGAACCCCATTTCCGACGCTCTGACAGGAGAGTTCCTGTGTCCAGTCGTACCCGTGCGCGCGGCGTGAAGACGGCCGCCGGTGTGCACACCGTTCGTATCCCCCGCCAGCGTGGCCGCCGTGGCGCCGACCCGTTCGTCGTGGTCGTGCCCGAGCGTCCGTCCCTGACGCGTGAGGCGCTGGCAGTGGTCGGGGGGTGGCTGTGGCGCTCGCGCCGCGCCCTCGCCCCGACCGCCCTCGCTGTGCTGGCGCTGGTGGTGGCTGGTCTGCTGCACGTCATCGCGTGGTGGTCCGGTCTGCTGCTCGCCCCCACCGCGGCCGGCCCGCTGGTCTGGCTGCTGCTGATGCAGCGCCGCCGCCCGGCCGACGGCTCGGTCCTGGCCTGGCGTGCCGGCCTGGCCGCGCTCACATCGTCCGCGCTCGCCTGGCTCGCCACCGCCGCAGGGTTCGGGCCGCTGGCCGGGGCGCTGGAGCTGTGGTGGCTGCTCACCCTGATCACGGCGCAGTCTGCCTGGCTCATCGTCCGCCGCACCCACTGACCCGAGGAGATCCGGTCTGATGGCACCCTCGACGCGTAACAGCGGCACGAACGGCGCCGCCAACAAGGGCAACAAATTCGCCAACGCCGGCGCCGCCGCGGGCGGTTTCGTCGGCGCCCTGGGCGGCTCGTTCGTCCCCCCGGTCAACGTCACCGTGAACAACCACAAGAACACCGCCGCCCGCAGCGGTGGTGGCCGCTCGCACGCCGAGTCCCTGCTCCCGGCCCCGGAGTTCACCTCGCCGGCGCAGGTGCGGAACTACTGCAACACCCTGCGGGCCGCCGCCGTCACCCTCTCGATCGAGGTGGCGATGGGCGCCGAAATCCTCAAGGGCGTTCTCGCCGCGGTCCCGGACCCGGACGGGCGGGCGTTCGGCTCGCGGGTGCGGGCCGCGAAGGTCGCGCGGAAGATGCAGCGCTCCGCGGACGCGCTGCGGGACGCGGCGAAGAACGCCGCCGCCTGCTACGCGGTGTTCCAGCAGGAGTACGAGGAGGAGATCCAGCGGGTACGCCACCGTGCCCGCAAGCCGCAGCAGCCCGTCATGAACTGGGCTCAGCAGTAGAAGGGGGTACGACCATGGCACGCAACAGGACCCATCAGGGCGGCCGGGCGTACCCGCTCGCCCTGCCCGACGACACGACCGGCACTGTCCGCGGGTATCTGCTGAACCGGGCCAAGCCGCACCTGCCGCCGTGGCTCGCCGTCGGCGGCGTCGGCCTGGCCGGTGCGCTGGGCAACTGGCGGTGGTCCGACAGTTCCGCGGCCGGCGTCGGCCTCACCCTCGCCTCCGTCGCCCTGACCGGCGTCACCTGGTGGGCGGGCAAGGCCACCAGCTCCCAGCGCCGCCTTCACTCCGCCATCACGGTGGCCGCCGGCTCCGCGTGGGTCACCGCCGCGTGCCTGGCCGGCCCCACGGCCGGGCCGGTCGATGACCTGTACCTGATGGGCGGTCCGGCGGTGGCGTTGTCGTGGAACGTGCGGATGGTCATGCGCCGCAACGACGCCACCGGCGAAAGCGGTGACAAGGGGCTGTTGGAGAAGGTTGGGCTGGCGCGGGCGCAGATCGGTGCGGCGAAGGTGGAGCCCAATCGGGTCACCGCCCCGGTCGCCCTCGCTCCCGGGGAGCAGACCAACGACGACATGTCCAAGGCGCTGGGCAACCTCGCCTCCGCGCTGGACCTGCCGACTTCGGCCGTGCGCTACACCCCGGACCCGGACTCGAACCGGCGCGGGGATTTGGTCATTGTCCCGGAAGACATGCTCGCCGAAACCGTCGAGTGGGAGGGCCCCTCGAACCTGGGCGGGTCGATCGCGGAGCCGCTGGTCATCGGCCGCTACGACGACGGCGCCCCGCTGGTCCTGTGGCTGCCGGGCGCCCCGGACGCGGGCCGCAACTCCACGCACGTGCTCGTCGCCGGCGGCACCGGCTCGGGCAAGGGCGACACTGCCTTGAACCTGCTGACGGAGGTTCTGTCCCGCCGTGACGTGGTCGTGTGGTTCTCCGACCCGAAAGCGTTCCAGGACTTCGCGCCGCTGCGGCCGGGCCTGGACTGGGCCGCCGAGGGCGGCACGGACACCGAAGTCATGGTGGCCGCCGTGCAGGAGGCCATTCCGGCGCGTACGCGGTGGTTGGGTGCGCACGGCTACCGGCAGTGGGTGCCCGCCGCCGCCGAACCGCAGAACAACCCGGAACGCTCCTGCCGCAGCGACGGGCGGGCGTGCAACTGCCCGGGGATGCCGTTCCTGGTCACCTGGTTCGAGGAAGCCGCCAACACCCTCCGCGCGCTGGGCGACGACGCGTTCACCGGCATCGCCCAGGAAGCACGCTCCGCGGGAATCTCGCTGATCGTGTCCCTGCAACGGCCGTCGTACGACCAGATGTCCACCAGCACGCGGGCGTCGCTGCCGTCGGTGGTGGCGCTGGGCTGTGACCCGCGGGATGAGGGGTTCTGCCTGCCGGATGAGGTACTGGCCGCGGGCGCCCACCCCGGAGCGTGGGGCAACCGCCGGCCCGGTTACTGCTACGTCGTCTCCCCGGGCATCCCGGAGGACCGCTACCCCTCCCCGGGCCGCACCCGCCGCTTCACCCACCGGGCCGTCCCGGTGATGGAGCTGCTGGCCACCTGGGCCCAGCGCAACGGCGCCACCGCCGACCCCGTCACCGCCGGCGCGGCCGTGGGCGTCGCCGGCACCGCCTACACCGGCCGCACCCCCGACGGCGCACAGCCGGCCGCCCTGCGGGCCGTCCCCGAGGAGGACGACATGAACCACAGCGGACTGCTCATCGACCCCGACGACGCCGACATCGACCCCGAGGCGGACCTGCCCGGGGCCGAGGACGGGGACGACGCCCCGATCTTCGGGCAGGAGACAGGCCGCAAGCCCTCCCCGGAAGAGGCCCGGGAGCTCTTCGCCGCGGCCCTGGCCGAGTTCGAGGAGAACAGGCAGATGATCGTGGGCCCGAAGGACTTCACCGACTGGTGCGACCGGCACAACCTGTCCCGCCCGTGGGTGTCCGCCCGGCTCAAGGAAGCCGCGCAGGAGGGCCGGTTGCAGGCGACGAACACGACCGGCCGGTGGCGCATCGTCCCCGCCATGGCCGCCGCCTGACGCCTGACACCGTCACGGCCGTCTGACAGTCAAACCCCTAGGCAGACGCGCCGTCACGCGCCCCTGACACCCGGCCGTGACACCCGTCTGACACTCCACCTGCACGGGCCCGCACCACTGTCGTGGTGCGGGCCCGGCGCACACCCGAGGGAGTTCTGATGACCCACCGCGACCCGCCGGGGATCATCGCCCCGCACATCCCCGCCGACGCCTACCGCCGCGCTGAGACCACCGGCGCACCCGTCGTGATCGTCGTCCACCACACCGACCACAGCGGCCGGCCGCTGCGGCACTACCTGTTCCCTATCGCCGTCGCCGGTGCCGGCGTCATCGGCGTGTTCGGACTCGTGGCCGCGTTCCTCGCGCTGCTCGACTTCGCCGTCCACACCGCCGTCGCCATCGGCGCCGCCGCCGGACCCATCGGAGTGGGCGGCATCAGCCTGCGACTCGCCCGCGGCAAGCACTGACAGAGCCGGCCGTGCCGCCCCTGGTGGTTCAGGCCGTGGCCGGCGGAAGCGGGAAGCCCGCAAAGCCGTCTGCGGTCTTCGTCACCAGGGCGATGCCCCCTGCCTCCAGCAGCGACCGCAGGTCCGCGGTGGGCTCCTCCGGCAGCAACACCGCCAGACGCAGCCCGTCCGGCACGTCGATGTGGCGCCGGTAGTCGAGCAACTGGCCAATCGCCATCCGCACGTACTCCCGCGTGGCCTTACCCTTGGCCTCGTACAGCACGTTATCGGTCGCGTCGTACGGGTCCGTGAGGAAGGCACCGCGCTCGCCCGTCACACGGATCTGGAAGCGGTGCACGACGTGCCCGTGTGCGGCCGCATGCTTCTCGAACGCGGTCACGAGCCTGCCTTCCCGCCGCAGCACCTTCCGCGCCCCACCCGTGATGTTCGCCGTGGTGGAGTCCGTGCCGTGCTGCTCGGTGGGAACCGCCGTCGCGGACGTGCCGGCGGCGCCCTCCGCAGCAGGCGGCACCGGCAGGGCCTGCGTCGTGGACGCGGTCTGCATCGTGTCCTGATCGGTCAGTGCGAGGGTGACGCCCGGTGCCGGCCGCAGTCGGAAGACGTACAACCGGCGGCCGGGCTGGCCGTTGGTCTGCGTCCACCGCTCCTCGTAGGGCTGGACCGGGTCAACAACGACCTGCCCGATATACCGCTGCCGCACCGTTTCCGTGTCGCCCACGGTGCCGTCGGCGACGAACAGGTGCACATCCCGCTCGGCCTGCACGTGGTTCAGCAACGACCGATTGCGGTCGGTCAACTCCTGGTCCGCCGGGGGCTGGCCGGCACCGGTGTACAGGTACAGGACGCCGAACTCGTCGTCGTCCGTGCGGCCATCGAAGGTGTAGTCGTGTTCCTTGCCGGCCGCCGGGTCGGAGAAGACGAAGATGTTCTTCGTCCGGTTGGCCGGCACAATGCCGCCGCCGTACTGCGAACCGCCGTAGGCCGCAGCGAGTTCCGCGCGCGTGGTGAGAGTTCCCTGAGCAAGGTCAAGACTCGACATGCCGCGAAATCTAGCGGCCACCACTGACAATCCCCCGATCTTGCCCGCTGCTCCGCGGGCGAGCAGGAGCGACCCGCTCACGCCAATGAAACCGGGCCGCTCCTCTCCACCTGCCCCAATCAGACCTGTGGAGGTCTCCCAGCATGACGCAACCCGTGCAGATCCGGCGAGCCCCCGGCTCGCCGCCGACGCTTCCGGCCGTGGGCCTGGAGTGTCTGCCGCTGCTCGCCGCGGCGCTCACGGCGGCTGAACGCGGCTGGCCCGTCATCCCGCTGCACCCTGGCAGCAAGCGACCGGCCGGACACGCCGAACGCGCCTGCCTCCGCACCGGCCGGTGCGCCGACGGCCACCGCACCCCGGAAGAGCGCGCCACCACCGACCCGGACCTGATCCACGCGGCGTGGGCCCACCGCCCATACAACGTGGGGATCGCGACCGGTCCGGCGGGGCTGCTCGTCATCGACCTGGACCCGGTCAAGGCGGAAGAGCCGAAAGGAGCGCCTGACGGCGCCACTTCGTTGCAAGCGCTCTGCGAGCGCGCCGCCCAGGCGCTCCCCGACACCTACCGGGTGCGGACCGCGCGCGGTGAACACCTCTACTTCACCGCCCCCGCCGGGGTGCGGTTGAAGTGCAGCGTTGACCGTCTCGGACCGCACATCGACACCCGCGCATGGGGCGGCTACGTCGTCGCCCCCGGCAGCACCACCCCCGACGGTGCCTACGAGGTTGCCCACGACGCGCCCGTCGCGGACCTGCCCGGCTGGCTCGCCGCGCTGCTCACCGAGCAGGACCGGCCCGCCCCGGTGCCTGTCCGGGTGCATGACGGCACGCGTACCGCGAGGGTGGCGCTGGAACGCGAGTGCGCCGTCATCGCCGCCGCCACCGACGGCGGACGCAACAACACCGTGCACCGGAGCGCCTGCAAGGTGGCCCGGTTCGTTGCGTGGGGCGACCTGCCGCGGGACGTGGCAGAGCAGGCAATCCAGGGGGCGGGGGAGGCTACCGGTCTGCCGCCGGCCGAGTGCCGCACGACCATCCGCAGTGCGATGGATTGGGTCATCGCCCACGCCACCCCTAGGGAGGCAACGTGACGGCCCCCGCTCCCCCCGCCCTGGATTGCCCCACCCCGTCCCCGACCGGCCCGAAAGCCGCTCCACAGCCTGTGAGCACGACGGGCGTGAGCGAGCCGAAAGGCGCCGCCCGCAAGGGCGTCGTAACTGCCCTTCTCCCGAACCGGTCCACGGTCCGGCCCGGGGTCGACCCGACGCCGGACGCGCCGGGTATCCGGATCTTTGCCCCGCCGGTCTACCGGCACCACTACGACGGCGCCCGCTGGTCGATGCGCCCCGGCGCCTTGCCCAGTGCCGCCTACGCGTGCGGCTGCGGGCTGACCGGCACAGCCACCGGTCCGGCCGCCGTAGCGGCGCTGGTCAACGAGTACGAGGCCCACCGCTCCGCCTGCACCGGGACGCCCGTCCCGTCGTGTGAAGGGAGGCACGCCGCATGACCGCCATCGACGGCGCCGCTCTGCTCAACGAGGTTGAAGCCTTCCACCGCCGCTTCAACGTCTTCCCGCACGAGGCCGCGTTCGTCGCGGTGACGCTGTGGGACGCGCACGCGCACCTGCTCGACTGCTTCGACTCCACCCCTCGTATCGCGTTCCTGTCCCCCGAGCCGGGGTCCGGGAAGACGCGGGCCCTGGAGATCGTGGAAACGCTCGTGCCGCAGCCCATGACCGCCGTGAACGCGTCCGCCGCCGCCCTGTTCCGCTCCGTGTCGTCGGGCAACGGCAAGCCCACCATCCTGTTCGATGAGATTGACACGGTTTTCGGGCCGAAGGCGGGGGACAACGAGGAACTGCGCGGCTTCCTCAACGCCGGCCACCGCCGCACCGGGGTCACCTACCGGTGCATCGGAGACGGTGGGCAGCAGACCGTGCAGGCGTTCCCCTCGTACTGCGCGGTCGCGGTCGCCGGTCTCGGCTCCCTGCCCGACACGATCATGAGCCGGGCCGTCGTCATCCGCATGCGCCGCCGGGCCCGCAACGAGAAGGTGGAACCCTTCCGGGCCCGCGTCCACGAGACCGAGGGCCACCAGCTCCGTGACCGGCTCGCCACCTGGGCAGAGCAGGCCCGCGCGTCCGTCGTGGACGCGTGGCCCGAGATGCCGGAAGGGGTCACCGACCGGCCCGCAGACGTGTGGGAACCGCTGCTTGCCATCGCCGACGCCGCCGGCGGCCACTGGCCCGACCGGGCCCGCCAAGCCTGCGTCACCCTGGTCGCCGCGTCCAAGGCGAACGACAAAGGCAGTCTCGGCGTGCGGCTGCTGACCGACCTGCGCGACCACGTCATGGCGGGCATCGACCGGCTTCCCACGGTCGCGATCCTGGACCGGCTCAACGCCCTGGACGATGCGCCGTGGGCGGACCTGCACGGCAAGCCGCTCGACAACCGGCGCCTGTCCAAGATGCTCGCGGAGTACATGACGGCGGACAACGAGCCGATCGCCTCCCGCAACATCAAGACCGCCGGGAGCGTCCTCAAGGGCTACTACGCCGCCGATCTCTGGGACGCGTGGGCCCGCTACTGCCCCCCACCTCCGGAAAGTCCGCTACCTCCGCTACCCGGCGCCGAAAACGCGGCCTGACCAGCACTGATGCGGTAGCGGCAACCGGCCCGGGTTGCCGCTACCGCCCCGCTACCCATCCGCTACCGCTACCCCTTCCCGCTACCTCGACCAGGCCCCTGACCTGCACGGTAGCCGCGGTAGCGGAAGTAGCGGCCCCTGGAGGGTCCCCCGGACGACTCACCCCAAGAAGGAGTCATCACCGTGGCTGGCACCAAGATGCTCAAGCTCCCCGAAGTCCTCACCGAAATCGGCATGAGTCGCGCTGCCTTCTACCGCATGCGCGCCCGTGGGCAGGCGCCGCGACTCGTGAAGCTGCCCAACGGTCACCTGCGAGTCCGCCGCACCGACCTGGACAACTGGCTCAGCAACCTGGACTCCCCCGCCTATTGATCGCACCGACAGACCAACTCACCCACGGGGCCCGGCACAAGCCGGGCCCCGCTCGCAGGAAGGCCCCCGATGGGGAAGACGTACGACGTTCGAATTTGGTCCGTCCGGCAGCGGAAGGATCGTGGACAGACCTCCGCGGAACTGCGCTGGAAGACGGGCGAGACGCCGCACTCGCAGACGTTCCGCACCAAGACGTTGGCAGAGGGCCGGCGCGCCGAGTTACTGCGGGCCGCTCACGCCGGCGAGCCGTTCGACGAGTCCACCGGGGCGCCGCTCTCCGAGTTGCGCCAACGCAACGATGTCAGTTGGTACCAGCACGCCCGCGAGTACATCGAGATGAAGTGGCAGCACTCCCCCGGCTCCACCCGTCGGACGCTCGCGGAAGCCATGGCTACCGTTACGCCCGCTCTCGTGAGGGACGCCAAGGGAATGGCTGATGCCCAGACAGTGCGGACGGCCCTCTATAGCTGGGCATTCAACGTGAGTCGTCGCGACCAGGACCCGCCCGACGAGGTGGCCGCCGTGCTGGCGTGGTTCGAGCGGAAGTCCGTGCCCACGTCCGCGCTGGCCGACCGTATGCAGGTACGGGCCGCCCTGGACGCCTTGACCAAGAAACTGGACGGCACCACAGCGGCGGCATCAACCATCCGCCGGAAGCGGGCCATCTTTCACAACGCTCTCGGCTACGCCGTTGACGCCGGACGACTGACGGACAACCCCCTGCCACAGGTGCAGTGGAAGTCCCCGGAACAGGTAGCGGAGGAACTGGACCCCGCCTCCGTCCCGGACCCCCGCCAAGCTCTCGCACTGCTCGATGCCGTGCGTATGCAGAGCCCACGCGGGCGGCGCCTGGTCGCGTTCTTCGGCTGCATGTACTACGCGGCGGCACGGCCGGCGGAAGTCATCGGCCTCCGTCTCCAGGACTGCGAACTGCCCCGCCGGGGGTGGGGCACCCTGCGGCTCCGGGAAACCCGTCCGCGCTCGGGGTCGGCCTGGACTGACAGCGGGGAGGCTCACGACCGGCGGGGGCTCAAGCACCGGCCCCGGAAAGCAGTGCGCACTGTTCCGATCCCGCCCGATCTTGTGCATCTGCTTCGGTGGCACGTCACCGCGTACGGCGTCGCCCCGGACGGGCGGCTGTTCCGGACGCAGCGTGGCGGACTCATCCAGGACACCGGATACGGCGAGGTGTGGGCAGAGGCCCGTTCTCGTGCCCTCACGCCCGCTCAGTGCGCGTCGCTCCTGGCGAAGCGTCCTTATGATCTTCGCCACGCCGCCGTATCCACATGGCTCAGTTCCGGGGTGGAACCGCAAGAAGTAGCCGCGCGCGCCGGCCACAGCGTGGCCGTGTTGTTCCGGGTCTACGCGAAGTGCCTGGACGGCGGCGCCGCTACAGCCAATGCCCGGATCGAGCGGGCGTTGAAGAACGGCAGCTAGGAGGAGTGGAAGCTGCCCCACGCCTGCCCCACACGGACTGGTCAGCACCCGAATCAGGGTGAGACACACTGGGAAAAAGCACCCATAACGATCAGGGCAGGCCCGTCAACGACGAAAGGGTCTGTGACCAGCATTGCTGCTGGTCACAGACCCTTTCGGTCGTGTGGCGGCGCCAGGATTCGAACCTGGGAAGGCTGAGCCGGCAGATTTACAGTCTGCTCCCTTTGGCCGCTCGGGCACACCGCCGGGGGTTGCTGCTCGTCGTACCGCTTTGGGGCGGTGCTCCGTGGCAACGACGTAAACAATACCTGATGTGGAGGGGTGCTTCGCCACCTGATTGATCGCCGCCCGGACGGCGGCGGGTGGCTAGGCTTGGGCGGATGCGGTCGAGGACCCTGCCGGGCCCGGCGGCCGCCGACGTATGCCGGTACGGAGCCGATACGCGGCCCGACACGCACCCAGATACAAGGAGCCACAGGACATGGCCGACTCCAGTTTCGACATCGTCTCGAAGGTCGAGCGGCAGGAGGTCGACAACGCCCTCAACCAGGCCGCCAAGGAGATCTCGCAGCGCTACGACTTCAAGGGCGTGGGCGCCTCGATCTCGTGGTCCGGGGAGAAGATCCTCATGGAGGCCAACTCCGAGGACCGGGTGAACGCCATCCTCGACGTCTTCCAGTCCAAGCTGATCAAGCGCGGCATCTCGCTCAAGGCTCTGGACGCGGGTGAGCCGCAGCTCTCCGGCAAGGAGTACAAGATCTTCGCGTCGATCGAGGAGGGCATCTCCCAGGAGAACGCGAAGAAGGTGGCCAAGATCATCCGCGATGAGGGGCCCAAGGGCGTGAAGGCCCAGGTGCAGGGCGACGAGCTGCGTGTCTCCTCGAAGAGCCGGGACGATCTGCAGACCGTCATCTCGCTGCTCAAGGGCCGGGACTTCGACTTCGCGCTGCAGTTCGTGAACTACCGGTGAGGGCACTGCCGGTGACGCGCTGAGCCGTCAACGCGGGGCCTGCGAGCGGGCTGCGCGTCGACGGGGAGGAGAACGGGAGAGGGCGGGCACCGGGGTGCCCGCCCTCTCCCGTTCCGCCTCGTCCGGTGCGCGCGTGCTCAGTTGCGCGAGTTGCCGAACAGGAGCCGGTAGGCGATTAGCAGCACCAGCGAACCGCCGATCGCCGCGGCCCAGGTCGCGCCGTCGTAGAAGTCCTTGCTGACCGGGTGGTCCAGCCAGCGGGCCGATATCCAGCCGCCGATGAACGCACCGGCGATGCCGATGAGGGTGGTGCCGACGAGCCCGCCGGGGTCGCGGCCCGGCAGCAGGAACTTGGCGATGGCTCCGGCCAACAGTCCGAGGATGATCCAGCCGATGACGGTCATGCCGTGACCCTGCCCTTTCTCGCTGTGCCCACACTGTGCCAGTGCTGCGGGCCAGTTCCTCCGTGATGTTCAGTCCTCTTGCCGGAGAGGACGTTCCGGACGGGCCCGGTGGTTGCGCCGGTCAGCGGGGCGGGAGACACGGCACCCGGGGAGCGGGGCTGCTCCCCGTCCCCGGCGACCGCCTCCTCACCAGCCGGTGCCCTGCGTCGGTCCCGCCGTGAAGGGCTGGTCCGTGCGCACGATCTCGCGGCCCAACGGGAGCAGGGAGACGGGGATCAGCTTGAAGTTGGCGATGCCGAGCGGGATGCCGATGATCGTGACGCACAGGGCGATGCCGGTGACGATGTGGCCGAGCGCCAGCCACCAGCCGGCGAGGACGAGCCACAGCACGTTCCCGATGCAGGAGGGCGCTCCCGCGCCGCGCCGCTCGACCGTCGTGTACCCGAAGGGCCACAGGGCGTAGACGCCGATGCGGAAGGCCGCTATGCCGAAGGGGATGCCGATGATCGTGATGCAGAGCAGCGCGCCCGCGAACAGGTAGCCGAGGAACAGCCAGAATCCGCTGAGCACGAGCCAAATGACGTTGAGGATGGTCTTCACTGCTGGCGACCTGCCATCTTTTCGAGCCGGGCGATTCGCTCCGCCATCGGCGGGTGGGTGGAGAACATCTTCGACAGTCCCTGCCCCGGACGGAAGGGGTTGGCGATCATCATGTGGCTGGCGGTCTCGAGGCGGGGCTCCGGGGGGAGCGGGAGCTGCTTGGTGCCCATCTCCAGCTTGCGCAGCGCACCGGCCAGGGCGAGCGGGTCGCCGGTCAGCTGGGCTCCGGAGGCGTCGGCCTCGTACTCCCGGGAGCGGCTGATGGCCAACTGGATGACGGTGGCGGCGAGCGGTCCGAGCAGCATGATGAGGAGCATGCCCAGCAGACCGGGTCCGTCGTCGTCGTTGGAACGGCCGACGGGGATCAGCCAGGCGAAGTTGACCAGGAACATGATCACGGAGGCGAGGGCCCCGGCGACCGAGGAGATCAGGATGTCCCGGTTGTAGACGTGGCTGAGCTCGTGCCCGATGACGCCGCGCAGCTCCCGCTCGTCGAGCAGGCGCATGATGCCCTCGGTGCAGCACACGGCCGCGTTGCGCGGGTTGCGGCCGGTCGCGAAGGCGTTCGGCGCCTCCGTGGGCGAGATGTACAGGCGGGGCATCGGCTGGCGGGCCTGGGTGGAGAGCTCGCGGACCATGCGGTACAGCGCGGGCGCCTCGAACTCGCTCACCGGCCGGGCGCGCATCGCGCGGAGGGCGAGCTTGTCGCTGTTCCAGTACGCGTACGCGTTGGTGCCCAGGGCGACGAGGACGGCGACCACGAGCCCCGCTCGGCCGAAGAAGCTGCCGATGACGATGATGAGCGCGGACAGTCCCCCGAGGAGTACTGCGGTCCTGAGCCCGTTGTGCCGGCGGTGCACGGTACGCCCTCCAAGTCGTGCAGCAGGGGAACCCTTTGGTTGCTGGTATCGCTCGCTGTGGTTGCTTCCTGGTCTCCGGATGCCACCGGTGCCGTGGTGACACGTCCAGTGGACCCTTCCGTACTGGTCAACGCCAGGCGAGGGCCACCAGTTCCCCGGCGCCCGGCGCGGCGCGTGTGGTCCGTACGGGTGACCGGCGTGGCCGCCTCCACGCGCGCGTGGTGGCGGGGCGCCGTACGCGCGCGTGCCCGGCGGCCGGGGTCAGAAGAGTCCGGTGCCGGCGAACCGCAGGATGAGCTGGGGCGCTCCGGAGAGGGCGACGGCCACCACCGCGGTCACGGTGATCGCGGCGGTGAGGGGGACCGGGACGCGGTGGCCGGCGGTCGCCTCCTCGGGCGCCCGGAACAGCAGTGCCGTCCATTGGAGGTAGTAGAAGAGCGCGATCGCGACGTTGACGGCCATGACGACGGCCAGCCAGCCGAGTCCGGCGTCGACGGCCGCGGAGAACACCGTGACCTTGGCGAAGAGCCCGATGACCCCGGGCGGCAGTCCGGCGAGGCAGAGCAGGAAGAAGGCCAGGACCAGGGCGGTGAGGGGGTTGGTCGCGTACAGGCCGCGGTAGTCCGCGACACGGTTCGCGGCCCGGGTGCGGCCCACGAGGGCGGCCACCGCGAAGGCGCCGAGGTTTACCGCCGCGTACATGAGCGCGTAGGCGACGGTGGAGCCGACCGCGCGTTCGGGGTCGTCGGAGTACGCGGCGGCCGCGATCGGCACCAGGAGGTAGCCGGCCTGGCCGACGGACGACCACGCGAGCAGGCGTACCGCGCTGTACGCGCGCGTGGCCTGCTGCCGCAGCGCGCCGACGTTGCCGACGGTCATGGTCAGGGCGGCCAGTGCCGCGAGCGCGGGGCCCCAGACGTCGGCGTAGGACGGCAGGGCGACGACCGTGACGAGGACGAGGCCGGAGAAGCCGACCGCCTTGCCGATCACGGACAGGTAGGCCGCGATCGGCAGGGGCGCGCCCACGTAGGTGTCGGGCACCCAGAAGTGGAAGGGCACGGCGGCCGTCTTGAAGGCGAAGCCGACGAGGGTGAGGACGACGCCGGTCTGGGCCAGGGTGGTGAACTGCCCGTCGACGTGCTGGACGCGCTCGGCCACCTGGGTGAGGTAGAGGGTGCCGGTGGTGGCGTAGACGAAGCTGATGCCCATGAGGCTGACCGCGGTCGCGGTGACCGACGACAGGAAGAACTTCAGGGCCGCTTCGGAGGACCTGCGGTCGCCCTGCCGGAGACCGACGAGGGCGAAGGCGGGCAGGGAGGCGACCTCCAGGGCGACGATCAGCGTCGCGAGGTCGCGGGAGGCGGGCAGGAGGGCGGCGCCGGCCGCGGAGGAGAGCAGCAGGAACCAGAACTCGCCCTCGGGCAGCCGTCGGTCGGCGTCCTTCACCGCCGTGACCGACAGGAGCGCGGTGAGCAGGGCGCCGCCGAGGACCAGGAACTGGACGGCCAGGGCGAAGGTGTCCGCGGTGTAGCTGCAGACGCCCGGCTCACCCCGCTGGCAGAACGTCGAGCGGTCGTCGTTCACCAGAGGCAGCAGCATGAGGGCGGCGGCCGCGAGTCCGGCGACCGAGATCCAGCCGAGCAGGCCCTTGCGGGCGTCCTCGACGAACAGGTCGGCGACGAGGACGACGAGCGCCACGACCGCCGTGATGGTGGGCGGCGCGATGGCGAGCCAGTCGACGGACTGGACGACACTTTGGGCGAGGGGCTGGGCGAGGGTCTGGGCCGGGAAGCTCATCGGGTGCCTCCTGAGAGGAGCTGCTGCACGGCCGGGTCGGTCAGCCCGAGCAGCGTTCTGGGCCACAGCCCCGCGACGACGGTGAGGGCGACGAGCGGGGTCCAGGCGGCGAACTCGTACGTGCGCACGTCGGCGAGCCGCGGCTGCGGGACGTCCTGCGGCACGGCACCCATGCAGACGCGGCGGACCACGATCAGCATGTACGCGGCCGTCAGCAGGGTGCCGAAGGCGGCGATCGCCATGAAGGTGAGGAAGGCGGGGCGGCTGAGGCCGTGGTGCGGGTCGAAGGCGCCGAACAGGGCGAGCATCTCGCCCCAGAACCCGGCCAGCCCCGGCAGGCCCAGCGAGGCGACCGCGGCGAAGGCGAGCAGTCCGCCGAGCCGGGGCGCCTTGCCGTACAGGGCGTGGCCCGACTCCTCGGCGAGCGTGTCGAGGTCGGTGGTGCCGGTGCGGTCCTTGAGCGCGCCGACCACGAAGAAGAGCAGGCCGGTGATCAGGCCGTGGGCGATGTTGGCGAAGAGGGCGCCGTTCACGCCGGTCGGTGTCATGGTCGCGATGCCGAGCAGGACGAAGCCCATGTGGCCGACGGAGGAGTAGGCGATGAGGCGCTTGAGGTCGCCCTTGGCTCCTCTTCTGGCGAGGGCGAGGCAGGCCAGGGAGCCGTAGACGATGCCGACGACGGCGAAGGCGGCGAGGTAGGGCGCGAAGGTGCGGAAGCCGTCCGGGGCCGCCGGCAGCAGGATGCGGACGAACCCGTACGTGCCCATCTTGAGCAGGACGCCGGCCAGCAGGACCGAGCCGACGGTCGGCGCGGCGGTGTGGGCGTCGGGCAGCCAGCTGTGCAGCGGCCACATCGGGGTCTTCACCGCGAGCCCGATCCCGATCGCCAGAACGGCGGTGACCTGCACGGACGCGGTCAGCGACCGGCCGTTGTCAGTGGCGAGTGCCACCATGTCGAACGTGCCCGCCTTGATTCCGATCAGGAGCAGGCCGAGCAGCATGACGACGGAGCCGAGGAGCGTGAAGAGGATGAACTTCCAGGCGGCCCCGGCCCGTCCCGCGCCGCCCCAGCGGGCGATGAGGAAGTACATCGGGACGAGGACCGTCTCGAAGGCGAGGAAGAACAGGATCAGGTCGAGGACGGCGAAGGTCGCGAGGGTGCCGGACTCGAGGACGAGCAGCAGCGCGACGAACGCCTTCGGGCTCGGGCCGGAAGGCCGCGGTACCGGCTCGTGCCGCTGCTTGAAGTACGAGTGGAGCGCGCAGAGGAAGGTCAGCAGCGCGGTCAGGACCAGGAGGGGGAGCGAGATGCCGTCGACGCCGAGGTGGATGCGGACGTCGAGCGCGGGGATCCAACTGATGTCCGTGCTCGCCTGCATCCTCGACGGACGGTCGTGGTCGAAGCCGAGGACGAGGACGACCGCGGCGGCGAGGACCGCGCCGGTGACGGTGACACCGTGCCGCAGCACGGCCTGCTCGGGCGACTTCCCCTTCAGTCCGGGCGGGGCCGGCAGCAGGGCGGCGACGGCCCCGAGGAGCGGGCCGACGACGAGAAACGCGAGGAGGACCTGCATCACGGACTCGTTGATATCGATCACGCCTGCTCACGCTCCCGTGGCGACGAGGACGGCGGCGACCGCGAGGACGACGGTGCCGGCGAGCAGCGCGCTCACATAGGTCTGCACATTGCCGGTCTGGGCACGTCGTACGGCGGCCCCGAGCAGTTTCGGCAGGGCGCCCGCCGCGCGTACGTAGGTGTCGACGACCTCCCGGTCGAGGAACCGGACGAGGCTGGCTCCGGCCAGGACCGGGCGGACGAAGAGGGCCGAGTAGACCGCGTCCAGGTGGAAGCCGGCGGCCGCGTGCCGGTGCACCGGGCCCAGCAGGAGCCGTCCCGGATCGGACGGGTCGGGGGCGGAGGCGAGGTCTCCGTAGGCGGGCCGGTGGCTGGCGATGACCTCGGCCTCCACCAGGGCCGCGTCGCCCTCGGGGTGGGCCGCGACCGCACCGAGCGGGGTGCGGTCCGCGAGCGCCGTGGTGTGCCGCCAGGCGGCGTAGGTGACGATGCCGCCCACCAGGGCCACTCCCGTGCCCAGCACGGACGTGGTCAGGGCCGGGGTGAGGTCGTTGTCGTCGAACCAGTCGGGCAGCAGCCGGAAGGTGAGTCCGCCCAGTGCGAGTGAGGGGACGGCGAGCACCCAGAGCACGGCGTTCATGGCCACCGGCTGCCGGCCGTGGTCGGGGGCCTCGGCGCCCTTGCCGCGGAAGGCCAGCAGCCACAGCCGGGTCGCGTACGCGGCGGTGAGCAGGGCCGTGATCAGGGCGGCGACGAGGACGGTCCAGCCCGCGGCGGCGGGTGCGTGCCCGGTGTGGCCGGTGGCCGCGTGCTCCGCGGCGCCGAGGACGGACTCCTTGGAGAAGAAGCCGCTGAAGGGCGGGATCGCGGCGAGCGCGAGCAGGGCCACGGTCATCGTCCAGTAGGCGTCCGGGACACGGTCGCGCAGGCCCCGCATGCGGGACATGGCGGCCAGCGAGTTGGTGCCGGCGGCGTGGATGATCACGCCGGCGGCGAGGAACAGGAGCGCCTTGAACGCGCCGTGGGACAGGAGGTGGAAGACGGCGGCGCCGCGGTCGCCCGTGGCGAGGGCGCCGGTCATGTACCCGAGCTGTCCGATCGTCGAGTAGGCCAGGACGCGTTTGATGTCGTCCTGGGCGAGGGCGGCGAGGGCGGAGCCGACCATGGTGACGGCGGCCATGACGGCGAGGACGACCATCGCGGCCCGCGAGGCCTCGAACAGCGGAAGGAGCCGGGCGACGAAGTACACGCCCGCGGCGACCATCGTCGCGGCGTGGATCAGCGCGGAGACGGGCGTCGGGCCCGCCATCGCGTCGGGGAGCCAGGTGTGCAGCGGGAACTGCGCGGACTTGCCCGCCACCCCGGCCAGGAGCAGCAGCGCGATCGCCGTCGGGTGGTCGATCGATCCGCCGGCCACCGCGTCGAGGATCTCGGTGATGCGGAAGGAGCCCGCCTCGGTGGCCAGCGCCAGCAGACCGATCAGGAAGGGGACGTCGCCGAGCTTGGTGACCAGGAAGGCCTTGAGGGAGGCGGCGCGCGCCTCCGGGGTCTCCCAGTAGTGGCCGACCAGGAAGTACGAGCAGATGCCCATGACTTCCCAGCCGACCAGCAGCACCATCAGGTCGCCGGAGTAGACGACGAGAAACATGGCGGAGGTGAACAGGGAGACGAGTGCGGCGTACGAGGCGTAGCGCGGGTCGTCGCGCAGGTAGCCCGTCGAGTAGATCTGCACGCAGGTGGCGACGGTGCCGACCAGTACGGCGACGAGGGCGGCGAAACCGTCGATGTGCAGGGCGAGTTCGACGGGGACCGAGCCGGTGGGCGTCAGTTCCGTGACGGCGTCGACGGCCTGGCCGCCGCCCTGCCGGACCGCGACGAGGGCGGCGAGGACGAGGGCCGCCAGCGTCGGCAGGACCGCCAGGGGCCGGACGAACCCGGGTGCCGACCGGCCCAGCAGGAGGCCGGCGGCTGCCCCGAGGAAGGGAAGGAGGGGGACGAGTACGGCGAGGGTGGTCGTGGTCACGCGGTGGCCTCAGCCTTCTCGGCGGCCGTCCCGGTCGCGAGGGTGTCGGTGTCGGAACCGTCCGGTTCGTGGCCCTCGGCGGTGTCGCGGAGCCGGTCGATGTCCGAGGTGCCTCGGTTGCGGTGGACAGCGAGGACGATCGCCAGGCCGATGCCGATCTCGGCGGCCGCGACGGCGATGGTGAACAGCGTGAGGGCCTGGCCGGAGTGCAGGGTCTCCTCGGCGGCCTTGCTGAGCCAGACGTCGAAGGCGACCAGGTTGAGGTTGACGGCGTTGAGCATCAGCTCGACGGACATCAGGACGAGGATCGCGTTGCGGCGGGCGAGGACGCCGTAGAGGCCGGTGCAGAAGAGGAGGGCGGACAGGACGGCTGGATAGGCGAGGTGCATCAGCGGACACCGCCCTCGTCGGCACCGTCGGCGGCGGTCGTGGCGGCACCGGCCGCCGCGGGAGTGGCGGGCGTTTCGGGCGTGGCGTGTGTGTCGGCGGTGCGCTCGACCTTGGCCTTGCGGGACAGGACGATGGCACCGACCAGGGCGGCGAGGAGGAGGACGGAGAGGGCCTCGAAGGGGAGGACCCAGTTCTGGAAGAGGCTCGCCCCGGTGACGGCGGTGGAGCCGGCGGCCGGGCCGTCGAGGTCGATCCAGGTGGCACGGAAGGCGTCGACGACCACCCACACCAGGGCCGCCGCGGAGGCCCCGGCCACGGTGAGGGCGGCCCAGCGGTTGCCGGAGTCGGCGTCCGGGGACCGGCCGACGGGCGCCCTGGTGAGCATCAGGCCGAACAGGAGGAGGACGACGACGGCACCGACGTAGATGAGGACCTGGACCCAGGCGATGAACTCGGCGGTGAGCAGCAGGTATTCGACGGCCAGGCCGCCGAGGGCCACCACCAGCCACAGCGCCGCGTGGACGAGTTGGCGGGTGGTGACGGTGAGCACGGCGGCTCCGAAGGTGACGAGGCCGACGAGGAGGAAGGCGATCTCCACGCCGGTCGGGGACAGGAACCCGTGGGACGCGGCGGCGAGGGTCATGACCCGTCCTCCTGCCCGGTCCGTTCGTCCGTCTCCGGTGCGGCCTGCTGCTGCGCGGCGAGTCTGTCGGCGGCCTTGCGGGCGGCGGCGAGTTCCTTGGGCTCCTCCGCACCGGGGTCGAGGGCGGGCGGGGCCGGCACGGTCCACATCCACTCGCGCAGCTTGTCGCGCTCGTGGGTGAGGTCGCGGATGTCGGTCTCGGCGTACTCGAACTCCGGGGACCAGAACAGGGCGTCGAAAGGACAGACCTCGATGCAGATGCCGCAGTACATGCACAGGGCGAAGTCGATGGCGAAGCGGTCGAGGACGTTGCGGCTGCGCTCGCGTCCGCCGGGGGCGGCCGCCGGGACCGTCTCCTTGTGGGAGTCGATGTAGATGCACCAGTCGGGACACTCGCGGGCGCACAGCATGCAGACCGTGCAGTTCTCCTCGAACAGGCCGATCACGCCGCGGGTGCGGGGCGGCAGTTCCGGCTGGACGTCCGGGTACTGCTCGGTGACGGTCTTCCTCGTCATCGTGCGCAGGGTGACGGCCAGGCCCTTGGCCAGGCCGGAGCCGGGGACGGGGGACATGGCTACCGGATCACCACCTTGACGACGCCGGTGAGGGCGATCTGGGCGAGGGAGAGGGGCACGAGGAGCGTCCAGGACAGTTTCTGGAGCTGGTCCTCGCGCAGCCGGGGGTAGGTCACGCGCAGCCAGATCACGACGAAGGCGAGGACGGCCGCCTTGAGCAGGGTCCACACCCAGCCCAGGCCGTCGGCGCCCCAGGGGCCGTGCCAGCCGCCCAGGAAGAGCACGGTGGTCAGACCGCACAGGACGACGATCCCGGCGTACTCGGCGAGGAGGAACAGGGCGAAGCGCAGGCCGGTGTACTCGGTGTAGGCGCCGAAGATGATCTCCGAGTCGGCGACCGGCATGTCGAACGGGGGCCGCTGCAGCTCGGCCAGACCGGCGACGAAGAAGACGACCGCGCCGACGATCTGCCAGGGCAGCCACCACCACTCGAAGGCGTCGAGGATGCCGACGAGCGAGACGGTGCCGGCCGCCATCGCCACGGAGGCGGCGGTCAGCAGCATCGGGAGTTCGTAGGCGAGGAGTTGGGCGGCGGTGCGCAGGCCGCCGAGGAGGGAGAACTTGTTGGCCGAGGACCAGCCGGCCATGAGCGAGCCGAGGACGCCCACGCCCATGACGGCCAGGACGAAGAAGACGCCCGCGTCGACGACCTGGCCGACGGCGCCCTCCCCGGGACCGACGGGGACGGCCAGCAGGACGAGGAGGTACGGCAGCAGGGCCACGGCCGGGGCGAGCTGGAAGATGCGGCGGTCCGCGTCGGCGGGGACCACGTCCTCCTTCTGCGCGAACTTCACGCCGTCCGCGACGAGCTGGGCCCAGCCGTGGAAGCCGCCCGCGTACATCGGGCCGAGGCGGCCCTGCATGTGCGCCATCACCTTGTGCTCCGCCTGACCGACTATCAGGGGGAAGGTGAGGAAGACGACGAAGACGATCAGGAGGCGCAGGGTGACGTCGAGCACGTCGTTCACTGCGGGCCTCCTGGGGGGTTCGGGGCGTTCGGGGCGTTCGGGGCGTTCGGGGGGTCGCGGGGAACGTCGGTGTCGTCCCCGGTGTCGGCGGAGTCGGGGTCCGGCTGGGCCTCGGGTGCCCCGGTGGCCTCGGGCGCCCCGGTGGCGTCCGGCTCCTCGGGAGCGGCCCCCGGCTCGTCGAACGCCGGGCGGGCGTGGTGCCACGGGGCCTCCGGGCTGCGCGGTGCCGAGGGCTTCGGCGCCGGTGCCTCGGTGGGCGGGGGCGGGGTGGCGGTCCCGTCGCCGCTCGGGGCGGTGCCGCCGGAATCCGCGTCGTCCTGCTGCCGGGCCTCCGCTGCCTCCCGTTGGCTCGCCGAGCCCTGGGACGCGCTCCGGTTGCGCCGGGGGCGGGCGGTACCGGCGACGTTGCGCCGCCCGGCGGCGGAGTCGGCGGCGGCATCGGGAGCGGGCCCGTCCGTCGGGGAGATGGGCGGGGTGGTGGACGAGGTGTCGGTCGGGGTGGTGGACGAGGTGTCCGTCGGCCCGGCGCTCCGCTGGGACGCGGAGCCCTGGCTCGCGCTGCGCGAGCGCCGGGGCGGGCGCGGCTCCGGGGCGGCCTGGCCGGCCGAGCCCTCGGCGGCCGTACGGGAGCGGCGCGGCGCGGCCGGGGCCTCGCCGCCCGGCGCCGACACCGCCGCCGACGCCTCGGCCGCCGTACGGGTGCGCCGGGCCGGGCGCTCCCCCGCCGTCCGTCCCGCGCCCCGTGCGGCGCGGGCCGGGGCGGGAGGGAGCTGGCCCTTCAAGGGGCCCCACTCGTTGGGATCGGGGACGCCCGGCGGCAGCATCTGGCGGCGGCGTGGACCGCCGTGGTCGGACTCGCCGGGCTCCTTGGCCCCGGGCCAGGCCTTGGCGACGCGGGCGGCGAGGACGAAGTCCTTGCGCAGCGGGTGGCCTTCGAAGCCCTCCGGCAGCAGCAGGTGGTCGAGGGCGGGGTGGTCCTCGAAGGCCACGCCGAACATCTCGTGGGTCTCGCGTTCGTGCCAGGCGGCGCCGGCGTACACCCCCACGGCGGTGGGCAGGACCGGTGCCTCGTGCGGGACGGTCGTGCGCAGCAGCAGCCGGCGTACGGAACCGGGCCCCAGCGCGGCGACGTGCGCCGCGACGCGGAACCCGGTGCCCGGTTCGTCGACCGCGCTCAGCCAGTCGAAGTAGGTGCAGCCCAGCCGGTCGCGCGCCGTCTCCAGGGCGGTGGTCCAGGAAGCGGGCGGCACGTCGACGGTCAGGAGGTCGTACGCCTCCTCCGCCGTGGCGTCCGGGCCGAAGAGTTCCTCGGCCCCGGCGGGCAGCCAGCCGGCCGCGGTCATCGCCCCTCCCCCGCGTCGGAGGACGGGGCGGGCGGGCGCACCAGTCCGCTGCGCAGCGCGGCCGTCGACGGCCCGGGCGAGGCGCCGTACCGCTCCCCCAGGGACTCGCGCGCGATCTTCTCCTGGAGCTTGAGGATCCCCTGGAGCAGCGCCTCCGGGCGCGGCGGGCAGCCGGGGACGTAGACGTCGACGGGAATGATCTGGTCGACGCCCTTCGTCACGGAGTAGGAGTCCCAGTAGGGGCCGCCGCAGTTGGAGCAGGCGCCGAAGGAGATGACGTACTTCGGCTCGGGCATCTGCTCGTACAGGCGCTTGACGGCCGGCGCCATCTTGTCGGTCACCGTGCCGGAGACGACCATCAGGTCCGCCTGGCGCGGGCCCGGCGCGAAGGGGATGACGCCGAGCCGGATGAAGTCGTGGCGGGCCATCGACGCGGCGATGAACTCGATCGCGCAGCAGGCGAGGCCGAAGTTGAAGACCCAGAGCGAGTAGCGGCGGCCCCAGTTCAGGACGACCTTCATCGGCTCCGGGGCGAGGCGGGCGAGCGTGCCCAGGCGCTTGGGCTCGGGCAGCGGCACGGGCCCGGGTCCGGGTCCGGGTGTGGACGCGGGTGCGGGTGCGGGTGCGGGACCGGAGGGGTTCACGTCCATGACAGGACGCCCTTCTTGTATGCGTACAACAGGCCCACGGCGAGGAACCCGAGGAAGACGAACATCTCCACGAGGGTCGTGGCCCCGTAACCAGGGTCGGCGAAGACCGTCGCCCAGGGGAAGAGGAAGATCGAGTCGACCGCGAAGACGACGTAGAGGAAGGCGTAGACGTAGTAGCGGACCTGGGTGTGCGCCCAGCCCTCTCCGACGGGGTCGACGCCGCACTCGTAGGTGAGCAGCTTCTCGGGGGTCGGGACCACCGGCCGCAGCAGGCGTCCGGCGCCGAAGGCCACGGCGACGAAGAGCACCCCGACGACGGCGAGCAGGCCGACGACCGAGTAGGACCGGAAGTAGTCCGCGGCGAGCCCGACGGTCGCATCGGCGGTGGTCACGGCGCCGACGGTCGCGTCGCCGACGGTCGGTTCCGGCACGTGCGCCCCTCGCTCCCTGTCGTGAACGTCGTGACCGTCGGGGACGCAGCCGCCCGACGATCCGTACGCACGGGAGTCTAGAGCCTGATAAAGAGACGGTAAGCAGCCCGTCGCGGGTTGAGACGCGGGGTGGGGTTTTCCTCAGTGCGTGCCGGGCGGCCCACCTCATGGCGTGGTGCCGCGCCGCACGGCACGCTGACGGGTATGACCGAACGTCTCTCCACCCCGAGCCGCGCCCGGACCACCGGTGCGGCGGCCGACGACCGCCCGCCGCCGGCCCGTCTCGCCTACGACCGGCACACCTGGAAGGAGATCGCCCATCTGCTGGCGAACTTCCCGGCGGCGCTGCTCGGCTTCGTCTACGTCGTGACGATGCTGTCCGTCGGCATCGGCCTGACGGTCACGGTGGTCGGGCTCCCACTGCTGGCGGCCGGTCTGCTGGGCGCGCGGCAGTTGGGGAAGCTGGAGCGGGCCCGGGCCCGGGCGCTGCTCGGGGTGCGGGTGGACGAGCCGAGTCCGCTGCCGCGGCTGGGCGGGCGCGGCTTCTTCGCACAGATGTGGATGTCCCTGAAGGACCCGGTGGGCTGGCGCACGGTGCTGTACGACGTCGTCCGGTTCCCCTGGGGCGTCGCCACCTTCGTCGTCACGCTGACGTCGCTGTTCGTGCTGTGGCCGGTGCTGCCGTTCATCGCGCGGGGCATGGCCAACGTCGACCGGGCGATGGTGCGCGGGCTGCTGTCGCCGTCCGACGAGCTGGAGCGGCGGATCGCCGAGCTGGAGTCGGACCGCGGGATCGTGGTGGACACGGCCGCGGCCGACCTGCGGCGCATCGAGCGCGACCTGCACGACGGGGCGCAGGCCCGCCTCGTCAACCTCGCCATGGGTCTCGGCCTGGCGAAGGAGAAGCTCCTGGAGGACCCGGACGCGGCGGCGGCCATGGTGGACGAGGCGCACGGCGAGGTGAAGCTGGCCCTGCAGGAGCTGCGGGACCTGGCCCGCGGCATCCATCCCGCCGTCCTCACCGACCGGGGCCTGGACGCGGCGCTCTCCTCGGTCGCCTCCCGCTGCACCGTGCCGGTCGAGGTGACCGTCGACCTGGCGGAGCGCCCGGCGCCCGCCATCGAGGGCATCGCCTACTTCACGGTCTCGGAGCTGCTCCAGAACGTCAGCAAGCACAGCGGGGCGAGGTCGGCCGCGGTGGAGGTGTGGCGGTCGTCCGACCGGCTGCTCATACAGGTGGAGGACGACGGCCGGGGCGGCGCGCGCCTCGACGGCGGTACGGGGATGAAGGGCCTCGCCGACCGGCTGTCCGCCGTCGACGGCCTCTTCGTCGTCGACTCGCCGGAGGGCGGCCCGACGACGGTCACGGCCGAGCTGCCGTGGCGCGACCGCACGCGGGCCGACGCGGCCGGCTCCGCGCCCGGAAGGTAGGGAAAACCCCCCTTCGCGGACGCCGACGGGCTCCATTGGCCGGAGCGGCGCGGTCCAGGAGGGTTGAGGTACGACGGCGCAGCCGCAGGGCGACGAGGAGAGGGACGGCACCGATGGCCACGGAATACGGACAGAGTTACGGGCTCGGGAGCGGGTCCGGCTTCCCCGGGGAGACCGGCACGCGGCGCCACCGGCTGCCGGCGGGGCTGCGGGCACCGTTCGAGGCGCGGAGCCTGCGGGAGTTCGGCTACGTGCTGCTGGGGCTGCCGGTCGGCATCCTGCTCTTCACGTACGCGGTGACGATGGTGTCGCTGGGAGCGGGCCTGCTCGTCACCTTCCTGGGGGTGCCGGTACTGGCCGCCGCGCTCGCCGGGTGCCGGGGCTTCGGGGCCATGGAGCGGGTGCGGGCGCGGGCCCTGCTGGGGCTGCGGATGCCCGACCCCGAGCCGCTGCGGATGAAGAAGCAGGGGGCGATGGGCTGGATGGGGGCGGTGCTCAAGAGTGGCGCCTCCTGGCGGAGCCTGCTGTACGCGGTGGTGCAGTTCCCCTGGTCGGTGTTCTCCTTCGCCGTGTCCGTGACCTTCTGGGCGACCGGGTGGGCGATGCTGACGTACCCGCTGTGGTTCTGGGTGTTCCCGATGTACGCCGGTCAGGACGGGCTCCAGCTCTACGGCGACGAGACGCACCGGATCTACCTCGACAACCCGTTCGAGATCGCCGTGACGGCGGTGATCGGGCTGCTGTTCACGCTGGTCACGCCGTGGCTGGTGCGGGCGCTGACGACGGTGGACCGGGTCATGGTGCACGGGCTGCTGGGGCCGTCGAGGCTGGCGACGCGGGTCGTGGAGCTGGAGTCGGACCGGGGGGTCGTGGTGGACACGGCCGCGGCCGACCTGCGGCGCATCGAGCGCGACCTGCACGACGGGGCGCAGGCCCGCCTCGTCAACCTCGCCATGGATCTGGGGCTGGCCAAGGAGAAGCTGAAGGAGGACCCCCGGGCCGCGGCCGTCATGGTGGACGAGGCGCACGGCGAGGTGAAGACGGCGCTCCAGGAGCTGCGGGACCTGGCCCGCGGCATCCACCCCGCGGTCCTCACCGACCGGGGTCTGGACGCGGCGCTGTCGGCGGTCGCCTCGCGCTGCACGGTACCGGTGCGGGTGGAGGTCGACCTGGCGGAGCGACCGGCGTCGGCGATCGAGGGCATCGCCTACTTCACGGTCTCGGAGCTGCTCCAGAACATCAGCAAGCACGCGCGGGCCACGTGGGCCGCGGTGGAGGTGTGGCGGGCGGAGAGCCGGCTGATGCTCCAGGTCGTGGACAACGGCGTGGGCGGTGCGGACGCGTCGGCCGGTTCGGGGCTGGCCGGTCTGGCGGAGCGGCTCGACGCGGTCGACGGGATCCTCGTGGTGGACTCGCCGGCCGGGGGGCCGACGCGGATCACGGCGGAACTGCCGTGGCGGACCGACCCGGCCAACATCTGACCGCCCTCGGTCATGCTCTGACCGACCTCAGTCATGCTCCGACCGCCCCGGTCACCGTCCCTCCGCCCACCCCGGTCACCGTCTGCCCTGCTCGGCATCCGGCGTCGCCGCGCGGCTCGGCTCCGTCACGGGGCCGGGACGCGTGACCGGCGCGGGGGCCGGGCCGCGTGACCGGCACGGACGCCGCCGCTGCGGCTGAAGCCGGTACCGGGGCGGACACCATCCCTGGGCCCGTGTCGTGTCGCCCCCCGTGTCCTGCCCGCCCGGCGCCTCATCGCCCCGGCGCCGCCCCCGGCCTGAGCCCTGAGCCCCGGCGTCGGCCCTGGCGCCCGGGCGCACCCGGCCCGGCGGCGGCCCCGACTCCGGCGCCCGCCTCAGCACGGGGCTCATTCCAGGGCCCAGGCGCCGGCCTGCGCCCCCGGCCCCTTCCCCCGGCCGTGGGGGTCGGAACGGCGTGGTCGGGAAGTGCTCGGGAACCCGTCGGGAAACCGGCCATCGGGCGGCCTGATCGGGGCCGGTCTCCCGGAGTTCCCGCGCCCTGAGGGCGTCCGGCCCCGGATGCTGGGATGCTGGACCCGTCGCACGGACGGTTCGTGGACGCGGCGCGGGCCGCGCGGACCGTGAGGTGCACGGGCTGTGGGGGGCCGAGATCGTGGAGGACAGGGTGCGGGTGGTCATCGCCGAGGATTCAGTGCTGCTCCGAGAGGGGCTGACCCGGTTGCTGACCGACCGCGGGCACGACGTCGTGGCCGGTGTCGGCGACGCCGAGGCACTGATCAAGACCATCACCGAGCTGGACGCGCAGGGCGAGCTGCCCGACGTCGTGGTGGCGGACGTACGGATGCCGCCGACGCACACCGACGAGGGGGTGCGGGCCTCGGTGCGGCTGCGCAAGGCGCATCCCGGGCTCGGCGTGCTGGTGCTGTCGCAGTACGTGGAGGAGCGGTACGCGACGGAACTGCTGGCCGGTTCCAGCCGGGGCGTCGGCTATCTGCTCAAGGACCGCGTGGCCGAGGTGCGGGAGTTCGTGGACGCGGTGGTGCGCGTGGCACAGGGCGGTACGGCGCTGGACCCGGAGGTGGTCGCGCAGTTGCTCGGGCGCAGCCGCAAGCAGGACGTGCTGGCGGGGCTCACCCCCCGGGAGCGGGAGGTGCTGGGCCTCATGGCCGAGGGCCGGACCAACTCGGCGATCGCCCGGCAGCTCGTCGTCAGCGACGGCGCCGTCGAGAAGCACGTGAGCAACATCTTCATGAAGCTGGGCCTGTCCCCGAGCGACGGTGACCACCGAAGGGTGCTCGCCGTGCTCACCTATCTCAATTCCTGACACGGGCGGCCCACGCCTCGCGGCCCCGGAATTCCGGGGCCGCGCTCCGTCTCGACGTCGTGTCCATCATCCGAATGTCCACCTGAAGTCATGGTGTGCGGACGTAGTGTTGATCCCGGGACCGGTCGGTGGGAGACCAGTCCCCGGACAGCCGTCCCGAGGGAGGTCCAGTAAGTGACCAGCCAGGTCAGCAGCCCAGCGGAGCAGGCCGACGGTACCGACGAGACCGTCGTGGGAGCGCAGCGCAAACCGGTCGGGGCGAAGGACGTCCGCCGGCTCGACCGGGTGATCATCAGGTTCGCGGGTGACTCGGGCGACGGGATGCAGCTCACCGGCGACCGATTCACGTCGGAGACGGCGTCCTTCGGCAACGACCTGTCGACGCTCCCGAACTTCCCGGCCGAGATCCGGGCGCCCGCCGGCACCCTGCCCGGCGTCTCGTCCTTCCAGCTCCACTTCGCCGACCACGACATCCTGACCCCGGGCGACGCGCCCAACGTGCTGGTGGCGATGAACCCGGCCGCGCTGAAGGCGAACGTCGGCGACCTGCCGCGGGGCGCGGAGATCATCGTCAACACGGACGAGTTCACCAAGCGGGCGATGCAGAAGGTCGGCTACGACACCTCCCCGCTGGAGGACGGCTCCCTCGACGGCTACCGGCTGCATCCGGTGCCGCTGACGACGCTGACCGTCGAGGCGCTCACGGAGTTCGACCTCAGCCGCAAGGAGGCCGAGCGCTCCAAGAACATGTTCGCGCTCGGGCTGCTGAGCTGGATGTACCACCGGCCCACCGAGGGCACGGAGAAGTTCCTGAAGTCGAAGTTCGCCAAGAAGCCCGACATCGCCGCCGCCAACATCGCGGCCTACCGGGCGGGCTGGAACTTCGGCGAGACCACGGAGGACTTCGCGGTCTCCTACGAGGTGGCGCCGGCGGCGACGGCGTTCCCGCCCGGCACCTACCGCAACATCTCCGGGAACCTCTCCCTGGCCTACGGTCTGATCGCCGCGTCCCGGCAGGCGGACCTGCCGCTGTTCCTGGGCTCGTACCCGATCACCCCGGCGTCCGACATCCTGCACGAGCTGAGCCGGCACAAGAACTTCGGCGTGCGCACCTTCCAGGCCGAGGACGAGATCGCCGGGATCGGCGCGGCGCTCGGCGCGGCCTTCGGCGGTTCGCTGGCCGTGACGACGACGAGCGGCCCCGGCGTGGCGCTCAAGAGCGAGACGATCGGGCTGGCGGTGAGTCTGGAACTGCCCCTGCTGGTGGTGGACATCCAGCGCGGCGGCCCCTCCACCGGCCTGCCGACCAAGACCGAGCAGGCCGACCTGCTGCAGGCGATGTACGGGCGCAACGGCGAGGCGCCGGTCCCGGTCGTCGCCCCCCGCACCCCGGCCGACTGCTTCGACGCCGCACTGGAGGCCGCGCGGATCGCGCTGACGTACCGCACGCCGGTCTTCCTGCTCTCCGACGGCTACCTCGCCAACGGCTCCGAGCCGTGGCGGATCCCCGAGCCGGACGAGCTGCCGGATCTGACGGTGCGGTTCGCGCAGGGGCCGAACCACACCCTGGACGACGGCACCGAGGTGTTCTGGCCGTACAAGCGCGACCCGCAGACCCTCGCGCGGCCCTGGGCGGTGCCGGGCACGCCGGGGCTCGAACACCGGATCGGCGGCATCGAGAAGCAGGACGGCACCGGGAACATCTCCTACGACCCGGCCAACCACGACTTCATGGTCCGCACCCGGCAGGCGAAGGTCGACGGCATCGACGTCCCCGACCTGGAGGTCGACGACCCGGACGGCGCGCGGACGCTGGTGCTGGGCTGGGGCTCGACGTACGGCCCGATCACCGCGGCCGTGCGCCGGCTGCGCACCGCCGGCGAGGAGATCGCCCAGGCCCACCTGCGGCACCTCAACCCCTTCCCGGCCAACCTCGGCGCGGTGCTCGCGCGGTTCGACAGGGTCGTGGTCCCGGAGATGAACCTGGGCCAGCTCGCCACCCTGATCCGGGCGAGGTACCTGGTCGACGCCCAGTCGTACAACCAGGTCAACGGCATGCCGTTCAAGGCGGAACAGCTCGCCACGGTCCTGAAGGAGGCCATCGATGGCTGACACCAACGCACTGCTCCAGCTCGTGCCGAAGGCCGAGGGCAAGCAGTCCATGAAGGACTTCAAGTCCGACCAGGAAGTGCGCTGGTGCCCCGGCTGCGGCGACTACGCGATCCTCGCCGCCGTGCAGGGCTTCATGCCCCAGCTCGGGCTGGCGAAGGAGAACATCGTCTTCGTCTCCGGCATCGGCTGCTCCTCCCGCTTCCCGTACTACATGAACACCTACGGGATGCACTCCATCCACGGCCGCGCCCCCGCCATCGCCACCGGGCTCGCCGCCTCGCGCCGGGACCTGAGCGTGTGGGTCGTCACCGGCGACGGCGACGCCCTCTCCATCGGCGGCAACCACCTCGTCCACGCCCTGCGCCGCAACGTCAACCTCAAGATCCTGCTGTTCAACAACCGGATCTACGGCCTGACGAAGGGCCAGTACTCGCCGACCTCAGAAGTCGGCAAGATCACCAAGTCGACCCCGATGGGCTCGCTGGACGCGCCGTTCAACCCGGTCTCGCTGGCCCTCGGCGCGGAGGCGTCCTTCGTCGCCCGGACCGTCGACTCGGACCGCAAGCACCTCACGGAGGTGCTGCGGCAGGCCGCCGAGCACCCGGGCACCGCCCTGATCGAGATCCACCAGAACTGCAACATCTTCAACGACGGCGCCTTCGACGCCCTCAAGGACAACCAGCGCGCCGAGGAGGCGGTGATCCGCCTGGAGCACGGGCAGCCGATCCGTTTCGGCGCCGACGGCGCCAAGGGTGTCGTACGGGATCCGCGCAGCGGGGACCTGGAAGTCGTCACCGTGACCGCGGACAACGAGTCGGACGTCCTGGTCCACGACGCGCATGCCGCGTCCCCGACCACGGCCTTCGCGCTCTCCCGGCTCGCCGACCCGGACACCCTGCACCACACGCCGATCGGCGTCCTGCGGTCGGTCGAGCGGCCGGTCTACGACACGCTCATGTCCGAGCAGCTCGACACCGCCGTCGAGCAGAACGGCAAGGGGGACCTCGCGGCGCTGCTCGCCGGCAACGACACCTGGACGGTCGTCGGCTGACGAGAGCGCCGTCCACCGCTGTGCCGGAGGGGCCCGGACGACTTCCGTCCGGGCCCCTCCGGCACAGGTCCTGACTCCTGGCTACCGACTTCCTGCTCCCGGCTTACGTCCGGGTAAGTACCTTACTTGAAAGTGGGCACTTTCCGTTAGTTAGCGCGGCCCGTAGGGTTAGTGACAACGAACCCCCACCAGGAGCACTGAAACCATGAGCATCGTCGTCACCGGAGCCACCGGACACCTCGGCCGCCACGTCGTGCGGCAACTGTTGGAGAAGGTGCCGGCCGACCAGGTCACCGCGGTCGTCCGGGACCGCGACCGGGCCGCCGACCTCGCCGCCCTCGGAGTACGGATCGCGGTCGCCGACTACAACGCCCCCGAGACCTTCGACGGCCTGTTCACCGCCGGCGACCGGGTCCTGCTGGTCTCCGGCAACGAGTTCGACAAGGGCCGCGTCCGGCAGCACACGGTCGTGATCGACGCGGCGAAGAAGGCCGGTGTCGCGCTGCTCGCCTACACCAGCGCACCCGAGACCCTCAAGGCGACGCTCGCCGACGACCACCGCGCCACCGAGGCGGTGCTGACCGGCTCGGGCGTGCCGTACGTGCTGCTGCGCAACGGCTGGTACCACGAGAACTACACCGAGCAGCTCGCCCCGGTCCTGGAGCACGGTGCCGTCGTCCAGGCGGCCGGCGAGGGCCGGATCTCCTCCGCCTCCCGCGCCGACTACGCGGCCGCCGCCGTCGCCGTCCTGACCGGCGAGGGTCACGAGAACAAGGCGTACGAGCTGGGCGGCGACGAGGCGTGGAGCTTCGCCGAGTACGCCGCCGAGCTGAGCCGGCAGACGGGCCGGGAGATCGTCTACAACCCCGTCTCCGTCGAGGCCTACACCGGCATCCTGACCGGCGCCGGGGTGCCCGGACCGCTCGCGGACGTCTTCGCGGGCGTGGACGCCTCCATCGCCAAGGGCGAGCTGGTCGTCTCCACCGGCGACCTGTCCCGGCTGGCCGGCCGCCCGACGACACCGCTCTCGGAGGCCGTCGCCGCCGCGCTCAAGGGCTGACCTCCGCCTTTCCCGCCCGCCTCGCCTGTCATGACCGTATTGCGATACGGGCATGACAGGCGGCCGGGTGCGGCGCTACCTTCGTCCTGGCATGCCTCCCCCGTCCCCGGCATGCCGTGTGCGACAAGGAGGTGCCCGTGGCCGGGTCGTCCAGGAGTGAGCAGCGCATAGGTCTGCTGAACGGCATCGCGGCGTACGGGATGTGGGGGCTCGTCCCCCTCTTCTGGCCGCTGCTCAAGCCCGCCGGGGCCGGTGAGATCCTCGCCCACCGGATGGTCTGGTCCCTCGTCTTCGTCGCCGTCGCCCTGCTCTTCGTACGGCGCTGGGCCTGGGCCGGCGAGTTGCTGCGGCAGCCGCGCAGGCTCGTCCTGGTGGCGGTGGCCACCGCCGTCATCACCGTGAACTGGGGCGTCTACATCTGGGCCGTGAACAGCGGCCACGTCGTCGAGGCCTCGCTCGGCTACTTCATCAACCCGCTGGTCACCATCGCGATGGGCGTGCTGCTGCTCAAGGAGCGGCTGCGGCCCGCACAGTGGGCGGCGGTCGGCACCGGCTTCGCCGCCGTGCTCGTCCTCACCGTCGGCTACGGGCAGCCGCCGTGGATCTCCCTCTGCCTCGCCTTCTCCTTCGCCACGTACGGCCTGGTGAAGAAGAAGGTCAACCTCGGCGGCGTCGAGTCGCTCGCCGCCGAGACGGCCATCCAGTTCCTGCCGGCCCTCGGCTACCTGCTGTGGCTCGGCGCGCAGGGCGAGTCCACCTTCACCACGGAGGGCCCCGGCCACTCGACCCTGCTCGCCGCGACCGGCGTCGTCACCGCGATCCCGCTGGTCTGCTTCGGCGCGGCGGCGATCCGGGTGCCGCTGTCCACGCTGGGGCTGTTGCAGTACCTGGCGCCGGTCTTCCAGTTCGTGCTCGGCGTCCTGTACTTCGGGGAGGCCATGCCGCCCGAGCGCTGGGCCGGCTTCGCGCTGGTCTGGCTGGCGCTGACGCTGCTCACCTGGGACGCGCTGCGCACGGCCCGCCGGACGGCGCGGGCCCTGCGGGAGCAACTGGACCGGGCGGGCGCGGGCGTACCGCCGGTCAAGGGGGACGCTGCCGCCCGGGAGCAGGGGATCGTGGCCTCCGGCAGGCCGGCCGCTGCCCCTTCCGTCTCCTCCGCCGCCTCCGCCGCCTCCACCTCGTCGCTCGATGCGCCCGGCGCGCCCGACGCAGCCGACACACCCGGTACGCCCGGCACGCCTGGTACGCCCGGGCAGCGTGACGTCGGGGCGGCCAAGCCGTAGCCCCGCGCGGGGCGCCGGGTCAGCGCTTGTCCGGTGTCTGCCGTGCGCGGTGTGCCCGCACCTTCTCCCGGTTGCCGCAGTGCTCCATCGCGCACCAGCGGCGGCGGCCGGGGCGTGAGGTGTCGACGAACAGCAGACGGCAGTTGTGGGCGCCGCACTCACGGATGCGGTCCGCGTACGGGCCGGTGAACAGGTCGATCGCGTCGCGCGCCACCGTGGACAGCAGGCCGGCGCCCGTGGCCCCGGGGGCCCAGCCACGGCTGCCGTCCGGTTCGAGGCGGGTGACCAGCGGGGGTTCGGCCGCCGCGGCGTTGACGGCGTCCAGATGGCCGGGGTGGAGCGCACGTCCGTGGGCCCGGTCGGCGGTCAGGAGGAAGAGGGCGTCGCGCAGGGTCCTGGCCCGCGCCACGTCCGCACGGTCCACGGTCAGGTCTAGGCCGTCCGGCAGACGGCTGCGCTCCGCCCAGGTCACCAGGTCGGCGGGCTCGTGCAGCACCTCCCAGCGCGCGAAGGCGCCGGGGCCCCCGGTCGGCAGCAGTTCGAGGCAGAGCGCACCCGGGTCGAAGCGGTAGGGCCTCCCCTCGCGGGACACCAGCGTCAGTCCGGGGGGCCGCCCCGGGGACGACCGCTGCGCCGCCTCCCGCCCCTCCGCCCGCCTTTTCCGCGATTCCCCTGCCCGTTCGCTCATGAAACCAGTATAAGTGGTTACATGACATCGACCTCGACCTCACAGCCGGCCCCGCTGCACTTCAAAGTCGTCATCGACGCGACCGCACCGCACGCTCAGGCGGAGTTCTGGGCCGCGGCCCTCCACTACGAGGTGGAGGACAACAGCGCCCTCATCGAGAAACTGCTGGGCTTCGGGGCGGTACCCGCGGAGTTGACCGTCGAGGCGCACGGGCGCCGCGCCTGGCGCGACCTGGCCGCCGTACGGCACCCCGACGACCCGTTCCAGGAGGAGAGCGGCACCGGGCTCGGGCGCCGGCTGCTGTTCCAGCGCGTCCCGGAGGCCAAGACCGGCAAGAACCGGCTCCACCTCGACGTGCACGCGACGGAGGGACGGCGCGAGGAGGAGGTCGCCCGGCTCCAGTCGCTGGGGGCGAGCGTGCAGCGCCAGGTGAAGGAACCGGGCGGGGAGTGGGTGGTGATGACGGACCCGGAGGGGAACGAGTTCTGCGTCCACTAGGGGACTGACCGGCCCGAGGCCGGGAGCGGAGGCTTCCGGTATGTGCGACGCGGTGGCCGAATAACGGTCTTGACGGGCGGTCAGCCCCGCCCGCACCATCCAGGCACCCCATTCACTGCGGGGTCCCTTCACCGGGGCCCCCTTGGAATTCGGAGCCCCCCACATGAAGCTCCTGCCTTCCGGACGCGCACTGACGGCCGCCGCCGTCGCCGTCGCCGCACTGGTGACCGCCGGTTCCGTCGCCGGCGCGGCCCCCGCCCCCGCGCACCCGGCGGCCGCCGCCGCGCCCGACATACCCATAGCCAACGTCAAGGCCCACCTGGCGCAGTTGCAGTCGATCGCCACGGCGAACGGCGGCAACCGCGCCCACGGCCGCGCCGGCTACCAGGCCTCGCTCGACTACGTGAAGGCCAAGCTGGACGCGGCCGGGTTCACCACCCGGCTCCAGCAGTTCTCCGCCTCCGGCCGCACCGGGTACAACCTGATAGCCGACTGGCCCGGCGGCGACGCCAATCAGGTTGTCATGGCCGGGTCACATCTGGACAGCGTCACCTCCGGGCCCGGTATCAACGACAACGGCTCCGGCTCCTCCGCCGTCCTGGAGACCGCGCTCGCCGTCGCCCGGTCCGGCTACCAGCCCGCCAAGCACCTGCGCTTCGCCTGGTGGGGCGCGGAGGAACTGGGGCTCGTCGGCTCCCGTGCCTACGTCAACAGCCTCGGCTCGGCCGAACGCGCGAAGATCAGCGGCTACCTGAACTTCGACATGATCGGGTCCCCGAACCCCGGCTACTTCGTCTACGACGACGATCCCACGATCGAGAAGACGTTCAAGGACTACTTCGCCGGCCTCGGCATCGCCACGGAGATCGAGACCGAGGGCGACGGCCGCTCCGACCACGCGCCCTTCAAGAGCGCGGGCGTCCCCGTGGGCGGCCTCTTCAGCGGCGCGGACTACCGCAAGACGTCCGCACAGGCGGCCAAGTGGGGCGGCACCGTGGGCCAGCCGTTCGACCGCTGCTACCACTCGTCCTGCGACACGACCGCCAACATCAACGACACGGCCCTGGACCGCAACAGCGACGCGATCGCCTACGCGGTCTGGGAACTGTCGAAGTAGGAACCGGCGGCGGACCGCCCGGGGCGCGGGTCAGCCCGCCTCGACGCGGGCGCGTGCGGTGAGGCGGCCCATGCGGGCGCGGACGGACTCCAGCTCCTCGGCCTCCTCCGCGGCCGGGCCGCCGTCGGCGGCGAGTTCGCCCCACAGGCCGACCAGGTCGTGTCCCAGTTCCAGGCCCCGTGCGGGGTCGCGCACACCGCGCCAGGCGGTCGCCGCGCTCTGCACGTTGCCGTACGCGGCCTCGGCGTCGCCCGAACGCCGGTGTATCCGGACCAGGTCCATGGACAGCCGGAAGGCACGGTCCGGATCGCCCGACAAGTAGGCGATGTACGCGGTGAGTTCCCGGAGCCGGAGCACCTCGGGGTGTTCCGGCCCCAGCGTGTCCGAGGCCTCCGCCGCCGTCTGCTCCGCGAGCCGAGCCGCGTCCTGCGTACGCCCCTCCTTGACGGCCTCGTTGATACGGGCCGTCGGCTCCGCGAGCAGTGCCGGGGTGGTGGCATCGCCCGGCGCGGTGAGCGGCGCGTCCCCGAGCACGGCCTCGGCCACGGCGTCGAAGCCACGGGCGGGGGTGGGGGTGGGCTTGGGGTCCGGGTCGGAGTAGGGGTCGGGACGGGGGCCGAGGTCGGGGGC